>JBCBSN010000076.1:0-16781 GCA_039819225.1 Bacteroidota bacterium | reverse complement strand
ACCAGCTCTTTGGATTGAAGTAGAGGCTCTCCTCCCGAAACCGTTACGCCACCCTTATCCCCAAAATAGGGTTTCATCTTTAGGGCCATGTCTACCAATTCTTCAATAGGATATTCCTTCCCTCCATCGGTATCAATGGTATCAGGATTATGGCAGTACACACATTTTAGTTTACACCCTTGCAGGAATATGACCAAACGTATTCCAGGACCATCATGTGTTCCGAAGGATTCAATGGAATGTACCCGTAAAGAATTGTCTGCAGTCTTGATAGGCGGGATGTTGAAGGAGTTCAATAAAAGACGGAAGAGGTATAGACCTCTTCCGTCTAACTATTACAAATGCATACAATTACATAGTTTTATGGAAGGAACGGGTAATGACTTCCATTTGCTGTTCTCTGGTAAGCCTTACAAAATTCACGGCATAGCCCGAAACACGTACCGTGAGTTGCGGATACTCCTCCGGATTTTCCATGGCATCGATCAAGGTTTCCTTGTCCAGCACGTTGATGTTGATATGCTGGGCGTTCCTCGAAAAATAGCCATCCAGAATAGTGGTCATGTTCTCGATACGGTCTTCTTCACTGGACCCCAATGATTTGGGAACAATGGAGAAGGTATTGGATATGCCGTCCTGGGAATCTTCGTAATTTATTTTTGCCACAGAGTTCAGGGAAGCGATAGCGCCATGGGAATCACGACCGTGCATGGGGTTGGCCCCAGGAGCAAAGGGAACGCCCTTGGCCCTGCCATCCGGTGTGGCTCCAGTTTTCTTGCCATAGGCCACATTGGAAGTTATGGTGAGTACGGACATAGTAGGCGTTGCATTTTTGTACACGGGCAACTGCTTCAATTCATCATTGAAATCGGCAACCATTTGTACCGCAAGGTCATCCACGCGATCATCGTCGTTTCCATACATGGGAAATTCCCCCTCGATCTTGAAATCCACTGTTAATCCCTCCTCATTGCGAATGGGTTTTACCTTGGCGTATTTAATGGCCGAAAGGGAGTCGGCCACAATGGATAATCCCGCCATTCCATAGGCAATATCAATATGGGGATTGGTATCGATTAAAGCCATTTGTGCCTTTTCATAATAATACTTGTCGTGCATATAATGTATTATATTCATGGAATCATTATATACGCGCGCTATTTCCCGCATAGCGATTTTAAAATTGGCCATTACCTGGTCAAAGTCCAGATACTCCCCTTCCAATGGTGCAATGCCATCTACTACTTTTGTACCCGTTATTTCACAACGGCCCTCGTTTATGGCCATAAGCAATGTTTTGGCCAAATTGGTACGGGCCCCAAAAAACTGAATGGATTTTCCAAGGTCTTGATAGGAGACGCAACAAGCAATACCATAATCATCGGAACCTCTTTTCTCCCGCATCAAGGTATCGTTTTCAAACTGGATGGAAGAGGTGTCTATGGCAATTTTTGAGCAATAGGTCTTAAAGTTTTCCGGCAGGTCCTGGGACCAAAGTACGGTCAAATTGGGTTCCGGGGCAGGGCCAAGGTTATATAGGGTATTCAGGAAGCGGAACGAGGTTTTGGTCACCTTGGTCCGTCCGTCGGCGAACATGCCCCCAATGGCTTCGGTTACCCAAGTAGGATCCCCGGCAAAGATTTCCTCATAAGCCGCCATCCTTAAATGGCGCACCATACGAAGTTTCATCACAAATTGGTCAATGTATTCTTGGGCCTCTTTTTCGGAGATACGTCCTTCCCGCAGATCTTCTTCGATAAAAATGTCCAAGAATGTAGATACATTGCCCAGGGACATAGCGGCCCCATCCTGTTCCTTTACGGCGGCCAAATAGGCCATATAGGTCCATTGTACGGCTTCTTGGGCATTCCGGGCAGGACGTTTTAAATCCAGATTATATTTCGCACCAAGAGCGATTATTTCCTTCAGTGCCCGTATTTGTTCGGATACTTCTTCGCGTAGACGAATGACATCATCGCTCATAGGACCTGTGATACGTTCCAGGTCATTTGTTTTGGACTCTATTAGGAAATCGATTCCATAAAGGGCCACGCGCCGGTAATCCCCGATGACCCTACCTCGGGCATAATTATCGGGTAGGCCGGTCAAAATACCAAGTGACCTATACTTTTTTATTTCTTTGGTGTAGGCATCAAATACACCGTCATTATGGGTTTTTACGTATTTAGTGAACAGTTCGGTAAGTTTGTCGTTAGGTTGTACCCCATGTTCGGCCAATGCCTTTTGCACGACCTTGAAACCTCCAAAAGGTTTCATGGTGCGTTTTAACAATTCATCGGTCTGCAACCCTACGATTACTTCGTTCTCCTTATCTATATATCCAGCGTCAAATGCATTTATTGCTGAAATGGTTTCCGTATCCAAGGAACGTACCCCGTTGTTCTGCCTTTCTTCCTTTACGGCCTCTTTACAGGCATCCCATAATTTTTGGGTCCTTGTAGTAGGTCCAACCAGAAAATCGTGGGTTCCGTGGTAAGGGATACTATTTTGGATTACAAAATCCCTTACATCGACCTCTTTGGTCCAATTCCCTCCCTTAAATTTTACCTCGACCATAGCGATATCTATTTTTGATAGTATTGATATTAAATTAGAAAGTAAATATTTTCTTTTGCGATAGTAATAATATTAAAAATTATCCATTAAACCGCAAATTTAACCATAAGTTAGGCTGTTAAAACCTGACAAATGTCACGTATTCCTTTTTTTAATGTTTTCCTAACGCAAACACATAGAAATACAGGTTCTTTGGATTTCGTGTAGGTGGGATATCCAGTGGGAAAGGTGCAAGAATAGGTGAGGTACCGGTAGTAGAACAGGCTCTTAATCCATAGAAGTCTGGCCTAACGTCACGTGAATAACGGATAAGCTTTTTTTCTAGAAAATCTTGTTTCCCTAACCCGCCATAGGCGGGCAAAGATTTTCTAAATTCGATTACTTTTTGGGGGATTTTTCCACCCGCCAAGGGCGGGCTGGGAACTGAAAAATCCAGCTTTTGAAGCTTATCCATTATTCACGATAACGTCCATACAGTTTCAGTCCGGCTTTGCGGCAATAGGCGAATCGTCACATTCCAAATCCCCGACAACATATTGCAAACCGTCCAAGAAGTACTGCAAAAGATCCGGGTTCTCCAGACTTTGGGCATTATGGGAGGGAGAGGTATAAAAAACCCTTCCTTTACCATGCCTCTTTATCCAGGAGACATAGAGGGTATTGGTATTGGAAGCCTTACGAAGATCGATAAGTGCGTTGGCCTCTATGTAGAGTAAGGGTCTAAAATTATAGTCGAAATAGGCATTTTTAAAAAAGTAGGGTTCATCTACATGAGTAAATCCTTTTCCTTTAAAAGCACGGACCAGGGGATGGTTTTTGTCCACTTCCTTAAGGTGCATTTCCTGCTGTTTAGGGTGGTAATCAAAACTCCCACCGATCATTTGGCTAAAAGCCGGGGAATTGTTCTGTACGGTAATGGCCCCGTGCAAAACCATAAGCCCGCCCCCTTTGGCTACGTAGTCCATAAGGTTTTTTTCATATTCCGGGGCCTTGGTAGCGATCTCAGCATCCGAAAGGGAGGTGTTCTGCCGCATCAGATCGGCAAATAGGTCGCGATCCGGGCCACTCGGATTGGAATTGTTCAGCACCACGGCATCGTATTTCCTCAGCGCTTTTTTTTCAAAGTTTGCAATATCATAGCCCACATGAATCTCGAAGGCCTTGGATTTTTTAGCCAGTATTTTAAGCATTTCTATGTTATGGGGGATGGTCCAATGGTAAAATCCGGTAGCTTTTGAAAAGACCAGGATTTTCTTTTTACCCGTATTCGGAATTCTTGGCGTAGCGGGAGCAAGATTTTCAATTTTTGAAAGCCAGACATCTGTAATCTCCAATTCTCCTGGACTTTGGGCAAAACAGTTTACTGAAAAAAAAGTACATAATAGAACGGTTTGAATTGTTTTCATGGTGTTTTGGTTTGTTGTGCTACAGTGAGGGAAGACTCCCGGATCACTAATTTATGTCGTAACGTAATTTTATTGGCAGACTGTAGGTCGATGCTCCCGTTTAGATGACCAATAATGCTTTGTCCCGCTAAAACCCCCATTTGATAACCGGGATAATCAATGGAACTTAAATTGGGGGAAATCACCTCCGACACAGGATCATTATTAAAGCCAATTACTTTGATATCCTGGGGAATACAATACCCTTTTTCCTTAAGTGCCTTGATACAATGAACCGCAAAGGTGTCATTGGCTACAAAGAGGCCATCAAATTTGGGACGGGTGTTTTTGATATAGTTGACTATCTCGGGAACCTTTTCCAAACTCGGACTTATTAGCAATGGATCCAAGGAGGTATGGGATAATCCATTTTTGTCCATAGCTTCCTTAAAACCTTGAAACCTTTCGGAATATACATTTCTTTTGAGTTCTCCGGCTATATGCAAAATGTTGGTACAGCCTTGTTCAATGAGATGTTCAGTGGCTTCAAATCCTGCAGCCTTGTTATCTATTCGGATGGTGGGGCAACCGGGAAGATTAGTGACCCGATCAAAAAAAAGCAGGGGAATCTTACGTTCGGTAAACCTTGTAAAATGGTCGTAATGCTCCGTTTCATTGGCCAAGGAAACCATTAGGGCATCCACCCCGCTATCATAAAGGGTCTTTGCATTCATTACCTCTTTTTCAAATGATTCCAGGGACTGGCTTATAATAAGGTTGTAGCCTATCTCATTGGCCACTTTTTCGATACCGGCAAGTACAGTGGACATAAAATTGGAATTCAACCTTGGGACGATGACCCCAATAGTATTGGATTTTTGTCGGCTGAGGTTTGCCGCAAATTTATTAGTCCGGTAGCCAGAGGATTTAGCCAAGGTTAGAATCCTATCCTTGGTTTTCTGGCTAATAGAGGGATGGTCGTTTAGGCTTCTACTTACCGTAGCGGGGGAAACATTTAATTTTTTTGCCAAATCATATATGGTAATCCTTTTGGCCATATGATAGATAGGTTATTCCGCAACAATAATACGCAACAAATATTGAATCAGAAAATATAGTTTGAAAATCCTAATGATTAACCAAAATATAGATGAGATAATACAGGAATATCAATTTATTGCATAAAAAAATAAAAATGTTGCACATTTATTTAATGCAATCGATTGCATAAGTCTAATTTTTGTTTAGATTTGTTTAACAATTGACTCTTTGAACTTTAATGACCAATCCTATGAGACACTTATTTGGAAAGGCGAAAATTCCAAAAACAAAATTGGGTTTATCGCTGCTTATCATGATGCTCGCATTTTTTTCGTACGGGCAGGACGGATTCACGGTAACCGGTACCGTTGTAGATGATGCCGGGGTCCCCTTACCAGGGGCTGCTGTGGTGGAAAAGGGAACCACCAATGGGGTTTCCACTGATTTTGATGGAAATTACTCCATTACAGTTTCCAATGCCAATGTTGCCTTGGCTTTCACCTATATTGGCTTTGAGACCCAGGAAATAGCCATTAGCGGTAATGCAACTATTGATGTAAGTATGGTAGCTACCGCTTCTACCTTGGACGAGGTGGTGGTGGTGGGCTATGGTGCTGTTAAGAAAAAAGATCTTACCGGTGCTGTGGCCCAGTTGGATGCCGCGGAAGTGTCTCACCAATCGACAAATTCGGTGACTGATGTACTTCGTGGCAATATTGCCGGGCTGGCCATTGGTAATGCTACATCGCCTAGCGGGGTAAGCAATATCCAGATTCGGGGAAACAACAGTATTAATGCGGATTCCTCTCCCCTGATCGTTGTTGATGGTTTTATCTTTAATGGCAGCTTGGCGGATATCGCTCCACAGGACATTGATAAGCTGGACGTGCTCAAGGATGCGAGCTCGGCCGCGGTATACGGGGCCAGGGGAGCCAATGGGGTAATCTTGATTACTACCAAAAGGGGCACCAGTGAGAAGCCTACGATTACCATTAATACTAGTGTAGGCTTTGCGCAGGATGCGTCCGGGGAGCGGCCGTACAGTGCCAGTGAATATGCCGATTGGCGTGTAGAAGTCTTTAAAAGTAGCCGTGGCAATCTGGCACAGGAGAATCCGGGATTTTTTGACAATCCCAATAACCTGCCGGATGGGATTTCATTAGATCAATGGTTGGCCTATGATGGGGGACAGGGAAACCCGGAAAGAGTATGGCTTAACCGTATCGGGTTTCAGGATGTGGAGGTACAAAACTATTTGGATGGAAATAGTATCGATTGGTACGAACGAATTAATCAAACAGGGTTTAGAAATGAGTTCAACACCAGTATTTCGGGTAGAAAAGGGGGGTTGAACTACTATTGGTCCATAGGTCGTCAAGACAATGAAGGCATTACGGTGGGTGAGGAATTCGAAGCCATACGTTCGCGATTAAACCTGGATGCCAAGATTAATGATTGGTTGACCGTAGGGATGAATGCCCAGTTTGCAAAGACCGATCAGTATCCCGATGATGCCGATAGAAATGGATCGATTCCGGCGGAGAGGCTCCAGATTATCAGATCTTCCCCATGGGGGTCCGAATTTGACAATGAAGGAAACATTAGGTTGAGCCCACAGGACGATAATGGAGCGGGTGCCACAAATGCCTTCTTGCGAAGAACTTTTTCTGAGCGGCTTACCGAAAATCACACGTTTAATTCCCGGGTATACGCCAAGATAAAATTACCTTTGGGCTTTTCCTACGAACTGGGTTATGTGAACAGATTGGAGTTCTTGGAGTACTATGATTTTGAATCCCAGGCAAATCCGGAGAACCTAGTTGGTACAGCCGAAAGGGACAATCGCAAGATCAATGAATGGCAGTTGGACAATATATTACGTTGGAACAAGAGCATTGATAAGCATACCTTTGATTTTACCTTTTTGTTGTATGCTGAAAAATTCCAGAGCTACCGGACCATTGCAAAGGCCAATACCTTTGAACCCAGTGATGCCCTAGGTTTCAGTTCCTTGGAACGGGGAACGATCCAAACGGTGGAAAGCGAGGACGTAACCACGACCGGGGATGCCTATATGACCCGATTGGGATATAACTATGATTCCCGTTATCTCATTAATTTTGTCATGCGTAGGGACGGCTTTTCGGCCTTTGGGGCCGGAAACAAACGGGCCTATTTTCCTTCCGTCTCCGCAGCCTGGGTCATCTCGGAAGAGAATTTCTTTAATTCCAATTTTGTCAATTTTCTAAAGCTTCGTCTTAGTTATGGAGAAAATGGGAATCGGAATATCGGTGATTTTGCTTCGCTATCGCGTTTAGAGGCCGGTAATTTCCTTAATGTGGATGCCAATGGCCAAGTGGTACAGGTGCCTACTTTTAACAACGAGACCCAAGAAAACCAAGATTTACGATGGGAACGGACAAGGGCTTTCAACGCAGGTTTGGACTTTAGTTTCCTGGATGGAAAAATTGAGGGTGCTTTAGATGTGTATAGAAACCTTACGGACGACTTGATCATTGAACGAAGATTGCCGAGTATTATAGGTTTTAACGAGGTAATTACCAATCTGGGGGAACTGGAGAACAAGGGGATTGAGTTTGCCGTATCTTCGTTGAACTTCGATAAGGAAAACTTTAAATGGAATACCAGCTTTAATTTTTCCTTGAACCGCAACAAGGTCAACGCCCTTTTTGGGGATTTGGATGAGGAAGGTAATGAATTGGACGATTTGGAGAACCAACTCTTCATTGGCGAGGCCCAAGACATCATCTGGGGCCGGGAAGCATTGGGAATATGGCAACAGGATCAGGCGGATGAGGCTGCCACCTATGGGGTTTCCCCCGGGGACTTCCAGATTAGGGACGTTAACAATGACGGTATATTGGATGTAAACGACAATGTCTTCCAAGGGTATCGGGAACCGCGTTACCGATGGGGTCTTACGAATCGGTTTACCTTTTTTAAGAATATCGACTTTTCCTTTGAGGTATACTCCAACTGGGGGCAACGCAGACAATTTAATTTGGCTAAAAACCGGGATGGATTCATTGATCGTACCAATTTTTGGAAATTGCCTTTTTGGACCCCGGGGAATCCCATAAACGATTATGCTCGGCTCTTCTCCAATGATGGTCCCTCCACCTTTGATGTTTGGCGAGATGCCTCTTTTATCCGATTGAACAATGTTACTTTGGCTTACAGGTTCCCTAAGCGTCTGGTGGAAAAGTTGTCCATGTCCAGTGCCCGTTTTTATGTAAATGGTCGGAACCTGGCCACCTGGACAAAGGAGTGGGATTTTTTTGACCCCGAGTCGGTTAATATAGGGGGTCGATTAAGAGGTGATGATGGGGATTTTGATAACGATGGAATTATACCGGTAGTCCGTTTTTTCACCGTTGGGCTAGATATAACACTTTAAAAAGACAATAGCGATGAAAAGAATAGTATATACATCTTCGAAAGGAATTTTAGGAATTATTAGTGCCTTCGGATTGTTATTGACCTCTTGTGAGGAAGAGTTTTTGGATGCCGATCCCCAATCCTTTTTCACCCCCCAAAATGCATTGAATACACCAGAGGGGCTCAATAGTCTCTTATCTGAGGCATTGTATAACATCCGCTCGGAGTATTATGGCGATGGGGCACCTATGATTACGGAAAACATTTTTTCCGAGGTATCCATTGAAGGTACTACGGACAAAGCAGGCCCGGCGCAGGATCTTAACGCACAAATTCTTCCCGATGCCAACCTCAACAGTGCCAATTTTAACCGTATTGGATGGTTCTGGGAGGCATTATATGAAAATATAAAGTTCGCCAATACAGTCATTGGTCGACTGGATGATGCCGAATTCGATAGTGCTGCCCAGCGTAGCGATATTTTGGGCAGGGCCATGTTCCATAGAGCATATGCCTATTACAGACTTATCCATCAGTTTGGGGATATTCCGGTGGTATTGGAGGAGGTGACCTCCCCAAGGCTGGATTTTGTTAGTACGGAACGGGAGGTAATCCTGGATTTTATACTTGAGGAACTGAGAATGGCGGTAAATATGGTAAGCGAAACATCAAATGGAGGGGAAGTCAATAAAGGGGTAGTCTTGCATTTGTTGACGAAGGTAAACTTGGCCGCCGGGGATTTTACCCAGGCCATTAATACAGCTTCGCAATTGATAAATGGAAGTGGATATGCATTGATGACCAATCGCTTTGGCAGTACTTCGGGTGATGCTACCAAGGATGTTACCTGGGATCTGCACCAAGCGGAAAACAAGAGCTTGCCCGGGAACACTGAGGTTATCCTTGCAGGTGTGGATCGTTTGGAGTTTAGGGATATCGGTGCCGCCAATGATTTTGGAAATGGGACCAGTATTATGAGACAGGCCACTCCCTTGTGGTGGCGTTTTATAAATACTCCGGACGGGCAGAACGGTATGTCCGATGAGCCAAACATCACTATTGATCAAGTAAACCAAATTGGTAGAGGAATAGGTAGAAATAGGGGTACGCGCTATAGTACCATTGATGTTTGGGAGGACGCCAATAATGATCAAAGGCATAATAGGGATAATGGGAATTGGGTGGATATGGAGGATTTGGTCTACAATGCGCCCAGTCTAGAAGCTGCAGGAAATTCCTTTTTTGGACAAAACTTGCAGTTATACCTTCCTGACGGGACACCGTTATGTTCCGATACTATTCGTAATTGGTACGGTTTTCCAAGGTACAAGTTGTTTATCCCTGATCCCACTAATGTAAAACCAGCTGGTGGCCATGGGGATTGGTATATTTATAGGTTGGCAGAGACCTATCTTTTAAGAGCAGAGGCACATTTTTGGAACAATGATAATACCTCCGCCGCAGCAGATATTAATGCCATACGCTTAAGGGCCGATGCCGATCCTATTACGGCAACGGAAGTAACTATGGATTATATCTTGGACGAACGGGCAAGGGAATTGTATTACGAAGAAAACCGAAAAACAGAATTGACCCGAATTGCCTATATTTTCGCCCGGACGGGAAGAACGGCCTACAATGGCAAATCCTATAGTTTGGATAACTTTTCCCAGGAAAATTTTTGGTACGACCGTATTATGGAGGTGACCGACTTTTATAATATACCTGGACTTAGAACAGTTTTCGGGGTTCAATTCACTATGAGTCCATACCACGTGCTTTGGCCGGTACCAGCAGGAGCCATTAATGCGAATACACAAGGTAGAATAAATCAAAATGAGGGATATCCCGGTTTTGAGAACAATATTCCCCCCCTTACCAGCATTCCCGATCCTGAAGAATAACAATATAGTATTGAGTTAGTTTGATTTAGTTTTTTGTAATTTCCGTTGTCCAAACCTTTATGTATGAAGTATGCCTTTCTTTTTTGCTTATTGGCTTCCCTAGTTGCATGTCAGGAAAAAGAGGCATATCGGATTAAGGTAAAGGAGGACAACGGTTTTTCGCTTTCCGGTCCAGTCTCCCTGACATTACCCCAGGCAGTTCAAGATCTGGATAAGTTTCAACTCGTACAAGATGGTGAGCCGTTACCCTTTCAAAAGGCAGGCGACCATATTTGGTTTCTGCATAATCCGGAAAGGGGTGTTGCTTATTCCCTAGAGGCAGTCCATGATTCAACCACATATGTTTCTTCTAAAATGAATTTCCTAGAAAATCAAGGAAATCTGGAACTACAATGGGACAACACACCAGTTCTTCAGTATCGCTATGCCATGACCTATCCACCTTCTGGAGTGGATTCCCTATACGCAAAGTCAGGTTATATTCATCCCATATGCACACCAAAAGGGGATACCCTTACCCGCATACAGCCCCCGGACCATTACCATCACTACGGACTTTGGGGGCCATGGACGCATACTAGGATCGACACTACCAGGGTAGACTTTTGGAATTTGGGACAGGGCATGGGGACGGTACTTTTTAAGGAGTTCAAGGAGATGGTTTCCGGAGATCTATTCAGTTCCTTTACAGCATCCCAGGAGCACATTGACCTAAAAACGGAAAATGCGCCGCAAGTAGCATTGAACGAAAATGTAGAGGTGCGGTTATGGAATTTGGAAAGGCCAAATCGCTATATGTTCGATTACAATACCAACTTTAGCTCACCTCTTAAGAATGGTATCCTGTTTGAGGCCTATCGCTATGGGGGCGGCATTGGCCTCCGATTTACAGAGCGTTGGCACAAAGATAATTGTACCGTACTTACCTCGGAGGGCAAAGACCGATTGCAGGCGGATGGTAGCAATGCCCGTTGGTGTATTGTATCGGGAGAATCCTCCGATGGACAGGGAACAAGCGGGATATTGTTTATGAGCCACCCCGAAAATAGGATGCATCCGGAACCTATGCGCATTTGGCCGGTAGATGCCAATGGGGGCAGGGGGGATATGTTCTTTGAATTCTGCCCCATCCGCCATACCGAATGGAAAATAGAGCCGAATATGGAATATGGTTTGCAGTATAGAATGGTGGTGTTCGATGGTGAATTGACCGCCGAAGAGGCTGAGGCCTATTGGCAGGTCTTTGCCAATCCATTAAAAACAGAAATAATCAAGAATTAGATACTATTTATGAAGCGAAGAAACTTTATGGAAAAGACGGCCTTGGGAACAGCAGCTATGGTAGGATTCCCTAGCATTGTCCCGGCCCATGTGTTGGGCAAGGACGCCCCGAGTAACAAGATCAACATTGGGCAAATAGGTTGCGGACGTATTGCACGATCGCATGATATCCATGATACCATCCGGTTTGACCAGGCGCGTTTTGTGGCCGTTTGCGACGTGGATGCAAAAAGGACTTCGGACGCCAAACTTTTGGTAGACCAATTCTATCAGGAAAAGATGGGCAAGAAAAAGTATATGGATACCCAAACCTATAGTGACTATAGGGAAATGTTACTGAACAAGGATATTGATGCTGTGGTGATAAGTACTCCAGATCATTGGCATTCACAGCCCGCTATGGAAGCGGCTCTGGCGGGAAAGGATATTTACCTTCAAAAGCCTACTTCCCTCACCGTAAAGGAAGGCCAACAATTACGTGATGCGGTAAAAAAGACCGGGGTTATTTTGCAGGTAGGGACCCAACAACGGGCCATGCCCCAGTTTCGGGTGGCCGCGGAGCTGGTTCGCAATGGCCGTATAGGGAAACTGCATACGGTTAAGATCGGGTTGCCCGGAGATCCTGCGGGACCGGAGGCACCACCGATGCCGGTTCCTTCCAATCTGAATTTTGATATGTGGTTGGGATCTACCTCGGAGGTACCCTATACCGAAATTGGCGTGCACCCTAAGGAGGGGTATAGTCGTCCGGGTTGGCTTAGGATACGAAGGTATGGTGCCGGAATGATTACCGGTTGGGGACAACATCACTATGATTCCGCGGCCTGGGGCATGAATACGGAATTGGGCGGTCCGGTTTCCGTGGAGGCCCTCGCGGAATTCCCAAAATCAGGACTTTGGAACGTACATGGGGACTTCCTGGTAAAGCATGAATATGACAATGGGATTACCGTGTATACCAGTGGGGGATACACCAATGGTATCAAATATATAGGGGATGATGGTTGGATCTTTGTGTCGCGTGGGGCCTATACGGCATCGGCTTCGGATCCAGTGGCCCAGGAAAAGAGTGCTAAGGCCTTGAATGCCTCGGATCCCAAAATTTTGGAATCTGTAATTGGGTCTAATGAACTTCATTTGGAAAAAATTGAAGATCAACATGGGAATTGGTTGGATTGTATTAAGACCCGGAAGCAACCCATTTCCTCCATTGATAAAGGTCATAAAGCCTGTGTAGTCTGTTTAATTAGTGATATTGCCATGCAGTTTGATCGAAAATTGGAGTGGGACAATGAAAAGGAAATGTTCATCAATGATGATGAAGCCAATGCCATGTTGCACCGAGAGCAGCGAAAACCCTACGGTACGGATTATGTGAAAGTTTAGACTACTTCGGCATTTACCGAAGGTAAATTTGTGTGTTCCTCTCTATGAAAGAGTAAGGTGGTATTCCATCTTGACCCTTGTGGAATGCTAGAGACACTAGTTTGCGATACAGTTGTATAAAATAGACATAACCAACCATTTCTAAAAAAAGCAAACCCACCTAGAATGAAGTTCAAAATCCTGGTAATAATATGCTTGTTTTTTTCCTGCGCGGAAAAAAAGTCGACTAAAAATATGACGCAAAACCATCCGGATAAGGTGAGACTAATGACCTTAGATCCCGGTCATTTTCATGCAGCTTTGGTACACAAGACCATGTATCCTAAGGTAGATTCCACTATTTATCTTTTTGCGCCCCGAGGCCCCGAGGTAAAGGATTTTCTAAACAAAATAGAAGTATATAATACCCGCGAGGAATTACCTACCCAGTGGCAAGTACAACCCTATCTGGGCCATGACTATATAGAAAGAATGGTGACCAACAGACCGGGTAATGTAATGATTGTGGCCGGCAAGAACTCCAAAAAAATCGATTATATCCTGGAAGCGGTCAAAGCAGGGCTGCATGTGTATGCGGATAAACCCCTGGTCATAAACCCAGAGGGATATGCCAAATTAAAGGAGGCTTTTTCTATCGCTGATGAAAAGGGATTGTTGGTCTATGATATTATGACGGAGCGCTTTGAAGCCACAACCATGATGCAGAAGCTTTTTTCTACCCTTCCTGAAGTTTTTGGGGAGTTGGTTGAGGGTAGCTTGGAAGAGCCTGCAATCAGTAAGGAAAGCGTACACCATTTTTTTAAATACGTATCGGGCAGCCCATTGGTACGCCCAGCCTGGTTTTTTGACGTCAATGAGGAAGGAGAGGGTATCGTGGATGTCACTACCCATTTGGTAGATCTGGTGCAATGGGAAGCCTTTCCGGAACAGATTATAGATACCACAAAGGTTGCGATGATCAATGCCAAAAGATGGCCTACGGTACTGTCCCGGGAAGACTTCACCAAAGTTACCGGATTAGAGGAATATCCAGACTACCTTAAAAAGGATATCGCGGATGGGGAGTTGCATGTATTCTGCAATGGAGAAATGAACTATCGTATAAACGGAAAGCATGCCAAGGTCTCCGTAATCTGGAACTACAAGGCCCCGGAGGGTACCGGGGATACCCACTACAGCATAATGAGGGGTACAAAAAGCGACCTTATTATTAAACAGGGCGCGGAAGAAAACTACAGACCGGTATTGTACGTAAAACCCAAGGATCTGGAAAACTTTGGAGCAAACTTAAAGAAAGCTCTGGATACCGAGGTACAGTTGCAATTTCCAGGAACCACTATGGAACGTGGACCTAATGGAATGTGGCGCATTACCATTCCAGAGAAATTTCAAATAGGACATGAGGCCCATTTTGCCCAGGTTACCGAGAATTATCTTAACTATTTAAATAACGGAAAATTACCGGATTGGGAAATCCCCAATATGTTGACCAAATACCATACCACCATCCAGGCCTATAAAATGGCGACGGGGAAATAGAAACTATTACGGCTTTATATCAGAATAATGGGGGTAATTAAAAACTTCCCATGGTGATTATTCCCCTTTGTTTTCTATATTTATGTGCTTTTAATAAAGTGGCATAGGAACAACAGTATGACAAAGAAACAGAAACGCTATCTCCTTTTTTCCTTTGTTTTGATTCCCATGTGTTTGTCCCAGTTTTCCTGTACGGAAATCGGGGAAACCAAACTGTTGTATTTTGCCCATTCGTTACCCACCACCCATCCTGTCCATAAAGGCATTTTGGACATGCAACGGTTTTTGGAGGAGAAATCCGGAGGTAAACTACAAATAAAGATCTTTCCCGATGGGCAGTTGGGAACAGAGCGTGAGGTCCTTGAACTTTTACAGATCGGCAGTGTGGCCATGACCAAGGTAAGTGCCGCCTCCATGTCCAATTTTGCCCCGGAATACCGCATCATGGGCATTCCCTACCTATTTCGGGATGGGGAGCATCTGTTCTCTGTACTGGAGGGCGAAGTAGGCCAGGAACTATTGGCAAGCGGAACGGAGTTCTTACTTCGGGGTCTCTGTTTTTATGATGCCGGAAGCCGCAGTTTCTATACCAAAAAAAAGCCGGTTACCAATCCGGAAGACCTAAGGGGATTAAAGATACGGGTGATGAACGATCAGATGTCGGTAGATATGGTAAACACCCTGGGGGCTTCTGCGACGCCCATGGCCTATGGCGAGCTATACACCGCACTACAGCAGAATGTGGTCGATGGGGCTGAGAACAACATCCCTTCCTTTGTAACCAGTAACCATTATGAAGTGTGCAAATACTATTCTTTTGACCAACATACCATGGTGCCCGATGTAGTGGTGATAGGGACCAAATTCTGGGACACCCTAACGGAAGAAGAAAAGCAATGGTTGCAATCCGCAGCAACGGAAAGTGTAGCCCGGCAAAAAGAATATTGGGAGGAAACCGTGCAGGAAAACATGAAAGTATTGAAAGAGGCCCAGGTAGAGTTCCACTATCCAGAGAAAGAGCCCTTTGCCATTAAATCCGGCCCGGTATTGGAACGTGTCATGGAAGACCCTAAACTGGCGGAATATATTAACAAAATACAATCCCAATAATGCAGAAGGTGTACACCTTTTTGAACAGGTTTATCGAGACTTTCTTGGTACTTATTTTTGGATTACTGGTGATTGATGTGGTCTGGCAGGTAGTCTCCCGTTATGTGGTTGGGCAATCCAGTTCCTTCACAGAGGAGTTTGCCCGTTTCGCTTTAATATGGCTAACCCTTTTAGGGGCGGCTTTTATCAACGGTACCCAAGAAGGTCATCTGGCTATGGACTTTTTGTTATCCAAGCTACCCCCGGAAAAGAAAAGAAGGCGACAAAAAATCATACAATGGGCCATGGCATTGTTTGCTTTGGTGGTTATGGTCATAGGCGGCGGCAATCTGGTGTACACGACCTTAAAATTGGGGCAGATATCCCCTGCATTGAATGTTCCCCTTGGCCTAGTGTACACCATGGTTCCCCTTAGTGGCCTTATCATTATTTTCTTCTGTATCTATCACATAAGCGTAACTTTTAGCCCAGAGACCAATGAGCATTGAAACCATAAGTATTCTTGTACTGTTCATTAGTTTTATAGGGCTATTAGCCTATGGTGTACCCGTAGCCTATTCCATTGGGATATCTACTACCATTACCTTATTATTGAATATTGTCTTTATGCCCGCCACGACCACGGCAGCACAGCGGATGACCACGGGAATCGACAATTTTGCGCTCCTTGCCATTCCCTTTTTTATCCTTGCGGGGGAAATCATGAACCGGGGTGGCATCGCCAAGCGGTTGATAGATTTTGCCAAATCGCTGATCGGGAGCTTTCCGGGCGGTCTCGCTTTTGTAAACATTATTGCGGCCATGCTCTTTGGTGCCATTTCGGGTTCCGCAATAGCCGCCGCCTCTGCCATTGGTAGTACGTTGACGGACAAAATGGAGAAGGAGGGGTATCCCAGGGAGTTCAGTGCTTCGGTGAATATTAGTTCTTCTACCACAGGCCTATTGATTCCGCCCAGCAATGTACTTATCGTCTATGCCCTTGCAAGTGGGGGTACCGCATCGGTTGCCGCCTTGTTCATTGCAGGTTATGTTCCCGGAATCCTAGTGGGGCTTGCCTTGATGCTCATGGTCTTTATCTATGCCAAACGGAAAAAATTACCACGGGCACCCAGGGTAGGTTTTAAGCAATTGTTCATCGACTTTAAAAATGCATTCTTAA
>JBCBSN010000075.1:0-16826 GCA_039819225.1 Bacteroidota bacterium | reverse complement strand
GTACGAAGATAGAAGTACGAGGTGCGAAGTTTAAAAATCTGAAATACGGGTTTTTGGAAAGTATGGAAAAAGGCTAGACCATCAACTGATCAACCTTCGTTTCACTGGCCACTGCAACGGTCTACCTCAACGATAATGACCTGTATTTCAGATTTTTAAACTTCGCACCTCGTACTTCTATCTTCGTACCTTAGACAACCCCTTGGGCCAGCATCGCATCGGCAACCTTTACAAAGCCTGCAATATTGGCACCCTTCACATAATTACAGTAGCCATCGTCTTCCATACCGTATTCGATACAGGAATCGTGGATCCCCATCATAATTTCCTTAAGTCGTTTATCCACCTCCTCACGGGTCCAGCTTATGCGTAGGGAATTCTGCGACATCTCCAATCCGGAAGTAGCTACCCCGCCCGCATTGGAGGCCTTGCCCGGCGCAAACAGTATCCTGGCATCCTGGAAGATATGTACCGCCTCCAAGGTTGATGGCATATTAGCCCCTTCCGCGACACAGATACAGCCGTTTTTGATCAGGGTTTTTGCGTCTTCCCCATTCAATTCGTTTTGGGTAGCACAGGGTAAGGCAATGTCACACGGAACCTCCCATGGTGTTTTTCCTTTATGGTATTCCGCCGAAGGATAGCGCTTCACATATTCGGAAATCCTTCCTCGTTTGTTGTTCTTCAAATCCATGACATACGCCAATTTCTCCTCGTTGATTCCGCCCTTATCATAGATATACCCTCCGGAGTCGGATAAGGTAACTACCTTGCCCCCAAGTTGCAGCGTTTTTTCCGCGGCAAATTGGGCCACGTTTCCCGAGCCGGAGATAACAACGGTCTTTCCCTGGATATCATCATTTTTGGTAAGTAGCATATCCTGTGCAAAATACACGGTCCCGTAGCCTGTTGCCTCGGGACGAATTTTGGAACCTCCCCAGGAAAGCCCCTTTCCGGTAAGCACCCCGGTAAACTCGTTCCTCAATTTTTTGTACATCCCGAAAAGGAATCCGATCTCTCGGGATCCTACGCCTATATCCCCAGCGGGCACATCGGTATTGGGACCAATATGTTTGCAGAGTTCCGTCATAAAGGCATGGCAAAAACGCATGACCTCGTCGTGGGATTTTCCCTTGGGATCAAAATCCGATCCGCCCTTGCCCCCACCCATAGGCAAGGTGGTAAGGCTATTCTTAAAGACCTGTTCAAAAGCCAAAAACTTAAGGATACTGGCATTCACGGTGTGATGAAACCGCAACCCTCCTTTGTAAGGCCCAATGGCGGAGTTCATCTGAATACGGTACCCTCGGTTCACATGAATTTCCCCGGCATCATCTACCCAAGGTACCCTAAAGGAAATCAACCGTTCCGGTTCTACCATCCGTAATAGTATATTTTTCCCGTTATATATCTCATGCTTGGCTATATAAGGGATTACCGTTTCGGCGACCTCTTGGACCGCTTGCAGGAATTCCGGTTCATGACCGTTGCGGAGCCTTACCTCTTCCATAAAGCCTTCGATCTTATCTTTCATTTATGTTATTTTCAAAGATTAGTAATGCAGCTATATTATTTGCGCGAAATTATGCTATTTATTCATTTTAATTGCATTTTTCTAAGAATTTGATAATTATTTGTTCTCGAAACACCTCTTAAAAATTAGCACTGAGCGCTTCCGCCATACCCATTTTATGAAGTCCAAGTAGGGTGTTTTCCTATTTGGGAGGTCAGATGGGCCTATTCCATGGCCTGTTTCAAATCCGCAATGAGGTCCGTTACATCTTCAATCCCCACGCTTAAGCGGATCAAGGCATCCACCACGCCACTCTTTTCCCTGAATTCCTTGGGGATACTGGCATGGGTCATACTTGCGGGATGCCCGGCCAGGCTCTCTACCCCGCCCAAAGATTCGGCCAGGGTAAATACCCGTAAACTTTCCACGATGCGGATAGCCTCTTCGTAGTCGTTGCCTTTGGTAACAAATGACACCATTCCACCAAAATCATCCATCTGGGCCTTGGCGATTTCATGATTGGGATGGTCTGTCAGCCCTGGCCAATAGACACTTTCAATCTTGGGATGGCCAGACAGGAATTCCGCTATGGCCCGTCCGTTCTCACAATGTCGCTGCATACGTACATGCAGGGTCTTAATGCCCCGTAGCACTAAAAAACTGTCCATTGGGCCGCACACTGCGCCACTGGCATTCTGAATAAAATAGAGCTTTTCCGCCAAATCCTTGTCCTTTACCACCAAGGCGCCCAAAATGACATCACTATGTCCTCCGAGATATTTGGTAGCGGAATGCATAACAATATCCGCCCCAAGATCCATAGGTCGTTGTAGGTATGGGGTGGCAAAAGTATTGTCCACTGCCAAAAGCAACCCGTGCTTTTTGGCCAAGCGCGAAGCCGCCTCAATATCTATGACGTGCATCACGGGATTGGTGGGGGTCTCCACCCAAAGTAATTTTGTCCTTTGGTTGATATAGGTTTCCACCTGGGCCATATCATCCATTCCGATAAAATGGAACTTGATACCATATTTTTCAAAAACCTGTTTAAAGAGACGGTAACTTCCCCCATAAAGGTCATTGGTAGAAACCACCTCGTCCCCGGGATCTAAAAGTTTTATGACCGCATCTATTGCGGACAGGCCACTGGCAAAAGCCAAGCCATAAGTGCCATTCTCAATACTGGCCAGGGAATTCTCCAAGGCCGTACGTGTGGGGTTGGCACTTCGGGAGTATTCATAGCCCTTATGTCCACCCGGGGTGGTCTGCGCAAAGGTAGACGTCTGATAAATAGGGGGCATTACAGCACCGTAGGCCTTGTCCGGAGCTTGACCGCCATGGATAGCCTTGCTGTTGAATTTTAATTTTGTTTCGCTCATATCCAATAATTGATTGCTGCAAATGTATCGTTATCTTTGGAAGCATACAATGTTATTCCCAACATCAAAAACACCTGCTATGAAATCCGTATTTCGCCTTATTGTTCTGTTTTTACTGGGTATCGGTTGTAAAAATGGGGACAACCTAACATTTGAACCTCTGCGTCTTGACGGGGAAGCATGCGGGGACTGTCCTGCCGTTTCCATACAAATACCCCATGCCTTAGGGGGCACTCAACTAAGTACCACCATTAACACAGCTATCAAAGAGGAAATCATCGCGATTCTTAACTATGATGAAGAAGTCGATGCCGGCACAATTCCCGAAGCTATGGCCTCTTTCAAAAAGGGATATTTAGAACTAAAAAAACTATATTCCGATGAGACCATAGGTTGGGAGGCTACCGTGGCAGGGGAAATCCTTTATGAGGATGCCCAATTGTTGACCATTGCCCTAGATTCCTATATTTTCACTGGAGGGGCCCATGGCTATAGTGCCAAACGTTTGTTAAATTTTGACAAGAAAAAATCGAAGGAATTGGAAAATGAAGAACTTTTTAAAAAAACCGAGGACTTTCAATTGTTCGCCGAAATAAAATTCCGTGAGCAGGAAAACATCCCCCGGGAGAAGCCTATTAATCATACCGGGTACATGTTTGAAAAAGATTCCTTTTCACTTCCAGAAAATCTAGGTTTCACAAAGGAAGGTATTCATTTGCACTATAACCCCTATGAAGTGGCTTCCTATGCGGACGGCCCCATTACACTTACCTTATCCTACGGGGAAGTCAGGGAATATTTGGCCAAAAGACCAAAATACTAGCCTTGCGCCCCTATGGCTTTTTGGAGGGAAACAACGGTTCCCATATGGAGCCCTTCATGAAATAGGTTAAAGGCGATGGCATCCTCAACGCTGTGCAGTTTTACCTTGGCACTGGTGATGTATTCTGTAAAGTCTTGGAAAACTGCATTTTCGTAGTCCTTCCTTATCTCATCGGTCGTGGACAGTAGCAAATCCTTGATCATTTTGATTTCTTCCTCGGCGCATGTTCCGTCCGGTGCCGTTCCCTTTCTAAACTTAGTCACCAATTCCCCCGGAATACGTATGGGCATCTTGCTCAACCCATAGACCAACAATTGTTGGGTAACCACAACATGTGCAACATTCCACCAAATATTGTTACGGTAACCATGGGGAATTTGAAGCAATTGCTCCCTAGGGGTCGCTTCCAAAATTTGATAGAGATTCTTTCTGTTTTGTTGGGTGACGGCAAATAGGTTTTCCATAAAGCGTTTGTTGAAAACTGATACTTATTTTAAAATTAACATTTCTATAATTCTAGATATATAAATATTTTTATATTTGCATCGTGGATATCGTCGAAATTAGTAAAGTATTGGCAAATCGCACCCGGGTAAACGTCCTAAAGTGGTTAAAAGATCCGGAGGCCAACTTCCCGCCCCATCAGGACATTGATCATTTTGATGACGGCGTGTGCGTGGGCTATATTCAGGACAAGGCAGGTTTGTCCCAATCTACGATCTCCACCTATTTATCCGCCATGCAAAATGTAGGCCTTATCATTCCTACCCGTCATGGCAAATGGACCTATTACAAACGGAACGAGACGGTTATCCAAGCATACATAAGGGCATTGGGAGAGAACATATAATTTTTTTAAGAAGTTTAAATCGATAATTAGCGAAATATAAATATATTGTCATGGAACGTACATCTTTATATAGGACCGATTCCTTAAGAAAAAACCGGACGAGATTTCCGGATACCATCAAGAAATGGCTAAATTCCTATACCATAAAAGGAGCCGAGGCCATGTCCAGAATCAAATAGCGAACAAGAGTCCGTGTGGCTACAAGCCAAAACAAGTATGAAAACAATAGGAATGATAGGGGGTATGAGTTGGGAATCCTCCAAGGTCTATTATGAACTGACCAACAAAATTACCAAAGAACGTTTGGGAGGTTCCCATTCGGCCAGGAGTATCCTCATCACGGTCGACTTTGCCGAGATCGAAAGACTAACTTTTCAGGGAGACTGGGATGCCATAGGCACGATCATGGCCGATCATACACGCAAACTGGAACGGGCCGGTGCGGATGCCGTGCTGTTGTGCACCAATACCATACATTTGGTAAGCCACCAGATAGAAGCGGCCACAACCCTTCCCTTTTTACATATTGCTGAGGCCACTGGGGACGCCGTTCAACGGGCCGGATTACAAAAGGTGGGCCTTTTGGGCACCCGATTTACGATGGAAAAGGATTTTTATACCAAAATTCTTCAAGATCGGTATGGGCTCCAAGTCGTTATTCCCTCCAAAATGGAACGGCAGACCGTACATGATTTGATCTACGATGAAATGGTCAAGGGACGGTTTACCGAACACGCCAAGCAATCCTGCCTACGGATTATCGATAACCTGGAACGGCAGGGGGCTCAAGGGGTTATCCTTGGATGTACGGAATTGCCTATCCTCCTCTCCCCCTCGGAAGTGGCCATCCCCATATTTGACACAACACGGATACATGTTGAAAAAGCCATGGATTTTGCCTTGGCCAAGGTGAAATAGATGTTTAGCTTTTCGATGGAATTGGGTTTCTTTGCAATACATTATAAATTGAAGTGGTCCATACTTCGTTAAAAGGGAAGTCTTTATGAAAAAGATGCATCATCTAAGCACCTGTACAACCTGCCAGCGTATACTCAAAGAACTGGAACCTTTGGACGCCATAACCTTGCAGGACATTAAAACCGACCCCGTTACGGAAACCCAATTGGAGGAAATGAAAGACCTGACAGGTAGTTATGAATCCCTGTTCAGTCGTAGGGCCATGCTTTTTCGGCAGCGCGGGCTCCATGAAAAGGAACTTACCGAAGAAGATTACAAGGCGTTGATCCTGGACCACTATACCTTTTTAAAGCGTCCCGTGTTGGTGCTACAAGGTCAAATCTTTGTAGGGAACAGCAAAAAAACAGTGGCCGCGGCCCAGTTGGCCCTACATTCTTGAACAAGCGTGGCCTCGCTATATTAGCGGCAATTGGGGCCACCATCATCTATGGCCTAAATCATACCATTGCCAAAGGGGTAATGCCATATTACGTGCAACCCTTTGCCTTTATCATGTTCAGGGTAGTGGGAGCGGCCTTGCTTTTTTGGGCAATCTCCTTTTTTGGACCCAAAGAAAAAATCGAAAAAAAGGATTATATACGAATGGTGGTCTGTGCCATCTTGGGCATGGGAGTAAATATGTTGGTATTCTTTAAGGGTTTGGCACTGTCCACACCGATCAATAGTGCCGTATTGATTACCGTTACGCCTATTATAGTTCTTATCCTTTCCGCCTTGTTCATCAAGGAAAAAATACGGCCCCAAAAGATTTTTGGTATTACCATTGGTCTTTTGGGAGCCTTGGGGCTTATCCTATTCGGAAACGAGATTCGGGAAGATGCTCCCAATATTCCATTGGGCAATCTTTTCATTCTGATGAATTCCTTTTTTTACGGTTCCTACCTCATCGTAGCAAAAATTCTCATTGCCAAATACCATCCCTTTACCTTTATGAAGTGGCTTTTTACCCTGGGAATCCTTATCTGTTTGCCTTTTGGCTTTTCGGAACTTACCGAAATTCAATGGGACAACCTTCCTTTTAAAGCGGTTTGGCGCATTGTCTTTGTGGTTGTAGGAACCACCTTTTGTACCTATCTCTTCAACATCTTTGCGTTAACGCAACTTAGGGCATCCACCTTAAGTGCTTTTGTATATGTACAACCTTTGATAGGGATCGTTTATGCGGTGGCCACGGGCAAGGACAGTTTAACCGCTATTAAAATCATGGCCGCCTGTTTGGTATTAATAGGTGTGTATTTGGCGAGTAAAAAGCTTCCAAACCCACGGAGGGGAAAAACCTATTCGCGCAGCTAATACCAATTCAACATAGAAAATAAACCGGTAAAACGTTTCTTTTTATGCCGCCCTTCAAAATAAAATCCAAACGTAGCTTAGGCTATGCCTGGATTTTCTTTTTTGTACAACAAAAAAATATTCCATTTTCTTTGGCCTATTTTCTATGTTGAATTGGTATAACTCCCAAAGGTTTCAAACTTTTGGGGCGCTATTCCGTCAAAACCCATCCCCAAATAGTTCCAATTGCCTGTTGGGTTTGGCAAAGCCATACACACTTCGCCCTCCATATTGGTATGATTCCTCGTTTTCTTTTTTGATCAAGGCATTAAAATTGGCGTTGGGTACAAAACCCTTTTCCGCTTTTTGGGCCAAGACTGTAAGCTTCTTAATAGCCTTGAGTTTGTCCGTATGACCCATCTTAGCCTTATCTACCGCATAACGCAAAGTAGTTATGGTTTCATCGTACACTTTGGTAGGGACCGGAAAGGGCGTGGCATCCTTCCCTCCATGGGCAAAGGCAAAGCGTGCCGGATCCGAAAACCGGGAGGGGGTACCGTGGATTATCTCGCTTACCAAGGTTAAGGACTGTAAGGTCCGTGGCCCAAGACCCTTGAGCAACAACAGATCATCGAACTTTTGTGTTTCGTTCTCCTGGGCCAACCACAAAATGCTACCCAAACGCTTTAGGTCTACATCTTTGGGTTTAATATGATGGTATACCGGAACCAAAAGATGGGGCAGTCCTTTTAAGACTTTATCCGGAGGTTGTCTGGATATTTCCATAATGGCATCCTTGGTAGCACCGGCTTCTTTATGGACCAGATTAAGGATATGTCCTTGGTTGGCCCCACAAACGGCCGTATGGGGTTCCTCCGTAAAGGACTTTAGATACTCGGAATGCCAATGGTAGCGACGTGCCAGGCCATTGCTGTTATGCATTCCTTGTTGAATAACCGACCATTTTCCGGTATCGCTAACAATGAAACTATGGATGTAAAGCTGAAAGCCATCCTGCAGGGCCGTATTGTCCACCTTGGCACTGAGCTTACTGCATCGGGCAAGGTAATGGCCATCCAGCCCGGTGCTATCCCCTACTTGAACCAACTCGCTAGGGGTCTGCAATGATTTTTTTCCTTTTCCCCCACAAACATAGAGTCCCAACTGCTTGGAAACGGGGTTCAGCGATTGTTTCAAAACGTTCAATACGGTAGTGGTAATCCCGGAGGAGTTCCAGTCCATACCAATGACCGAACCAAAACTTTGGAACCAGAACGGGTCGGAAAGTCGTTCTAAAAAATCATCTTTTCCCTTATGGGCAATAATAGCCTCGACTAAGGGCAAGGCCAATTTTTTCATCCGATTAAAAAGCCAAGGGGGTACCGCTCCACCGTGCAATAACAAATCTGCTGTTCCGGAACGTTTCATTCTTTTTTGGAATTTTACCAAAAATATGGATTATTTCCAATAATCAATAGCTGTACAGGGAAACTTTCTACTCTGGGGGAAAAACCGGGCTCTTGGGTTATAAGTCCCTAGGAACCTTGGCAAACCTACGGGTATCTTCCTTGGTGAGGATGCGGAAATCGCCCGCTTTTTCCATATTCTGAAATTTCTGTAGCAATACCTGGGGCAGTCCAATAAGTTTGCGGGTCTCTAGGCTGATCCAGGCCCCCATCATTTCGCAATGGGCCACATTGCGCCCTTTGGCATCATAAAAATTGTGGTGAAATTCAAAAAACTTGCCGTCCGCGCTCATACCCTTTACATCTAGTGAGACCTTTATTGGCTTGCCGGGAAAGACCTCCTTAAAATAATACATGTGCTCGTAGAAAACCACCGGGCCAATGCGGTATTGGGCCATGGTCTTTTGGTCAAAACCAAGTTCCTGGAGGTAGCCCATTCGGGTATGGCTCATAAAATTGATATAGGCGCTATTGGCCAAATGGCGGTTGGCATCAACATCGCTCCATCGGATTTCAAATTGCTTTAAGTACATCCTATATTATTATGCGTGCATAACAACAAAAGTACGATAGTCAATAAGAATACAAAGAGAGAATTAGTAAAGTTTTATAGTCTTCCCTGTTCTTGCCGATTCATTAATGGCTTCCACGATTACTATGTCCCTCATCCCGTCAGATCCGGGGACCATGACCGGGGTATCGTTTAGTATAGCCAGGGCATCGTTGTCCATTTGGCGCGCTTGTTGATTATCTGGATCGGCCTTTAGTAGTGTACTCTCACTGGTTTTTCCTTTCACGCCGGAATAGGATTGAAAGGGGGAAAGCTCATACCAACCCTTTTCACAATCCGCTCTAAGGATATTAAGGGTTTCCGCGGCGGTAGTTTTACCGTTGGCTTTTATCCCGGAAGGGAAATCCAAAGAAAATAGGGTAGTCTCCTCAACCTCGGTAAAGACCTCCGGTCTTGTATTCTCATGGCGTCCCGTAACCGAAATAGGTTCCAAGCCCGTGGTATAGCGCATGGCATTGATATTATATACCCCAACATCGTAGATGAGCCCGCCTCCCAATTCCGCATCCATTCGCCAGTTATTAGGAGGGTTTTTTATATTGAATCCTACATCGGCCTTTATTGTTTTTATCCTACCAAAAGGCTTCGTTTTGGCCCATTCCATAATCTTTTGTGTATTGGGCTCGTGCTGCATACGATACCCTATGGAGAGCTTCACCTTGTTTTTGGCACAGGCATCGATAATGGCCTGGCAGTCCTTGCCGGTCTTGGCCATGGGCTTTTCGCACCACACATGCTTGCCCGCATTGGCGGCTTTAATGGCATATTGGGCATGAAGTCCCGTGGGCAATACAATGTATATGACATCTATGGCCGGGTTATCGGCAATTTTCCCCATGTTTTCATAATTGTACACATTGCCGTCCGCAATCCCATATTTCTCTTGCCAAATCGGGATCTTCTCCGGACTTCCCGTAACAATGCCCGTAAGCTGACAATGTTTTGTAAGCTTCAGGGCAGGTGCCAGAACGGTACCGCTATAATTGCCCAGGCCTACCAGGCAAACACCCAATTTTTCCTTTGGTTTCCCAAAGCCGAGGGTATACTGTGGCAACACGCCCACGCCTCCCAAAAAAAGACCTGTCCGCTTTAAAAACTTCCTTCTATTTTGCATACGACCAATTATTTAACCGATTTCCCTTTTGAAGTTCCTCTCCTAAAAGTAACCACAACTTCCCAAAACCTTGTTGTTTTGACATAACTTTATGAGTTTTCCCAGGTCTTTGCATATCCGTACAATTGGACGTAGCTTTAGGGCAATCGTAAATCCATTCCACATGTCCCTCAAACCTAATTTTATCCAAGAGCTTTCGCTACCCGCCATTGCCGCCCCTCTATTTTTAATCTCAGGCCCCAAATTGGTCATCGAATGTTGCAAAAAAGGTATTGTGGGCACTTTCCCTGCACTAAATCAACGTAGCAGTGAAGGCTTTGAGGAATGGCTCATCCAAATAAAATCGGAGCTAAGTGCTTTTGAAACGGAAACGGGTAAAAAACCGGCCCCCTTTGGAGTAAACCTCATTGTACATCCCACGAACCCACGCCTGGAGGCCGATATAAAATTATGCGTAAAACATCAAGTGCCCCTTATAATTACCTCTTTGGGTGCGGTAAGTCAGGTTGTTGATGCCGTCCATAGCTATGGCGGGCTTGTTTTTCACGATATCATTAAAAAAAGACATGCCGAAAAAGCGGCAGCCGCCGGCGTGGATGGACTTATCCTTGTAGCGGCCGGTGCCGGAGGCCATGCCGGAACCCTGAATCCTATGACCTTGGTAGCGGAGGTAAAGCGATTTTTTAAAAAGACCCTAGTACTTTCCGGCTGCATCAGTACGGGTAGAGACATTGCCAGTGCTCTGCAAATGGGTGCGGATTTGGCCTATATGGGCACTCGGTTCATCAACACTCCAGAGAGCAGGGCTCCCGAGGAATACCGTAAGATGATTATTGATGCCGGGGCAAGTGATATTGTGTATACCGCCGCCATTTCCGGAGTGCATGCCAATTTTTTGGCCCCAAGCCTAAAGGCAGCGGGTATTAGCGAGGAAGACTTAAAACGGGATACCAAAATAGATTTTGGCAAGGAACTGGATACGGAGGCCAAGGCATGGAAGACCATTTGGTCCGCTGGACAGGGATCCGCCACCATTGACAATTCACTCCCGGTCGCCGAACTGGTAGAAACATTAAAGACCGAATTTAAACTGGCCATTGAAGCACAGACCAGGATTTTGGAAATCTATCCCAAATAAATCCCATGCCATGCAGCGAAGACTAAAACCCTAATGCCCGATACAATGGATTACGGCGAACAAAACGATACTTTTCCCCTTTAGATGCCCTTTGTATCCTCAAATTACAAACCCCCGTTCCCATTTAGAAATGGGCACTTTGCCACCATTTATTCCGGGCTGTTCCGAAAGGTGCAGGGGTTGATACAAGAGCGGGAACGGTTGGAACTTCCCGATGGAGATTTTATGGATCTGGATTGGAGCTATGCTCGGGAGCCCTCCCATAAAGTGGTTATTTTACTGCACGGTCTGGAAGGCCACGGCCAACGGCCTTACATCACGGGAAGTGCCAAGCTGTTCAATGCAAATGGGATAGATGCCTGCGCGGTGAACTTCAGGGGATGTAGCGGGGAGACCAATCGGCTTTTCCGATCCTACCATTCCGGGGCTACCGAGGATCTAGAGGCCGTGGTGAACCATATCCTCACCCAAACGGACTATACCCAAATAGTCATCAAAGGCTTTAGCCTGGGCGGCAATATGGCCTTAAAATACGCAGGTGAACGGAAGAGGGTACCCAAGGAAATCAAGGCGGTGATAGGAGTATCTGTGCCCTGTGACCTTCACAGCTCGTTACGTCAGTTGCTACATCCAAAGAATTTTTTGTATGCGCAGCGCTTCAGAAAACATCTGGTAGCCAAACTTAGGTTGAAGCTACCCTTGTTCCCGTACCGAATTACAACAACGGATATTGCCAACATTAAGACCTTAAAGGATTTTGATGATATCTATACAAGTCCGGCCCATGGCTTTGCCGATGCCGTGGACTATTATGAAAAATGTAGTTGTTTGCAGTTTTTACCTAACATTAAAGTGCCTTCTTTAATTATTAATGCTTTAAACGATTCATTTTTTGGGCCCGAATGTTATCCTTACCAGGAAGCCAAACAAAATCCGATTCTACATTTGGAAACACCAAAATACGGAGGTCATGTCGGTTATTATACCCGAGGAAACCATTATTACAATGAAAAAAGAGCACTAAAATTCGTTCAGGATATCGGATAAGTTAGGGTATTTCATATCTTAGTGCGATAAATTCAAAAAAATGCCCTTTAAGGCATAAAACTTAGCTTTTATGAAAAGATTACTCATGATTTTGGCCATTGGAGGTCTTATGGTTAGTTGTGGAGGAAAAGAAAAAAAAGAGGAAACCGGCGGATTTGAAATGAAACGCGCCAAAACCGAGGAAAAAGTTGCCGAAACCTCCGAGGGTGTTCCCGTGGACATGGACAACCAAGGTGTTGGACCCTTTAAGGATATTGTTTTCCCGGCCGATATAGATTCTGAACTTGCCAAGGCCGGAGAGGCTAAATTTAGTTCCATTTGTGTGGCCTGCCATATGGCGGAACAACGCATGATAGGTCCGGCACTTAAGGGGGTTTATGATAGAAGAAGTCCGGCTTGGGTCATGAACATGATCAGTAATCCCGATAAAATGTTACAAGAAGACCCCATTGCCAAAGCCCTTTTAAAGGAGTATAACAATGCCATTATGTTAAACCAGAACCTAACGGATGAAGAGACCAGGGCAGTGGCAGA
Source organism: Bacteroidota bacterium (assembly GCA_039819225.1). Taxonomy (GTDB): domain Bacteria; phylum Bacteroidota; class Bacteroidia; order Flavobacteriales; family Flavobacteriaceae; genus Ulvibacterium. Next base: position 4,141 of record JBCBSN010000075.1, on the reverse strand, counting down.
ATATCTAAGGACCTTGTAAAAATGGAAAACTATATTTGAGAACGACTATTACCTAAATGAGATAAGGAAATCCACATCCCTTAAAAAGCCGTTTCGAAATCTTTGTTTAGGAGACCGCTATCCTTCTTTTTTGCAAGACCATACCCTTTAAAAAGTTCCACAAGGGAAATGTCATCTATTCCAATTTTTTATCCCAATCTATTTTGCCGACACCATAAATGAAAAAATCACATCCCTATCACAAGCTTGGTTCCAAGATAAAAAGACCAACCATAATTCTATTGCTTATGGGAATCCTAGGTGTGGGCTGCGGCGGGAAGGATAAAGAGGAAGAAAATAGAGGTTTTGAGTTGGAACGTTCCAAAAAAGAGGAAAAGGTCGTGGATACCGCACCCAAAGTATCCGTTCCGGTAGATGTATCCAACCAAGGCGTAGGCCCTTTTAATACCGTTACCTTCCCCCAAGTAATAGATACGGAAATGGCTAAGGAGGGAGAAGCAAAGTACAACATCCTTTGCATCAATTGTCATCTTAAGGACAAGCGTATGATCGGACCTCCCCTTAAGGGAATCTATGAGAAGAGGAGTCCGGCCTGGGTGATGAACTTTATCATAAATCCGGATGGAATGCTCAAGGAAGATCCCATTGCAAAGGCTCTCTTACAGGAATACAACAATGCCATTATGCCCAAACAGGCCCTTACCGAGGAAGAGACCCGTGCCATAGCGGAGTATCTAAGAACTTTCTAACCCTAAAAAGACAAAACCCTATGTCTATCCAAGACATAGGGCTTTCTTACTACGGTAGGATTATCCCTCCGTTATAGCATCTATTTCTTAAAACTCCAAATCTACCCAGACCAATTTGTGGTCCGAAGCTGCGTTGAGAGGGTTCAAGGCATCGGTGGACAATGGCCAAAAAATTCCCGTATCCTTAGTTTTTAGGTTGGCCGAAGGAAGCACATAATCCACCCTAAGATTTCCAGGGCTTTCATCTCCAAAATCGGCCGTATCATACCCAGGGTCTCCCATATGGGTCTCGTTTATACCCCCTTGCATCATACTGGCCTCCGTGCCGCCCTCACTGGCGGGAATCTTGTCCCCGGTAAGAAGGCTTTGGTCTATTTTGGAATTGCCCTCCAACTGGCTTATGGGATCATCCGTGGAATCCCCATCAAAGGTATCGGCGTTCAAATCGCCCAGGATAACAAAATGACTTCCATAGGCCAACCCTCCCGAATGGCCCTTATCGTCATACATGTAATCTGCACCATTTACATAATCCGAGAAAAAGCGAATCTCATCATGGTTTCGAGTGCCGTTCCTATCTTCGGGCCCATCAAAAACCGGAGGGGTAGGATGCGCGATCAAGGCATGGACAACCTTATCCTCGGTTACCTGAATAGGGATGTCCACATGGTTTTTGGACGATAGCCGAAAAACATCTAGGGCCTCTTCGGAATAGTAGGACGAACCATCCTCATTTACAGGCAACAAGGCTCCTGGCATATCCTTCCAGAGAAACTGTTGAAAAGTGCGGATATCATTTTCCTGGATCCTATATTTTGACAGGATTACAAATGCAAATTGCCCAGGGAAAAAACCAAATCCGTAGGCATCCCCGGGAAGTGCCAATTCCCCATTGCCGTCCAGGTCGGCATCGGCCAAAACTCCCGTATTGGAAGGTATGGCGTACACATAGTCATAGGTAATGGCATCCGCTCCGTTTTGGGAGTTTTCCAAATAGTTTTTTTGAAACAGGTCAAGGGCCTCTCTATTAGAGTCATAATCAAACTCCAGTAAAGCCAGGACATCCGGGGCATTTCGTTGGACAACTTCGGCCACCAATTGGGCCTGTTGACTGTCTGGAGTAGAAAGCTCCGTTATTAAATCCCCTTCATTGGAACGGTTCAGAGCAGCATTAAAAGCAGCAAATCTTACGGTAACGGTATCATCGCCGTCACCGTTCCCGGGGTCACCGATGTAGTCCTCCAATATACAGGAGGAGAGTAAAGCGAGCGGTAAAAGAAAAAGGTACTTTTTTAAGGTAGTTTTCATGTTGGACGTATTTAAGGTTAGTAGTAAATTGAATCCTTAAATGTAATTTTTCCGTCTTAAGTTCAAGTGAACCCAATGTAAAGCTATTGGACCTTTTTTAGAATCCATGTTAACCTTTTGTTCATTTTTCTTTCCGGAGATCGCATAGGTCAACTGAATACCCCTTCATCTTCAAAACCCTTTCCATGCCCGAGGGCCGGTCCGAAACCTAAAGAACAAACTGTTTAAGGCAATTTCGCTAGGTACTATCTAAATTTAAAGAAAACTTTAACAAAATTTTGTCCTCTTTTTTCGGCAATCCCCGTCTTTATAACAAAGAGACCACTAAAAGTGAAATGTTATGGAAAAGGGTAGGGCTTTTTTAGATCAGGCAAAGGATAGCGGGAACAAATATAATGGCAAGCGCAAATATTTCCCGCTAAAGTATTGGGCAGGATGGTCCGGTGGGTATAGTGGCCATAAAATCGAGAAAAACGAAAACTCCTAAAATCCCCAAATATTCCATGGGTCCTTTCCATCCCCGACTTCCTTTACTTCATCTACCATCACCTTATAGGTGGGATCTTCCAATACGTTTACCTCAATAATATCATCGGCATTCCTTAATAAACGGATACAGTCTTTACTTAAATGCCGTAGATGTACTTTTTTGCCTACCTTTTGATATCGCTCGGTAATCTTGTTCAGGGCCTCAATGGCGGACATGTCTACTACACGGCTCTCCTTAAAATCGATAATAACTTCATCCGGGTCATTCTGCACATCGAATTTTTCAGCAAACAGGGTGGTAGATCCAAAAAACAAGGGGCCATAAATCTCATAGTGTTTTATCCCGTGATCATCCACATATTTCCGGGCTCGGATTCGTTTTGCATTTTCCCAGGAGTACGCCAATGCGGAAATGATGACCCCCAATAGTACCGCCACTGCCAGGTTATGGGTTATGGCCGTAATCAACGTCACCAACACCATGACTACAACATCGGATTTGGGCATTTTACCAAAAGTCTTAAAACTGGCCCATTCAAAAGTTCCTATGGCCACCATAAACATAAGTCCTACCAGGGCCGCCATGGGAAGACGTTCAATAAGGCTTGATCCGAACATAATAAAAATCAACAACATCACCGCTGCGGTTATTCCGGACAGGCGCGCTCGAGCTCCGGAAGAGGTGTTAATCAAACTCTGCCCTATCATAGCACAGCCCCCCATTCCGGAAAAGAACCCAGAAAGGATATTTGCCGTTCCTTGGGCCACACATTCCCTATTTCCACTGCCTCGCGAATCGGTAATCTCATCTATGATGTTCAGTGTTAAAAGGCTCTCGATCAGCCCAACACCGGCCACAATAGCGGCATAGGGTAAAATAATCTGTACCGTCTGGAAGGTAAACGGCAGTTCGGGGATGGACAGTGGGGGAAAGCCGCCCTTTATGGTCTCCCCTTCCCGTATGGTATCGGCTACGGTCAAGGTATCTATATTAAACCCTATTACGATGGCCGATACTACAAGAATGGCCAAAAGGGACGAGGGGACGGCTTTTGTAAGTTTGGGAACACCCCAAATGATCAACATGGTCAATAGGGTGAGTCCTAGCATGGTGACCATATCCCATCCCCCTAATAGTGCATCCGTTCCCTTCTGTTTAAAATTGGGAAATTGGGCCATAAAAATGATGATGGCCAAGCCGTTTACAAACCCGAACATCACCGGATGGGGCACCAAACGGATAAACTTTCCCAATCGCAAAAAACCGGCAATGATCTGAAGGATGCCCGCCAATATCACCGTAGCAAAGACATAGTTTAAAATGGTTTCCGGTTCAATTCCGGGAAAATTACGTTTTAGCTCTAAGATCAGGCCAACAAAAATGACCGCTACGGCCCCCGTAGCCCCAGAGATCATTCCGGGTCGTCCTCCTAAAATGGCTGTTACCAAACAGAGGACAAAAGCGGCATAAAGTCCGGTCAAGGGCGAAAACCCCGGAATAAGGGCAAAGGCGATCGCTTCCGGCACTAAGGCCAGGGCCACGGTAAGGCCGGAGAGGATTTCGGTCTTGTGGTCTACCTTCTGCTTAAAATCGA
>JBCBSN010000074.1:0-16834 GCA_039819225.1 Bacteroidota bacterium | reverse complement strand
ATGAGCATAATGGAAATAGCGAACTGAGTGGTAACCAATACTTTCCGGATGAGGTAACTGCTGGAATCTTGATGTGTAAATTTTCTTTTCAAAGCCAAGATCGGCGTAATCCTTGCCAATAAAATTCCAGGATAACTTCCTGCAGTTACCTCATCCGGAAAGTATTGGTTACCACTCAGTTCGCTATTTCCATTATGCTCATCATCGGCACATTGGTTATTAGTAAGCAAATTCGGTATGCCATAAATTCCGATTTGGGTTTTGACAAGTCTTCCGTGCTCATGGTAAACCTTCCGGAAGAGCTTGAAGGTCAAAAAATAAAGAGCATCAAGGAGCGTATCGCCTCCTTTTCCGGCATAGAAAAGATTACGGCCTGTTTTGCCTCCCCAGGTGCCGGACAAAACCGCTGGAGCACTAGTTTTACCTATAATAATGCCCCTGAGGATGAAGATTTTTCCATTCAGGTAAAAATTGCCGATAGGGATTACCTTAGTGCGTTTGATTTGCAACTTTTGGCGGGCCGCAATTTCTTCGAAAGGGACTCCGTTGACGAAGTACTTGTCAACGAAACCTTTGCCGAAAAAATAGGTGCGGAATCGTTGGAAGAGGTTTTAGGGAAACCTTTGTCCATAAGTGGGGGATATATTAAAGCCAATATCGTTGGGGTAATAGCCGATTTTCACGACCTGGACTTTAGCGAGAAGATCAATCCCGTTTATATTGCCCCGGAACCAAGTAATTATAGTGAATTGGCCATAAAAATCAATATGGCTCAAGCTAAAGGCAGTCTACAACATATTGAAAACGAATGGTCCGCTCTTTTTCCCGATCATATTTTTGAGTACGACTTCCTGGACGATCGAGTGGCGGAATTGTACGAATCGGAACAGCGATTTCTATCCTTGATAAAGATTTTTTCAGGGATGGCCATCTTTATCGGTTCCTTGGGTATTTACGGCCTTATCTTATTCTTTGTGGTACAGAAGACCAAGGAAATTGGCATCCGTAAAGTATTGGGCAGTAGCGTTCCCGGTATCCTCTGGTTGATTACCCAAGATTTTTTAAAGCTGATTCTTTTGGCCGGACTCTTAGCCTCGCCCTTGGCCTGGTATGTCATGGATCGTTGGTTGGAAAATTTCACGTATCGCACGGACATTTCATGGTGGGTATATGGAACGGCCATTGGTGCCTTGGTGTTCATCACCTTGTGTACGGTAAGTTATCAGGCGGTAAAGGCCGCACGGGCCAACCCGGTAAAAAGTTTACGGACGGAGTAGAGGCCCCACCCCCGACCCCTCCCCAAAAGGGAGGGGAGCAGACCTGCAAGGTTTCCTTCGCTGTAGGCTGAGCGTTGCCGAAGCCTAGCGAAGAACCTTGTAGGTCTAAAATAAAATGTTCGATTAGATTAAATGGATTCCTGCCGCAGCATGTCCTGAGCCTTTCGACTGCGCTCAAGACAGGCTTAGCCGAAGGGCGGTGGTGAAGTGTAGAAAAAGATTAGACAGATTCCCTCTTTCGAGGGAATGAAATGAAAACGAAAAGTTATGTTTAAAAACTATCTAAAAATCGCGCTACGGGGCATGGCCCGTAGCAAATTGTTTACGGGAATCAATCTAATTGGCCTTGCCATAAGTATGTCCGTTGGTCTTCTCATAATGACCTTTGTCACCGATTTGTTATCCTATGACAGCTTCCATAAAAACAAGGACAACATATTTAGGGTGCTTAGCTTAGATCAAAAGGCCAATGCACCTTTAGAACATCTTGCCTCTTCTTCGCTTCAAACGGGACGCAAGATCAAAGAAACATTTCCTGAAATAGAGGACGTTACGGTATTGCACAATGGGTTTAATGGTATTGCCTCAATTGAAGATAAAGCCTTGCCTTTACAAGCATATTGGGCGGACAATTCGTTCCTAATGATGTTTACCTACCCGCTTATGGAAGGAGATTACCGATCGGCGTTAAAAGATCCGTATTCCCTGGTCTTGACCGAAAAATGGGCCAAAAAGATGTTCGGCACATCCGATGTTCTGGGAAAAAGCCTTGCGTTGGATACTGGCACGTATACGGTTACGGGAATTATGAAGGACATTCCCAAACTCTCCCATCTTGGTTTTGAGGCATTGATTTCTTTTTCCACCGCGGAACTTCAATTTGAAAATCCGGAAAGTGGTTTTGCGGAGTGGGGTAATATCTATCAAAACTACACGTACATCCTGCTTCCTCCCAAACATAATTTGGAGATCCTACAACAACGACTTGATCAACTGGCGCTGTCCGAAAACACTAAACTTAGGGATAGGGAAATTACATTGGCCCTACAGCCGCTAACGGATATTTCAATAGGAAAATCCATGGCCAATGAAATAGGTCCTACCATTAACAACGTGGCCATCTGGGTACTGGTGGCATTGGCATTGATCGTAATTGTTTCGGCATGTTTTAATTATACCAATTTATCCATTGCAAGGGCATTAAAACGTTCTAGGGAAGTGGGCGTTAGAAAGGTGGTGGGGGCCCATAAAGGGCAATTGATTGCACAATTCATGGTAGAATCGATCGCAATAGCATTGGTCTCCCTGCCTTTCGCCATTCTACTGTTTCTTTTCTTAAGGAAAGAATTTATTTCCCTCCATTCCTATATAGACCATTTGGCCGTAATGCAGGTATCCCCCAAATTAATGATCGGCTTTGTTTTTCTCGCAGTAGGTATTGGCGGTTTTGCCGGACTATTCCCCGCTTTGTTCTTTTCAAGGATCAAAGCCTTCAAAGTCTTAAAAGGAGCGTCGTCTCTACGTCTTTTTAAAAGGGTTAATCTTAGAAAGACCTTGGTGGTAGTGCAATATACATTTTCGCTCATTTTTATAACTACTACGATAATAGGGTATGCCCAATATAAGAGTTTTGTTTCTTTTGATCTTGGATTTACGACCGAGAATATTGTGAACATTAATCTTCAGGGGAATAAGGGTGATATCCTTGCTGAGAAGCTTTCCAAGATACCGGGCATTGGGGATATGTCCAGATCCCGCATAGTTACTAGTCTGGGAAGGAACAATAGAATGCTCTTGAAATACAAAGACCCGAACGATTCTGCTTCGGTATTGGCCAATAAGGTGGACGAAAAGTATTTGCCTTTACATGGACACGAATTTTTGGCAGGAGGTAATTTTAAAGCAACAGCTACGGATGAAGTAATCCTCAACGAAATGGCGCTCAAAAGGTTCAATATTGCAGAAGGGGATCCATACAAGGCCATAGGGGAAACGATATTGGTTGACGGTGAACGACGAAGAATAACCGGGGTACTCAAGGATTTTCACTATGAAAGGGTAGAAAGCGCCATAAAACCTTCGGCTCTTACTTATTCGGCATCTCCGGGAGGGTATATCAATACAAAAGTTACCACCAATGATTGGCCAAGAACCTTAGCTGCCATTGAAAGCAGCTGGAAGGAGGTAGATCAAGTGCGCCCTTTGGAAGCCAAACTTTATGTAGATGCCATAGAAAGAGCATTCAGTCCTATTTCCATGATTATTAAAGTTATAGGTTTCTTGGCGTTTTTGGCCATTTGCATTTCTTCCTTGGGGCTGTTGGGCATGGTGGTATTTACTACGGAAACAAGGCTAAAGGAAATAAGTATCCGTAAAGTACTTGGAGCCGCCAAAGGAAACCTGGTATACGTTCTGGGCAGAAGCTACCTGTTTTTACTTACCCTGGCCGCTCTTATTGCATTACCGATTACCTATGTATTGTTCAACAAACTCATTCTACCAAATTTTGCCTATCACAAGGCCATTGCCTTTGGTGATCTTACCGCAGGTTTTATAGGGGTATTGTTACTGGCTTTTGCGATGATCGGTTGGCAGACCCTAAAAGCCGCCAATAGGAACCCCGCCAAAATTTTACGGGATGAATAATCACAAATAGAAAACCATGTATAGGAACCACTTTAAAATAGCGCTTCGGTTTTTCCTAAAGAACAAATTGTTTACCAGTATAAACATTCTGGGCCTCTCCATAGGGGTTACGGCCTTTATCCTCATTACCCAATATGTACACTTTGAATCCAACTATGACCGGCACCAAAACCGCATAGAGGATCTGTATCGGGTTACCCTTACCTCCAACTTGGGCGAAAAGGGATTTGTTACCTTGGCCACCAACCATCCTGCCGTTGGCTATGTCATGAAGCGGGATTTCCCCGAGGTGGAAGGCTATACCCGACTTATGGATAAATCGCATATGTGGGGATCTTTTGTGCTCTCCTATACCAATGAACATGGCGACTTGGTAAAATCCAATGTAGTGGACGATAAGTTGTTCATTGCCGATAGCACTACCTTGGATCTGTTTGATGTGCCCCTGCTAAGCGGCAATGCAAAAACGGCCTTAAACGAACCTTTATCCATGGTTTTGTCCGAGAAAGTGGCACAGCGGTATTTTGGGGACCAGGATCCCCTGGGAAAGCGCTTACGGATCAATGACGGCGAAGATGCCTTTAAGGTAACGGGTGTCTTTGCGGAACTTCCGGAGAACACCCATTTGAAGTTTGACATGCTGGCCTCCTTTTCCACACTGGGCCAATGGACAAACGAAACCTGGATATGGCCCGATTTCTATAATTATGTGAGGCTTAAACCTGGAACAGATCCGGTTGTAGTCGAATCCAAATTCCCAGCTTTTGTAAATACATACTTAAGCGATATTATGCAAGAACATGGATTCGAGGCCAAATTTGGCCTACAACCGGTTCGTGAGATTCATCTGAAATCGCACCATAGAAACGAAATTGCGGCCAATGCAGATGAAAAAATGCTCAATTTTCTATGGATTATAGCCCTTTTTATTATCGTAATCGCGCAGATTAATTTTATCAATCTTTCAACGGCCAAATCCACGGAACGCGCTATGGAGGTAGGGTTAAAAAAGGTTGTTGGGATTAAAAGGAGTGCTCTAATACAGCAGTTTCTTTTTGAATCCCTGTTGATAAACCTAATGGGGACCCTGATCGCTATTGGCCTAATAGCATTTCTTGCCGGCCCGTTTAACGATATGGTGGGTTTGGAGGTTTTATCCCTAGAGCTATGGCTACAGCCTAAAATTTGGGTGCAATTGCTTATATTGATGCTCTTCGGAGGTCTGTTGGCCGGGGTTTACCCCGCTTTTGTCCTCTCTGGATTTAAGCCTGTTGAAGTGCTTAAGGGAAGGTTCCACCAATCCGGAAAAGGAGCTTTGCTACGAAAAGGCTTGGTCATAACCCAATTTGCCATATCCCTTGTCCTCATAGCCGGGACCTATATCGTCCACAGTCAGTTTTCATTTATGCAGGATCAAGACCTTGGCTATGATGTAGAACACAATTTAGTCATAAATGCCCCTATGGTCGTTGACTCTACCATTGCGGATAAAATGGAGGTCTTCAAAGATGAGTTGCGAAGAAACCCGAAAATAAACTTTGTAACCCTAACCGATGAGGTACCGGGAAAAAAAATAGGGGATGACAACATGGCCCGTCAATCCCATGAACTTAAAGAGGCAGGGGTTAGCTGTGATTTTTTGAGAATTGACCACGATTTTTTGGATACCTATGGCCTTGAACTCCTTGCGGGAAGGAATTTTAGAAAGGAAGACAGAACGTCCTATGGAAGCAATCCGGAAAAGGATGCTGGAAAAACACACCGAATATTGATTAATAGGGCCGCATCCCAGGTATTGGGTTTCCAAAATCCGGAGGATGCCATACACAAAAAAGTCACCTTCCCCATGTTTAATGCCGTTGATCGGGTCACCGAAGTTATCGGAGTTGTGGAGAACTATCACCAACAATCGCTACAAGCCGATTATTACCCCACCCTATTCCTAAACCCCGATTTTTATGATGCCACCTATTTAACGATTAATATGAACACGTCCGGGTTACAGGGGACCTTAGGGGATATTGGTGAAAAATTTGAAAAATTCTTCCCCAGGGATCCTTTTAACTACTTTTTCCTTGAAGAACACTTTAACCAACAATACAAGGCCGATGCTAAGTTTGGCCAAATATGCCTGCTGTTTTCTGGACTGGCCATCTTTATTGCGGTTTTAGGACTCTTTGGTCTAGGATCCTATTTGGCCCTTAAAAAGACCAAGGAGCTCTGTGTTCGCAAGGTTTTGGGGGCAAACACGGTGCAGGTCCTTGTCTTGATTCCGAAGAGCTTACTGAGCTTGGTCTTGATTTCTGGAGTAGTAGCCTTGCCCATTACCTATTTCCTTGCCTCGGAATGGCTTTCCAATTATGCCTTTAAGGTGTCCATGAACCCCTTGATGTTCCTTGTCCCGCTCCTATTGGTTATGGTAGTGGCCGCTTTGTCCATTTTGCCGGAATCCATAAAGGTGGCCCTGCTAAACCCTTCTAAATATTTAAGGGACGAATGAAATGAACCATTTTTCATCAAAAAATGAATTGTGATGCTTAAAAACTATCTAAAAATCGCTTGGCGGAACCTGATCAAGAACAAGGTGTATTCGGTAATCAATATTGGCGGGCTGGCCATAGGTATTGTAGCCTGTTTGCTTATCCTGCAATATGTGGCCTTTGAATACAGCTATGAGAACTTTCATGAGAAGAAGGACAGGATCTATAGGGTACAACAAGATCGGTATGACCATGGCAAACTGGCCACCCAATGGGCCGCTGGGGCCTACGCGGTCGGGAATTCTTTTAAGGAGGGCATCCCTGAGATCGAGCAGTATGTAAAAGTGGTAGGTACAGGGGACATTATTGTTGAGGTAGATAATCGCCCCCTAAAGATCGATGAGGTCTTTTTTGCCAGCGAGGCATTCTTTTCCGTGTTTTCGTATCCCTTGTTGTATGGCAATAGGGAGGGCCTTCTGAAAGAACCCTATACGGCTGCCATTTCTGAAAGTACGGCCCTAAAGATTTATGGTACCACCAATGTGGTAGACAAGATCTTGCCAATAAACGGGGGTAGAAACTATAGGATTACGGGAGTCTTTAAGGACATGCCGGTAAACACCCAGCTACAACCTAATTTTTTGGCCTCCTATGCCAGTTTTGTGGAACAGGTAATGACCAATTCCAATGGACAGAACAACCCGGACGAGGCTTGGGCCTGGGACGGTTGCCTTACCTATGTGCTGCTTCAAAAAGGGGCGAAAACCGCCCAGGTAGAAGCCAAGTTCCCCCCCATTGTGGAAGCGGGCGTGGGGGAACTGCTCAAGCGCTTCAATGCATCGGTAACCTATAAATTGCAACCCCTTACCGACATTCATTTGGAGGCGAACTACATGGATGAACCTGCTCCCAATGGGGATTCCAAGACCGTATTGTTGTTAATGGGTATCGCCTTTTTTATCATTATCATTGCTTGGGTAAACTACATCAACCTGGCCACGGCACGGGCCATTGGGCGGGCCAAGGAAGTGGGTGTCCGGAAGACCGTAGGCTCCCATCGCAAGCAATTGATCGTGCAGTTCTTTTTTGAATCGGCCCTTTTTAACGGCCTGGCCCTGATATTGGCCTTGCTCCTCATCCTCCTTGTGTTACCTGCCTTTAATCAGATTTCAGGCCAGCCCGTATCCTATGAACTGTTCACCAAGACCAACTTCTGGTTGGGCCTACTGGGATTGTTCCTTGTGGGAGTCGTATTATCCGGACTCTATCCTGCTATCGTCCTATCCCGGTTTAAACCTGTGGAAGTCCTCAAGGGCAATATGGGCGGCCCCCAACAAGGCAACCTGTTGCGAAAAGGCCTGGTAGTGCTGCAATTTGCCGCCTCCTTGTTTTTATTGATAGGCTCCTTGGTGGTGTACCAGCAGATCCAATTTATGCGGAACCAATCGCTTGGAATCGATATTGACCAGACCTTGGTAATACGGGCACCCATTGCCACAGACTCTACCTTTGTGGCCCAAAAGCAGGCCTTAAAGGAAAAGTTGCTGCAGTATCCGGATATAAAGGGCGTGGCCGTTTCCTCCGTTGTGCCCGGGGAAGGTACGGGGGGTAATGCAGGGGGCATCCGTTTGGTGAATCAGGATGAGTCCGAACAAAAACAGTATCGCTTTATCCATGTAGACCATGACTTTCTGGAGCTATACGATACCAAATTGATTGCAGGCAGAAAGTTCTCTAGGGACTTTGGGGCGGAGCAGGTCAATGTGGTCTTTAACCGAAAGGGAATAGAGCATTTGGGCTTTAACGATCCAGACGAAGCGATAGGAAAACAAATAGAGTTCTGGGGCGATCAATGTACCATAGTGGGCGTAGTGGAAAACTTTCATCAGCAATCCCTTAGGGATGCTTATGAACCTCTTATCCTTAGATTGAATCCCGGTGTCTATGGTTATTTTTCCATAAAAACAGATATGGCCCGCATATCCCGGACCCTGGCCCAGGTGCAAACGGAATGGGACGCTTTTTTTCCGGGAAACACTTTTGAGTATTTCTTTCTGGATGAACAGTTTGACAAGCAGTACAAGGCCGATCGGAGGTTTGGCCAAGTGTTTGGCTTATTTACGGTACTCGCCATTTTTGTGGCCTGTTTGGGGCTGTTCGGGCTAGCCTCCTTTACCACCTTGCAGCGCACCCGGGAAATCGGGATACGAAAGGTTTTGGGGGCCTCGGTACAGGGAATCCTCAAACTATTGTATAAGGAATATGCTCTCTTGTTGGCATTGGCCTTTGTGGTTTCCATTCCCCTGGCCTGGTATATGGCCAGCAATTGGCTTCAGGGCTATGCCTTTCGAATCCCCATGCATTGGACCTACTTTGTATGGCCTTTTTTGACCATGGTGGCCATTGCCTTGCTCACGGTGAGTTTTCAATCGGTCAAAGCCTCCTTGGCCAACCCGGTAAAAAGCTTGAGGACGGAATAAGGAAGCCCCTCACTCCCCGCCTAAGGCGGGTGAGCATTCTTACTCGGACTTAAAAGACTTGCAGACCTGCAAGGTTTACTTGGTCACCGCCTTAGCGTGTTTCCTTAGCGGGTCGCACCGAGCGTAGTCGAGGTAAAGTCGAAGGTATGCGAAGAACCTTGTAGGTCTAAGACGAAAACTTGAGACCTGTAAGGTTTCCGAAACCTGACAGGTCTAGGACTAAAAGTAGGCCCAGATAAAGCAGTGACCTTTTATTGGCCAGGAATACAACCAACCGTGGGTGTCCAAATAGTATACAATTGCTGTCCAAATATTTTACACTACAAAACTAAATAGCATTTATTATTCAGTATAAGAAACTGATTATCAAACTTTTAAAAATATGGCATAAAAATCGTTTCCCAGGAAAAGAACTTATTGAACTGAAACGGATACAATGTTAAAAATACAAGTCAAAATCGCTCAGGGAAACCTTGGCAAACAAAAAGGGGCTTAACCTGCACGGTTTTCCCCATCCAAAGGGGAACCTTGTAGGTTTGGTAAGGAAAGATTTAGGAATATGCAAGACTTGTCAGGTCTAGGAAAAAAATGAAAACGAAACCCACAAGGCCTGTGCCAAGCATTGGTATCTAGAGACTTTGCAGGTTCAAAAACCGAAGAAACTGTATGAGAAATGTATTCACCATTGGACTATGCCTCACATTCTTTGTCCTATCCAGGGCTCAGGAAAGAACAAAAATCAACTACGGTTACAACGACAGGGCGGGCAATTATTTTGAAGTGAAAAAGGATACCAGACTTTACTATGAGATGTATGGGGAAGGCGAGCCTATACTTATGTTGCACGGCGGTGTCTATGGCTACATCAATGAATTTGAATTCTTTATAAATGCGCTCTCCAAAAACTATAGGGTCATCTGCCTGGCCACAAGGGGCCATGTAAAATCGGATATCGGGCAGGAGCCATTTACCTATGATCAAAGGGCCAAGGATGCCCATGGACTTATGGAACATTTGGGAATTGAACGGGCTAGGGTCATTGGATTTTCGGACGGGGGTTACGCCGCCTATACTTTGGCCGCCCAATATCCGGAGAAAGTCAAACAAATGGTGGTTATCGGGGCCGGGGATATGCCCCAGGGTTCCGGGGTAAACTATGGGTATTCCAAAGAAAAGCTTATGAAGGAGGCCGAGAACTATTTTAAAGGTAGACTGGCCCATATGCCGGAGCCCGATTGTTGGGGCCAGAGTTTACAATGGCTTAATGCACTATATGAAAATGAAGCCGTGAGTAGGAAAACATTTGAAAAGATAAGCTGTCCTGTCCTTATCATGGCCGGGGACAAGGATGAATATTCGGCACCCGAGACCTTGCTCAAGGCCCATGAATGGATTAAGGAATCCCAGTTATCCATTATCCCAGGATGTGGCCATGTGGTTTTCTATTGCAATTGGAATGCGGTCTGGGCCAGTGTAGAACCCTTTTTAAAGAAGTAAGGATATGTTAAAGAATTATCTAAAAATCGCTTGGAGAAGCCTTTTAAAAAGAAAAGGTTCTGCATTCATAAGTATTATTGGGCTGGCCATAGGCTTTTGCTCCAGTATCCTCATATTTCTTTTTGTAACCCATCATCTGGGGTATGACAATTTTCATTCCAATTCAGATCGGATATATAGGGTGGTTACGGAACTCCATAGGGATAATATCGGATATAGGGCCAGTGTCCCTCCGGGGTTTGCCGAAGCCTTTAGAACGGACTATGACTATACGGAGAAAGTGGCAAATATTGTGAGTTGGGGAGATCAACTCATTAGTGATGTATCACTGTCGGGGGAAGAAAGGTTTCAAGAAAACATTGCTTTTACCCAGCCCCATTTTTTTGATATTTTGAATTTTCCCCTACAAGAGCAACGCACCGAAAGGTCGCTGTTGGAACCCAATACCGCCTATATTACTCAAAGTGCCGCCCAAAGATTATATGGGGATAAAAACCCGATGGGCCGGACGTTTGTTTTAAACAATTTGGAAACCATTGAGGTAATCGGGGTATTGAAAGACCTTCCCAAGAATACAGTTATCAATGCCGATATATTTCTATCCTATGGGACCGTGGCCAGTTATAACGATTTTTTGGCCAGTGGCACATGGGGCGGGATTATGTCCAGTTTACAGTGCTTTACACTTTTGCGCCCCGAACAAAATCCCAAGGCGATCGAGGCGGTATTACCAGAGCTCGTGGAAAAGCACAGAAAAGGCAGAAAAAATGTACACCATTACAAATTACAGCCTTTGGCGGATATCCACTTCAATGGCAATTATCCAGGAAGCATCGATTCGAATCTCTTATGGATTTTTGTGTTGATCGGATTCTTTTTGATGGGCATTGCCTGTATCAACTTTATCAATATTTCCTCGGCCCAATCGTTTATTCGTTCAAAGGAAATCGGGATTAGAAGGGTCTTGGGGAGCCGGAAGACACATCTTTTTTGGCAATTTATCTCGGAAACGTTCCTTATCGGGTTTTTTGCCTTGTTGGTGGGCATTGTCATGGCCATTATAACGTTGCCCTATCTAAACGAACTTTTTGAGTTACAACTCGCTCTGGAAGGCCTGCTGAATTTTAGGGCAATCGCTTTCATAGTATTTTTATTGTGTGCCGTTTCGGTCATCTCCGGAAGCTATCCAGGATTTTTATTGGCTCGGATTGTACCTGTTTTGGCCTTAAAAGGAAGTCTTGGCCAGAAGGACAACGGGGGTAGGATAACAAGAAAAGTATTGGTCACGGTACAATTTGCGATTTCCATCGCGGTAATTGCGGCCACATTGGTCATTGCCAAGCAAATTGGCTATGCGGTAAATGCAGACTTAGGCTTTGACAAAGAGGCCATACTTATGGTGGATATCCCAGAAGAATTGGGGGCGGAACGACTAAAAGGACTAAAAGAACGGATCACGGGAATTTCCGGGGTAAAGAACATAACAGCTTGTTTGTCCAGTCCGGGAGCTGCCAAAAACGACTGGGGAACCTCCGTCCGTTATCACAACAGGCCGGAGAATGAAGAATTTCCCATTCAGGCCAAATTGGCCGATGAAGATTATCTTAATGTGTTCGGTCTGGAACTTGTTCTAGGTAGGAATTTTTATGCCTCGGATTCCATCCAGGAGGTAGTAGTGAATCGGGCCTTGGCCAAAAAGCTCGGTTTGGCCTCGGTTGAAGAGCTTTTGGGGAAAAAATTGACCGTTTCGGGAACAAAGGCCTCCATTGTCGGGGTAGTGGCCGACTTTCACGACCAAAGCTTTCATGAAGCCATTAGTCCGGTTTTTATTGCACCCAACAAAGATGCGTATAGCGAATTGGCAATTAAAATAAATGGTCACGATGTAAAAAACACTTTGAAGGCTATAGAACAGCGTTGGCAAGCAGTATTTCCCAAATACATTTATGATTACCGTTTTATGAATGAGCGTGTTGCCGAACAGTATGAGGCCGAACAACGTTTACTGGCGTTGTCAAAAGTGTTTTCTGTTTTGGCTATTTTCATATGTTGCCTAGGGCTCTATGGTATCATATCTTTTTTTGTAGTGCAACGGATACGGGAAATAGGTATACGAAGGGTATTGGGGGGAACAGTTGGGCATATTTTACATCTATTCACCATTGATTTTTTTAAACTCATCCTAATTGCAGGTCTAATAGCTTCCCCTCTTACTTGGTATTTTATGAACGGTTGGCTGGAGGGCTACCTGTACAGAACAACATTGAGCTGGTGGGTTTTTGCAGTGGCAATTGGTGGGGTAGTGTTGATTACATTGAGCACAATTGGTTATCTGATAGTTCAAGCGGCCCTGACCAACCCGGTAAAAAGTTTACGGACGGAGTAGGGGCACGCTCCAACCTGCCTCGCCAGGAAGGCGGGCTCCCCGCCATAGGCGGGGGAGGACACCTACTCAAATGTGAAAATGGAAGGTAGATATAGGATGGGAACGTAATTGTAGGTATTGTCCCCTTGAGGGGAATTCAGGGGTGTGCCAAAGAATGGGAAACTTGCAAGGTTTTCCCTGCTTGTTCCCTAAGCGCGTCGCACCGAACGTAGTCGAGTCGAAGTCGATGCGAAGAACCTTTTAGGTTTAGAAGGAAGTGTTCTATTGGATTGAACAGATTCCTGCCTACGCAGGAATGGAGTTAAAAACACAATTAAGGAGATTTCCGCCTGCGCGGAAATGACCTAAAAATGATGAGTCATGTTCAAAAACTATCTAAAAATCGCTTGGCGAAACCTGTTAAAGAACAGGGGTTTTACGTTTATCAATATTGTAGGGCTAAGTATCGGGGTAGCGGCCTGTATCCTAATTACGGTTTACATCCGTCATGAAAGCAGCTACGACAAACATGTGCCCAATTCCAGAAATGTATACCGAATGATAGGGAATTATCTCATAGACGGTAGGGTAGAAAAAGGGATACATTTTTCGGCCAATACAGGCTCCACGGTTTTGGCCGACTTCCCTGAAGTGGTGCAAGCGGGACGTTTAATGGCGAATGAATTATTCTATGGAGGGGGCAGCAATGAAATCCGTATAGAAGGACAGGCCACTCAGCATCATGAGGAAGGCTTTGCCTATGCCGATCCCTCCATGTTGGACATCATGGGAATTCCCATGCTACGTGGGGATGTGGCTACGGCCTTGTCAGAGCCCAAGACCATAGTCATCTCGCTGCGCATGGCCCAAAAACACTTTGGCACCGGAAATCCCGTGGGCAAGGTCATGTATCTGAATGGAAATACGGACGATCCGTTTCGAATCAACGGGGTTATGGCGGACTTTCCCAGCAATTCCCATCTGGATTATGATTTTTTTATAACCCTAGAAGGAGTGGAGTTTGGTGAAGGGGAGCAGACCCGCTGGTTTCAGAACAATTATTTTACCTATTTGGTGCTCCGCCCGGATACCGATGTGGCCGCCTTTGAAAAAAAGATGTCCAACACCCTTATCCACACCTATCTCAAACCTGCTTATTTGGCAGCGGGCTTTGTAATGGGGGAAACTTTGGAGGATAACCTGAGTATGTCCCTGCAAAAGCTTACCGACATCAACCTATATTCGGCGGAGATTGATTTTGAATCCAGCTATCGGAACGATATCAAAATCGTTTGGATTTTTGGAATTGTGGCCCTTTTTATCTTGGTCATCGCCAGTATCAATTTTGTAAACCTCTCCACGGCCAAATCGGTTAACCGGGCCAAGGAAGTCGGGGTACGCAAGGCGGTGGGCTCCTCAAGGAAGTACTTGATCGGACAGTTTTTGACAGAGTCTGTCCTCATTACGGTCATTGCCTTTGTTTTGGGGATTTTGCTGTCCTGGGCCTTGATGCCCCTGTTTCGGGAAATGTCCGGGAAGGCCTTGGATCTGCCATGGGAGAATCCGGCCTTTGTCCCCATAGTTCTGGGAGCGGCCCTTTTGGTCGGGATTTTGGCAGGACTTTATCCCTCCTTTTATTTGTCCCGGTTTAAACCGGCCAAAGTCCTTAAGGGTATGATGGGCCAGAGCAAAAAAACAAGCGGATTACGAAGCGGCCTTGTCGTGTTCCAGTTTACCATTTCCATCATCCTGATTATAGGTACTTTGATCGTAAACCAACAAATGGATTTTATCTTAAACTCTAAAATCGGTTTTGAAAAGGAACAGGTAATCCAACTGTATGGGACAAATGCGTTGAACGATAAGGTAGAGACCTTTAAGGAGGAATTGGAAAACCTGAACGGGGTCGGCAGTGTAAGCATTAGCGATTATCTGCCCATTGGTGGAACCAAGCGGAACGGCAACAGTTTTACCAACGAAGGCAGGGAGAATTTGGACGAGACCGTTGGGGGCCAAGCCTGGGTCATTGATGAGGATTATCTGGAAACCTTAGGGATGAATTTGGTGGCCGGACGCAATTTTTCCGGAAATAGAAGTACGGACGATGAGTCCACTATCATCAACCAGGCCATGGTGGAAAAACTAGACCTGGAAAATCCCATTGGGAAACGGATATCCAGGTACGGACAGTTGTATGAAGTTATCGGCGTGGTGGAGGATTTTAATTACAATACCATGAAACAAGAGGTACAGCCGCTCTGCTTTTTTAGGGGGATAAGTCCGTCCATTATTTCGGTCAAGGCCAATACGGGGAACATGACTTCCCTGTTGGCCGCCCTAGAGGCCAAATGGGGAGAGTTTATTCCTGATATGGCCTTTAGGTATGCCTTTATGAACGACTCTTTTGCATGGATGTACAAGAATGTAAGTCGCATTCGCACCATTTTTCTCGTCTTCGCCATCCTCGCCATTTTTGTGGCCTGTTTGGGGCTGTTTGCCCTTTCTGCCTTTATGGTTGAGCAACGCAAAAAAGAAATTAGTATCCGTAGGGTCCTCGGGGCATCGTTTCAAAATATCTATACCCTATTGAGTATTAATTATTTAAAGCTGGTATGCCTATCCATACTCCTCGCCATCCCCATGGGATGGTATATGATGGATCGGTGGCTGGAGGATTTTGCCTATAAGATCGATCTAGGCTGGGGCGTATTCCTAGGAGCTACGGTCATTGCGCTGATCATTGCCCTGGTAACGGTAAGCTATCAATCCGTAGGTGCGGCTTTGATTCAACCGTTAAAAAGCCTTAGGACGGAATAAGATCCGCAAGGTTTCCTTCGCCCAAGCGAGGAACCTTGTAGGTCTAAAACGAAAAGCTGAAACCATACCTACAATGACTTGCTTTCAATAAGTTAGATCTAGGGATGAAATGAAGAGAACATTTAACAGATTCCCGCCTACACGGCGATGAAATGAAAACGAAAGGTTATGTTCAAAAACTATCTAAAAATTGCATGGCGCAACCTCATCAAAAGAAAGGTCTTTACTACTATCAATGTTTTGGGATTGGCAATTGGGATCAGTTGTTCTTGCCTGATCCTACTTTGGGCCGAGGACGAAATAAACTACGACAGCGTTTTTGCAAAACAGGATTTGATCCATTTTGCCCTTACCAACCATAATTTTGATGATGGCATAGCCACATTCGACGATACGCCGGGACCCTTGGCCCATGATTTAAAAGAAGAGATACCGGAGATCACAAGAGCTGCAAGAACATCGAACCAGGAGCTATTGCTCTCGAAAGGGGATAACGGGATAAACAGGACAGGAACTTTTGTAGACCCTGATTTTCTTGACATTTTTGGTCTGCGTTTTGTAGAAGGAGAGGCCAAAGATGTCTTGGATAGGCCAGATGCCATTGTCCTGACCCAAAAAACGGCCCTTGCCCTTTTTGGGGAAAATGTCCCGGCCATGGACCAAGTGATCAAAATAAACAATGAACACAATTTCACGGTCAGGGGCGTAGTGGCGGATTTGCCTCACAATGTCACTTTTGGATTTGAGTTTTTGTTGCCTTTTGAGAGTTATGGATTCGGGGAAGACGTTTCATGGGCCGAGAATTATGCTAACAATTTTACCAACACCTTCGTGGAACTTGCCCCAAATGCCGACTTTGATAAGGTTGACGCCAAGGTACGGGCCATGATTCCCTCAAAACTGGATGCCAGTAAAAACAATGCGGATACATATGCTTTTTTGCATTCCATCAAGGATTGGCATTTGCGCTCCGAATTTCAGGATGGGAAAATTGTTGGTGGCCAGATTACGCTTGTCCGGTTAATGTTATGGATCGCCGCGATCATCTTGATCATTGCCTGTATCAATTTCATAAACCTTTCCACGGCACAAAGTGAAAAAAGGGGAAAGGAAGTGGGCGTACGTAAGGTTTTGGGGTCCCAAAGGGAGGGCCTTGTTTCCCAGTTTATGGTAGAGGAGAACGCAAGAGCGTCGTGAAGGGAAAGATAGTAATTCCTACGTGAATTAAAAGAGTGGGGACAGAGAGGAAAAAAAAGGGGGGGGGGGGGGGGG
>JBCBSN010000073.1:0-16917 GCA_039819225.1 Bacteroidota bacterium | reverse complement strand
ATGGAGGTACCGCTATAGCCCTTTTCCCAAAAAACGCCCATGACATTTTTGAGTACTTCCTCCTGACTAAATTCGGCTATTCTTGGCATTCTTTCTTGTTCACCAAACGAATATATATTGAAACGTTCGTTTTAAAAAAAGTTTAATAAGAATTTAACCTTATAGAGCCGCCAAGGCCCAGGTCTATTTCTTGTCCGACTATGGAAATCCCCCGAAGTAACTAGTGGGTTTAAGTCAAAAAGACACCGTAATCTCCTTATCCGACACAAGGTGGAACGCACACTCCTTAAAGCTGGGCGGGCCAAAAATCTTCATTTTTGCTTTGGAGAAGCACACCCTTTCCTTGGGAATCCCAAGCCAATTGCTATCCAGGATATCATTATCGTTCTCATCATGGAAAATGGCAAGGGCATATTCCCCGGAAGGAAGATCATCAATGGCCAGTTCCGTAACGCCCTTTTTGGCCTTTGCCCTTCCGGTCTTCACTACCTGTTCAAATTCCAGGAAACCTTCTTCCCGGTCGTAAATCGCCACTTTTACCGAACCTTCCGAGGTTTGCACACCTTCAATGGAAACCGAAAGTGTATTTTGTCCCATGGATATCAGGGGTACTATGAACAGTGGGAACATACTTATTTTAATGCCAAGGGACTTTAAGACCACGGCTCCCCAAGGTGTCATTCCCCTGGAGTGCTTACTCTTTTTCCGCATCTATCCTGTCTTTAAAGAGTTGATACATTTTGTCGGTATCCGTGGAATCCTTGAGGTTCATAAAAAGCTTTACCGAATCCCTATATACCAATTTAATTTTTTGGTGCGATAAGTTATCCACATACACGTATACTTTTTTATCCGTGAGGGAATCCTTGAACTCCCTAAAAATGCCTTTCTCCTTGCCCAAGGCGGAAAATCCGTTAAGGCGCTCCATAGGGGGAATACGCTCCGCCCATTGTACACTATCCAAATCCGAAAACGGTATGTTTTTATAGTAAAACCCGGAAAGGATTTTCATACCATTGGAATTGGTGCGCACCCAGTTTTTGTAATGCGATAGCAGGGCCAATAGGCAAACAATGACCGTAACGGCTACGATACCATTCCACAACGTTTTATGCTCCTTTCGCATTTATAAAAAAATCACGGATATGTCTGCCAACAGACAAGTTTTTATTCCGTCCATTTCGTATTTCTAATTTCGTACTTTCTCCCTCCCTTGTTCTTCGACCCCGTCATACTTTTCAAACCAGGCCAAGGTATGCGCTATTTTGGCAATCAGGTTACTGGGCCTATTGGCAATGCCATGGCTTGCCCCTGGGATTTCTACCAGAACAGTGGGTACCTTTCGCAACTTTAGGGCGTGGTACAATTGTTTGGCTTCGCTGGGCGGTGTGCGCAAGTCGTCCATTCCCACCATAACCATGGTTGGGGTCTCTATAGTACCAACGAGCGAAATGGGCGAAAATTTCCAATAGGTCTCAAAATTTTCCCAGGGCTGGCCGGGATATCGGCTGTTGGCATACCAAAAATAGTTATCGGCCACAAGGGTCTTGCTTATCCAGTTCATTACAGGTTTGGTCACCACGGCAGCCTCAAAACGATTGTTCTTACCAATCATCCATGCCGTCATGATGCCCCCTGCACTTCCGCCAGTCACATAAAGCGCATCTTCATGGGCAATGCCTTTTTGGATACAATGGTCCACCCCGTCCATAACATCGTTATAATCCTCACCAGGGTAGTTATGGTACAATAGGTTCCCAAATTCTTCCCCATAACTGGTACTACCCCGCGCATTGGGATAAAAGACCACATAACCAGCCGCGGCATAGAGCTGCATCTCGGCCGAAAATCGGTCACCGTAGTTTAGGATGGGACCCCCATGGTTTTCTACAAGGAAGGGATATTTTTTGGTGGCATTGTAATTGGGGGGATATACCACCCAAGCTTGGATATCCCGTTGATCGATCGAAGATTTGTACCATACCTCCTCCACTTTGCCCAATGTCCGGTAATCCAGCAAGGCCTTGTTCAAAGCGGTTATCTTTTTGGATCCTTTGTGTTTTGGGGAAACTATGGCCAATTCCGCCGGATACTCCGGTCTACTTTGGGTGTAGGTCAGTTTCCCACCCCTTGAAACTGAAAACGAGCCACTGGAATAGGGCCTTCCAATAGAAGTGCCCCCAACATCATCCGCCAATGTATCCACATTTCCCGAAAGGGAGATACGGCCTATCTTGGTGTTCCCCTTATCGGTATACATGAAATAGAGCCCCGTACCCCTGGCATCCCATACCAAATCCGAAACGCTACGATCTAAATTTTGGGAGATGGTACGCCTATTACCCCCATCGGTATCCATGATATGCAATTGTTGTACCTGATAGGCTTGTCTTCTGTCCTGAAAACCGATATAGGCAATGTGTTGGCCATTCGGCGAAACCGCGGGATAGGTATCGGGACCATCACGATCGGTCAACGCGCTAATCTCTCCATTTTCTAACTGGACCGCGTAAATCTCACTATTTCTGAAATCGTACTCCCAATCCGCAGATCGGTTACCGGAAAAATAGATTTTTTGGCCATCCGGGGACCAGGACAACTTTCCGCGATGATGAAAGTCTCCTGAAGTCAGTTGCCTTGCCGCCCCGCCCTCCGCCGGAATCACAAAAATATGGTGGAATCCGGGATCCAAATATCCTTTCCCATCCTCTTCATGATACAGCCTATCCGTGATTCTGGGCTTTTTTGCCCATTGGGCCCCTGTTGGTTTTTCAGGGATTTTTGCGATTATCGGGGGCTTTTGGGCCACATGCATGGAGAAGGCCAAGTGCTTTCCGTCCGGGGACCAGGCCAAGGAGGTGGGGCCAAAGGGCAATTGGGATATGCGGGCATAGGAACCGGTGGCCATCCAGTAGACATAAATTTCCGAACCCTCGGCAGTACTGCTCAAAAAGGCCAATCGTTTCCCGTCCGGCGACCATCTCGGACTGCTTTCGGACACTTCATTAGCTGTTAGTTTATGATGTTGACCACCATCCGTTTTTATCATCCAAAGCTTGCCCTCGGCCTTGTCCTTCATACGATCAAAGCCCATTCGCCTATAGACCACCCATTCGCCATCCGGCGAAATTTGGGGATCGGAAGCATATTGTAGGTCAAAAACGTCCAGATATGAAAAGTTTTGTTTCTGGGCCATAACCCCCTGAACCAAAAATCCGAGAAAAAAAAGTATTATATAGTCCCGCACGGCATCTTTTTTTAAAGTGCTAAAGGTAGTTGAACGTGTTCTTTTTAACAACACCAGCTGTGTACTATCCCTTCCTGGGACATTACCGTAATTTAATGAACGGCGTCAAAGAGTTCACAAAAACTTAATCCAAAATTTACCCAATTTTCAATAGCTTGCGAAGCACCAAACACGAGTCTATGAATCAATTGGAAGTCCATACACATCCCCTTCAGAGGACAAACGGCGCCTACAAACATTTTGAAAAATACCTGGGGGAATTCGTATACGGTGGGATAGATGGGTGTGTCACCACATTTGCGGTAGTATCCGGATCCGTTGGGGCGGGCTTGGATAGTGCCGTTATCATTATTCTGGGATTTGCCAATCTCCTGGCGGACGGTTTTGCCATGTCCATAGGAGCCTATCTCTCCACGAAATCGGAACAGGACAACTACGACAAGCACAAACAGGCCGAATACTGGGAAGTAGACAATCTTCCACATACCGAAATAGAAGATATTCGCCAAATCTATGCCGCCAAGGGCTTTCAAGGAGACCTTTTGGAGCAGGTGACCCAAGTAATTACAAGTAATAGAGAAGTATGGGTAAATACCATAATGAAGGAAGAATTGGATATGGTAAAGGAAGATCGGTCCCCTTTTTGGATAGGTACCTATACTTATGTTTCCTTTATTATGATCGGGCTAATCCCCCTTATCATCTATGTAATCGACTATTTTCATCCCTTAAATCATAACCTTTTCGGTATTGCCTCCCTACTTACGGGAATCGGTTTTGTATTTATCGGCTGGCTCAAGACCCATATTAACCAAACTTCCTTTTGGAAGGGAATTCTGGAAACCTTGGTGCTTGGCGGAATCGCTGCAGTGGTCTCCTACTATGTGGGCCACTTTTTAGAGCAAATAATAAGTGCTTGATTTAGCAGGGATTCCACCCTTACTTGAATGTTAAAATAATCCTCCTAGTAAAAAGCCCTACCCCGAACACTCTGGGGTTTGAACATGACCTTGCGATACAACGGTTTCCGTATTTCAATACGTCGATTTCCTCTGGTGTTTCCCGAGGTGGGGTATGCCCCGGAACATGTTGACCCTTTCAATCTCCTTCCTTGTTTCTCTAAATTCTTTGTAGAACCTTAGCGGAAAATCCGGCAGATTTTACCTTCCCTTTTATCAACATTTCTTTCCTAAAACTTTCCGGTATTGGCCCATTCCGATCGGGGGGGTATGGGTTCCATATTGTCCCAGTGTTCCACGATTTTCCCATTTTTAATTCGAAATAGGTCAAAAACGGCGAGTTCCATCCCGTTGTAAGTGGCCTTGGAATAGCTTACGACATGATCGCCCTGGCCCAAGACCTTAAACACAAAGTCATAATTAAAATCCTGGTTGGCCAAAAATTGGCGTACGGCATCAAGTCCATTGGCGACCATAGGATTATGCTGGATATATGTTTCCTCGGATACATAGTTCTCCAACGCACCATGATCGGCATTCTGGAACACTTCTACCAGAAAACTACGGACCAGGGCTTTGTTTTCCTCCGTTTTGTCCAAGTCCTTCAACTCAAAATCGCCCAAGACCACATCATTTCCGGAAACCGTTTCCGAAGCTTCCTTGTAAGCGGCTATTACATCCCAGTGTTCCATGATCTTGTCGTTTTTATCCGTATGGAACATATCCGTAGTTACCCATTTCGCAGTACCATTATCAATATTCTGATAGACCTGCAAAAACACATAGTCGCCGTCCTCAATGCTTCGGACGACCCGAATGTCCCTATCTTTGGTGCGCTCCAAAAATCCGGTAAAGAAGTCTTTGAATCCCTCCGTACCGTCCGCCACACCGGTGCTGTGCTGCGTGTAACGGTCGCCGGTATATTTATCCACTACTTCAATATGGCCGTCCCTAATCCCTTCCATATACAATTTTTTGGCATTTTCCAGTTTTTGTCCCATAGTGTTCGTTTTTATAGTTCTTATAATTTCTACTACTTAAGGTTTTTGTAGCGCCCGAACGGATGTTCTATAATGTGACCAGATTCAACACCTTCCCGTTCTTGAACAAATTTCGAAACCAGGTCCCGTTGCCCCAAGGTGAATCCTCCTAAAAAAGGATGGATAATGGTAAATCTTCTAATGAAGGAAGGCTTTTACAAAGAACTCGTCTTGGGTTTTTCTTTTACCTGTGATTTTCACATTTTGCACGACGCCGCATCCCCAGGCTGCTCTCTTCAGAAAGCCACTGGGCTTTACATCCACTCGCCCCTGTCTTTTTATCCCTGCGTAGCTATGGCTATGCAGCTCAAAAAAGCCTTCTTTAGGGCACAAAAGCCGGAATTCTCGGTCACAAACAAAAACTCAAGACGAGTTCAAAGAATCCCTGAAGTATTTAGGAGTCTTGCCCGTGTACTTTTTAAAAAACTTGGTGAAATTGGTAGGCTCCTCAAAGCCCAGTACATAGGATATCTCACTCGTATTGATGGCCTTTTCCGCAAGATGCCTTTTTGCCTCCAGGATGAGCATATCATCAATAAAGGCCTTTGCCGTTTTTTGGGTCAATCTTTTTACGGTCCGGTTAAGCCGATGATAGGATACTTTTAGAAGGGTACAATAATCGGAAACATTTCGGGTCACGGATAGGTTTTGGTCTAATGCTTTTTGGAATAGGATAAAGAGGGACTTCATTTTTTCATCCTCGAAATTCCTCCCAGGTTCCATGGTAGATCGGATCTTTAGAATCAGGAAACGCAACAAACACTGCAAGGATTCTCCCTGACCGGAAGTGTTGCGGGATATATACTCGGCATGCATGAGCGGAAGCAACAAGGCAAGAACATCAAAAACAGGGCGACCACAGGTCTCCAATTTAGGGCTGTATAAATTGGCATTATAAGGATAGGTATAGGACAGATCATGGAATTGCACTTGGTTCCTGTATAAAAACCGTTCTGTAAACAGAACTATATATCCCGTAATCCCCGTCCACCTGTTCCAGGCATGTACCTGATCTTTCCCAATAAACAACAGACTTCCTTTGCCGAGGGTAAGCCGCTTAAAATCGATATAGTGAACCCCCTCACCCTCTTCTATAAAAAGCATGGCATAAAACCGTATCCGATGTGGTGAAGTTTGTAATATCTTGCCCCGCCGCTCCAAAAAAGATTCCAACCGGATAATCTCGAAACCTAGATCTTCATAATCCTTTCGAAAATAAATCTCTGGAACTCTGCTAGCCTTCATTTCCTAAAGATATTGGATTTTAGGCAATAGCCCTTGGGGAAAAGTCTAATGATCAAGGTATTGTACAACTCCTATTCCCGATTACCGGCCTAGGGCGTAATTTCGCCCATTTTATCCTATTTTTACCTTATGAAGGCAGCTACGGTAGCACAATTAAAAAAAGAATTGCAGCATCGCGAGCCGGATGAATTGCTTCAGCTTTGTCTTCGTCTATCCCGATTCAAAAAGGAGAATAAGGAGCTGCTTACCTACTTGTTGTTCGAGGCGGATAACGAGGAGGGCTATATTGAAATGGTAAAGGACGAAACGGATCGGCAATTTCTGGAAATCAACCCAAAAAGTTTTTTCTACGTCAAAAAAAGTGTGCGCAAAATCCTTAGGAACCTTAAGAAATACATCCGTTATTCCGGCAATAAGGAGACCGAGGTAACGTTACTGCTCCATTTCTGCCAAAAGCTAAGGCGTTTTAGGCCTTCGATCCAACAAAACACTACGCTAATGAATCTATATGGGCGACAATTGATTTTTATAGAAAAGAAAATCGGGGCGTTGCATGAAGACCTGCAGTATGATTTTGGTCTTATTCTAGAAGAACTTAAAAAGAAAAAATAGATGTGGGAAGAAGACAATGACCCCGGTAGGTCGCGCGATAAAGTCCGGCGAATGCCGCTCTATAAAAAGGGATGGCACATCTTTGAATTGGCGGATAAAATTGCAGGATTGGTCAATGACGAGGATGAGGAATATGCCCAATTGGGCGAAAGTGAACGAGGCCTGCTTCAAAACCAGGCGGAACAATTAAGGGGCGATGCCATGCTGATCTGTCCCAAGATTGCAGGAGCAGAAGGTGGAGACCTATATGACCTGCGCATGGAGAACGCTGCCATTATCCGCAAAGCGGCACGGGAGGTGCAGACCGGTTGTACCGGGCTTAAAATGTGGGGGTTTCAACACACGGAATATTTGGAACTCCTTCGCAACGAGGTGGAGGAATTTCGTGTGCTCTTTGCAGAATGGGTAAAAACCTTTGATCCGTGGAACTATATCATTGACCGCTGGGGTCTTTTTAATCCGCCCGGAATCGATTATGACGACAAGGATCCCGATGACGATATTCCCTTTAATCCGGATAATAGTCTATAGACCGGACAGGTCTGTCTATTCAACATGCCCGCTATTTGGAACCCTTACCCTAACCCCACATCCAAAGTCATCATAATAATAAAACCCCCGATAAAGCCCATGGTGGCGATATCCGTATACTTATCCTGTTGGGTTTCCGGGATTACTTCCTCTACTACCACAAAGATCATGGCCCCAGCGGCAAAGGATAGGGCATAGGGCAAAATAGGCTCAAAAGTCAGTACCGCCCAGGCACCAAGAACGGCCGCTATGGGCTCTACAAGGGCCGAGGCCTGCCCGTACAAAAAGCTTTTATACCGGCTTAACCCTTGTCGTCGTAATGGCATGGCCACGGCAAAACCTTCCGGGAAGTTCTGCAGCCCGATACCCAGGGCCAGGGCCACCGCCCCACCAATGCTGGCTCCCTCGAACCCTGCCGCCACTCCACCAAAAAGAACGCCAACGGCCAAGCCTTCCGGGATGTTATGCAAGGTAATGGCCAAAGTTAGCAGGGTAGTCCTACGCCATGGTGTCTTCACACCTTCCGCTTCCTTGAAGTTGATATGCAAATGCGGCAGAATCTTGTCCAGGCCATAAATGAAGGCCGCTCCCAAGAGAAAACCCACGGCCGCGGGAATTACCTTTACAAAGCCCTCTCCCTCGCTCATAGCAATGCCGGGGGCCAAAAGGCTCCAAAAACTTGCAGCTACCATGACCCCTCCTGTAAAACCCAGCATCCCGTCCAACAAGGCACGGTTCATCCCTTTGAAAAGAAACACCAAGGCCGCTCCGGCCGCTGTAAGGCCCCATGTGAACAGCGTGGCGAAAAAGGCCGCTAAAATAGGGTCGATACTCTCAAAATAATCAATAAAGTTTTGCATGGTCACTCCGTAATTTTAAGATATAGGTTGGCGGCTATTCGATCGGAAATGTGAATGTCCCTTTCCTTGATGCGGATATGTAGGGAACCATCAAATTCTTCTTTTTCCAAAACGGTTATGGTATCCCCAAGGGCAATATTGTTCTTGTCCAAAAATCGTAAAAACGGTGCGGTGGAATCCTTTACTCCTATACAGACCCCTTCGCTTCCCACAGGAACTTCGTTCAACAATTTCTTTACGGATTTCTTGAGCACCCCGTCCTTGGAGGGAATAGGGTCTCCATGGGGATCAACTTTGGGGTATCCCAAATGCCGATCTAGGCGGTCTACCAATTGCTCACTTTTTATGTGCTCTAACTGCTCCGCTACTTCATGGACCTCATCCCAGGAAAAATCAAGCTTATCCACCAAAAAAACCTCCCAGAGCCGATGTTTGCGCACCAATGTCAAGGCTGTCTTGGTGCCATATTCGGTCAAAGAAACCCCTTTGTACTTCCTATAGTGAATCAACCCTTTTTCGGAGAGCTTCTTGATCATGTCCGTAACGGAAGAAGGCTTGGTATCCATCTGCTCCGCAATGGCATTGGTAGAAACACTAGAATTCCCTCCCTTGCCCAGATGATATATGGTCTTAATGTAGTCTTCTTCCGAAAGCGTCATGATATACAAGCTCTATTTTCCTCTATTTACAAAATTACATTTTTATTCCCAAAAACAAATATTTAGTTTTATCTAAAATTATATCTTGCCAGCCTGCGGCCTATTTTTTACCTGCCCAAATTTGTACTTTTACAAAATGTCTCAGTATGACTACATCATTATAGGCGCGGGAGCCGCCGGACTTATGTTGGCAGATGCCATGGGAAAGGATTCCTTTTTTAAGGACCGTACCGTCCTATTGCTGGACGGGGACAATAAAAAAAACAATGACCGGACTTGGTGCTTTTGGGAACAAGACCCCGGACCGTTTGATGACATCCTTCATAGGACGTGGAACCATATCTATTTTGGTGGCCAACGATTTTCGAATCGGTTTTCCATAACCCCCTATACCTATAAAATGGTTAGGGGAATCGATTTTTACAAAACCTTTCTTAAGCGTTTGGGCACATATCCAAATATCATCTTTGCCCAGGAGTGGGTAACGGACACGGAGGACCAAGGCCACCAGGTACTAGTGACCACCAAACGTAAAAACTATACCGCCAAAACAGTCTTCAATAGCATCTTCGATTATAAAATGGTCATAGGACAAAAATGCCATCCCGTGCTGCAACAGCATTTTATAGGATGGTTCGTCAAGACCAAGAAACCGGTATTTACCACGGACCAAGTGACTTTTATGGATTTTTCCGTCCCTCAAAAAGGAAATACCCGTTTTATGTATGTACTGCCCATGTCCCCGACCTATGCTTTGGTAGAATACACCCTGTTTTCGGAAAAGACGCTTCCCGAAGCGGAATATGAAAGGGCAATCCTAGATTACATCTCTACTTATTTTAAGACGACGGACTTTGAGATTTTGGACAAGGAGAAAGGGAGTATTCCCATGACATGTTACGACTTTGCCCAACACAACAGCAAGAACATGTTCCATATTGGAACGGCCGGAGGATGGGCCAAGCCCAGTACGGGATATACCTTTAAAAGTACAGCTAAGAAAATTCCAAAGCTAATTGCCCACCTAAAGAGCGGAAAAAACCTAAAAAAGTTCAAAACCAAAAACAGGTTTTGGTATTATGATCTCTTATTGTTGGACATCCTGTACCGTGACAATGCCAAGGGGCATCATATTTTCGAGACTATGTTCAAAAACATAGACCCTCAAAAAATTCTTAAATTCCTGGACGAGGACACCCATTTTTTGGAAGACCTTAAAGTAATGCATTCCGCTCCCTCTTCAGATTTCTTCAAGGCTCTGGTGAGAAGGATGTTCTAAACCTTTCTATTCATGAGGTTTTCGCCAAACTCCCGTAACATTTTTGTGGCTTCCTCCTTGATGTCAAGCCCCTCCAGGCACGTAAAGGCCTTTTGAGTGTACAATGTCATATGTGTCTCGGTACTTTGGGCCGCACCACTATCCCGAAAAATCCTTTTTATGGATTCTATTTTAGCACCAGGTTCTTCCGGTCGTATGGAATACAGATCCAGCAGTTCCTGTTTTTGAATAGGAGTCCCCAATTCCAGGGCCTTAAGGTAAAGGAAGGTCTTTTTGTTTTCGATGATATCCCCACCCACCTGCTTACCAAAGGTATCCGGATTACCAAAGACATCCAGGTAATCGTCCTTTATTTGAAAGGCAATGCCTAGATCCCGTCCAAAATTATACACTACCTTTTGGGATTGTGCGGAAGCCCCGGCAATAATCGCACCCATTTTTAGGGCTGCGGCCACCAATACGGCCGTCTTATATTCGATCATGGTCAGATATTCGGAAAGGGCCACGTCCTCTCGTTGCTCAAAATCCATATCATACTGTTGGCCCTCGCAGACAGCAATCGCGGTGCGGCTAAAGAGCTTGGCCAAATCCCGGAAAACGGGATCTTCATAATTTTCGAATAATTGATAGGCTTTGATCAGCATGGCATCGCCCGAAAGAATACCCGTGTTTATATCCCATTTCTCGTGAACGGACAATTGCCCCCTGCGCAACGGTGCCCCATCCATGATATCGTCATGTACCAGGGAGAAATTATGAAAAACCTCCACCGCCAAAGCCGCATTCAACGCCTTTTCATAATCGGCCCCAAAGATTTCGGCAGCCATGAGCACCAGTATGGGACGTAGGCGCTTACCACCCAGATTTAGGATATAGACCATAGGTTCATAAAGGTTTCTCGGTTCTTTGTCCCGGACTCTTTCCTTTAGGTAGGCGATGAACTCGGAACGGTAGAAATCTATGGAACGCATGGTAACATTTTTCTTCAAAAATACACCTATTGACGACACTTAGATCTTGGAGCGGGCACAAACATCGCTTTTGAACAAAATTGTATGCAATAGATCTTGACTTTATCGTCTTTATAGATGAAACGGCACGCTAACCGGCACGCATATGGCTACCCATACCGAAAACCGTAATAGACTGCAAACCTTCTTTGATGAGGAATACCAGTCCTTGCGTTTGTATGTTCGATCTAGAATTGCCGATGTAGGCGATCGCGATGCGGAAGACATTGTCCAAGATGTGGCCTTAAAGCTCTTTACCCGGGCGGAAAGTCTATCCCCAATAGAAAATGTGGCGGGTTTTGTCTACAATTCCGTCCGCAATAAGATAATAGACCTAATGCGCTCCAAAAAGGCAAAAACCTATCCAGAGGACGAAATGGAAAGTCGGTTTCGGGAGTTCACGGAACTGTTCTACGACACATCGGACAATACCTATTCGGAACAAATGAAAAAGGACCTAAAAAAGGCCATTCTAAATCTAAAACCGGATTATAAGGATGTTTTGATCGCAGTAGACTTTGAAGGATATACGTATAGGGAAATCTCGGAGGAATCCGGGATTCCCCAGGGTACCCTGATGTCCAGAAGACATCGCGCCCTATCGCAATTGTTAAAGGAGTTAAAATCAAAAAAGATATGATAATTTAAAAACCTTAGAAATGAAAGAACATCTGGAACGCACTATAAAACACCAAGTGGAAAAAAAGATGACCAAAGCATTTAAGTTTTTTTTCGCCATCCTGGCGGGCATAGTCCTTATTTTTCTTTTGGGCTATGTTACCCTATGGTTATGGAACTGGCTTATCCCCTATATTTTTGGCCTTCCCACCATAACCTACTGGCAGGCCGTAGGTATACTGGCCTTGGCAAAAATTCTTTTTGGGAGTTTTGGCGGTCATCACGGCCATAAGGGATCCAAGCATAAAAAAGTTTGGAAATCCGGTAGTTGCAATAACGTAAAAAATGATATTTCTAAATGGAAACACTATGAAAAGTTCTGGGCGGAGGAAGGTGAAAATGCCTTTAACGCCTATGTGGAGAGGCAAAATAAGACAGAATGATACGGCTTAAGGAGGTGTTAAATTATTGTGAAACTTTGGAAACTTTTAGTGTGTCTAAAGTTTCCGTCTATATATTTGCCGCCTATGCAGAAGGAAAAAATTTTGGAAAAAGCCACGCATATGTTCCTAAACCTTGGGTTTAAGAGCGTTACCATGGACGATTTGGCCAACGAGATGGGCATATCCAAAAAAACCATTTACCATCATTTTAAGAACAAGACCGATTTGGTGGGGGAAAGCACCATGCATTTTTTCTGTAACATTTCCGAGGGCATAGAACAGATATGTTCCCTTGGGAAAAACCCGATCGAGGAACTGTACGAAATTAAAAAATTTGCCATGCTCCATCTCAAGGACGAAAAATCGTCCCCGCAGTTCCAACTTCAAAAGTATTACCCCAAGATTTATGAAACCATAAAGGCCAAGGAGTTTAAAATGATGGAGGGCTGCATACTGGACAATTTAAAACGGGGCTTGGAACAGGGCATTTACAGGGAAAACCTTAACGAGGATTTTGTGTCCCGGATCTATTTTTTTGGGGTTACCAGCGTTAACGACCAAAACATTTTTCCACATACCCAGTTTCCCCTTGCCCAGCTTATGGACGAATACCTGGAATATCACCTTAGGGGCATTGTTACCCCAAAGGGAAGAAAAATATTGAATTCAATCATCAATTCAAACCAAGAATAAATGAGGATCTTTTTTAGCATACCCTTTATCCTATTGTTTTTCACGGCAAACGTTTTTGCCCAAGAACGGGTGGAGCAGACCTATAGCTTTACCCTGGAAGAGGCCATTGCCTTTGCCCTGGAAAACAATTACAGCGTAATTAACGCGGATAGGGACCTTACCGATGCCCAAAAACAGAAATGGGAGGTAATCGCCTCTGGCCTACCCCAGATCGATGGCTCTGTAAATTACCAGAACCAATTGATCCAGCAGGTAATACAGCTTCCGGGAGAAATTGCAGGTGAGGAGCCCGGTTCATTTGTGGAAGTTGTTTTTGGCCAACCCCAGCAGGTTATTGCTACGGGTACCCTTAGGCAGCAAATTTTTGACGGATCTTATATTGTAGGGGTACAGGCCACAAAGGCCTTTTTGGAATATAGTGCCAACAACAAGGAGAAGACCGATCTGGACGTAAGGAAAGCTGTAACGGAGGCCTATGGCAATGTCCTGCTAGCTCGTGAAAGTGTAGCTATTTTTGAAAAGAACAGGGCCGCATTGGATAAGAACCTTTTCGAAACCCAAAAGCTCTTTGAAAATGGTCTCGGGGAAGAGGAAAGTGTGGAACAGCTACAAATTACCCTGTCCTCAGTGGAAAACCAATTGAAGAACGCCACGCGCCTGGAGAAAATAACCCTACAGATGCTGAATTTGATTATGGGCATAGACATAGATGCCCCCACCCGATTAGAGGATAATTTGGACGACCTTACTCAAAAACAGATAAGCCTGAATCTTTTGGAATCCGACTTTGTACTGGACAACAATGTGGATTATAAAATTGTACAAAACCTGAACGACCAACGCTTTTTTGAGCTGAAAGCAGCTAAAAGTAGGGCCCTGCCCACCTTGAACGCTTTTATCAACTACGGTGCAATATCGTTTTCGGATGAGTTTTCCTTTTTGGATAGCGACCAAGATTGGTTTGATTTTTCGACGTTTGGTTTAGATCTTACCATTCCCTTGTTCAGTTCCCTGGGCAGAAGTGCCAGTACCCAACGCGCCAAAATCGCCTTTGAGAAGGCCAAGACCCAACTCTCGGAAACGGAACAGCAATTAGAGCTCCAATGGGAAAGGGCCAAAAGCGATTATATCTTTTCCATAGAACAATATGATACTTCCAAGGAAAATTTAAGGTTGGCGGAACGTATAGAGAACAAGAACGAAATAAAGTACTCCGAAGGTCTTGCCACCAGCTTTGAGCTGCGCCAGGCCCAAACACAATTATACGATGCCCAACAGGAGTACCTACAGTCCATGGTAGAGGTAATCAATAAAAAGACGGACTTGGAGGTTATTTTGAATGAGGACTGAGTTTAGGAGTATAGGAGTTTAAGAGTGGAGAAGTTTAGAAAAGGCAAAGAACAAATATCATAAAGAGCTTAAAAACATAAAACCATGAAGATTCTCTCGTTTGAAAAGCTAAAAGTTTGGCAAAAAGCTAGAAAACTTTCCGTAACCATATATAAAAAGACCAAAACGTTTCCTGAAGACGAACGTTTTGGACTGGTAAGCCAAATGAGGCGTTGTTCTATATCGATTTCGTCAAATATCGCCGAGGGAACAGGTAGACATTCCCCCAAGGACAAAGCACGTTTTACGGAGATTGCCTATAGCTCTTCGTTGGAACTTTTAAATCAAGCTATTATATCCAATGATTTAGAATTCCTTAGCGACAAAGATTACCAGTTTATAAGAGAATATTTAAACGAAATAACCGCAATGCTAGATGCCTTGTATAAATCAGAACTTAAGAATGTTTAGAGGTTTAACAGCATTCGCTAAACTCCTAAACTCATAACTCCTAAACTTTTAAAATGAAAAAATCACCATATCTCGTTTTAGCAACGGCAATCATTATCCTATCCTGTGGCGGTAATGAAAACTCTATAGAAAGTGTAGTTGCCAGCAAGGATCTGGAAGCCATTCGTTCCAAAAGAAGTGACCTGACCAATGAATTAAAGGCATTGGAAGATCAAGTAAAGCTCTTGGATAACGCCATTGCGGAATTAGATGACAATGCCAAACTGCCCTTGGTCTCTACCATGACCGTGGATACTCAAAAATTCTCTCACTATTTGGAACTGCAGGGCGACGTTATGACGGATCAAAATGTATTGGTATACCCCGAAATGTCCGGCATGTTGTACCGGGTTTATGTAAAGGAGGGACAACAGGTAGGCAAAGGCCAACTTCTGGCCTCAATAGATGACGGCGGGTTATCCAGCCAATTGGCCCAGTTGAAAACACAGACAGAACTGGCCAAGACCACTTTTGAACGCCAAAAAAGGCTATGGGAGCAAAATATAGGATCCGAAATCCAGTATTTGCAGGCAAAAGCCCAGTATGAAGCACAGGAGAGTGCCGTAAAACAACTGGAAAGCCAAGTGGGCAAATCTTCCATCCGTGCTCCTTTTTCCGGGATTGTTGACCAGGTCATCAAAGATCAGGGAACCGTTGTTGCCCCTGGCCCCGGGTCAGAGGTTTTTAGAATCGTAAACCTTTCGGACATGTACGTGAACGTTGAGGTTCCCGAAGCCCATTTGGCGAATGTCACCGCAGGAAAACCTGTAGAAATATATTTTCCGGTTTTGGGCAGTACAGTGGCAAGTAAGATTCGTCAAACCGGAAACTTTATCAATCCGGGCAACCGATCCTTTAGTGTGGAGATTCCAGTTCCCAATAAAGGAGGATCCATAAAGCCCAACCTTACTGCAGTTGCCAAGATTAACGATTATACCAGTGAAAATGCCATTTTAATCCCGCAAAGTGTGGTATCAGAAAATGCTACCGGGGAACAGTACGTCTATTTAACAGAAGAAGTAAATGAAGGTACCCTATCCAAAAAGGCCATTATAAAACTGGGGAAAACCCAGGGAGATCTTGTAGAGGTCCTATCGGGGCTTTCGGGAGGGGACCAAATTGTCGTAGAAGGGGCAAGGAGTGTTAGGGACAATCAGCGTGTGAAGATTCTTGATGTTACTACGTCTTCAGTCGATAGTCAATAGACTTTAGCTCACTGATTTCGAATATATGCTAGTCAAATTAAAAGCCAATAAAAGACTAACATCTACCTACTAAAAACTACATACTAATGGAAAAAGCAAAAAAGAACGCAAATAAGGAATTTCGTCTTTCTTCTTGGGCAATTGATAATCCTTCGGTTATCTATGTAATGATAGCCATCTTCCTCTTCATAGGGATTTCCTCCTACTTTTCCATGCCCAGGGAAGAGTTTCCGGAAGCTGTGGAAACCAAAATATATATAAGTACGCTGTATCCCGGAAATACAGCGGAAGATATGGAACGATTAATCACGGATCCCCTGGAAGAACGCCTCAAGAATGTGAAAAGTTTTGTGGAAATGACTTCCACTTCCCAAGAAGACTATTCCATGGTGGTCATTGAGTTTGATGAAAACATCACAGTCGAAAACGCCAAACAGGAAGTAAAGGACGAAGTGGATGCCGAGAAGGCCGGTGAAGATTGGCCCGTATTCAACGGAGCCAAAGTAGAACCCAATGTCTTTGATCTTAACCTTGCCGAATCCTTTCCTATCCTTAATGTCAATATTAAAGGAGATTATCCCGTGGAAAAACTCAAGGAATATGCAGAATACCTTGAGGACGAGATTGAAAATTTGGAGGAGATAAAACAAGTGGATATACGCGGGGCACAGGAAAAG
>JBCBSN010000072.1:0-16919 GCA_039819225.1 Bacteroidota bacterium | reverse complement strand
GCCATTAATTGGGATAGACCTACCAGTAGTGAAATACGGGTCGAGAACGATACCTTGATTACAGGACATCGCTTTAGCACGGGTTGGGCCAAAAACCAAAAAGTCTTTTTTGCCATAGCCAGTTCTCAAGCTATTGTCCATTCTAAGATGGCTAGGGATGGTGAAGTCTTGGAAGAATCGAAAGGGATACAAGGGATAAAAACAGGGGCACAGTTCTTTTTGGGCAATGGGTTGGCCCCCCTTGAACTGCGAATAGCGATTTCCTCAGTAAGTATTGACAATGCAAAAATGAACTTAGGGGCCCATGGAACCCAAACCTTTGATACCGTTAGGGCACAAACGGAAACACAATGGAACGACCTTTTGGGAAAGATAGAAATAGAAACCCCTGTAGATTCCCTGAAAACTATTTTTTATACTGCACTTTATCATACGCAATTGGCTCCGGTACGCTTTGACGATGTAAATGGGGAGTTTCGGCTTCAAAATGACAGTATCGCCAAGATAAATCGAGGGGGGGGGCATTCAACTTTGTCCCTCTGGGACACCTTTAGGACGCAACATCCTTTGTTGAACATTATACAGCCCAACAGGATAAACAATATTATCAAATCCATGCTTGTTTACTATGATGAACAGGATACCTTGCCGGTATGGACGCTATATGGTAATGAGACCAATACCATGACAGGGAACCATGCGGTTTCAGTAATTGTGGAAGCGTATTTAAAAGGATTTCGGGAGTATGATGTGGATAAGGCTTATAAGGCCGTAAAGAATACCATGATGGGTGATTCCCGGGGATTAAGGCCTTATAGGGAACACGGATATATTCCCTTTGATGTGCTGGATGAGTCGGTTACCATTAGCTTGGAGTTTGGTTATAATGATTGGTGTGTTGCCCAAATGGCCAAAGACCTGGGTCACGAGGAAGATTATGCGTATTTCATGCAACGTGCCAACGCCTATAAACATCTCTTTGATACGACTACAGGATTTATGCGGGGAAAATCTTCCGATGGCCAAAATTGGAACACCCCTTTTGATCCCAAGCGGTCCGATCACAGAGAAAACACGGATTATACCGAGGGTAACGCCTGGCAGCATAGTTGGTTTGTATTGCATGATGTACCAGGGCTTATCCAAGTTCATGGAGGAAGAGAGGCCTTCACTACAAAATTGGAGCAACTCTTTACCGAGAGTTCTGAAATCAGTGGGGATAATGTTTCTGCGGACATCACGGGTCTAATAGGACAGTATGCCCATGGGAACGAACCCAGCCATCATATTGCCTACATGTTCAATAAGGCGGGAAAACCATGGCGTACGCAATATTGGGTAAGGGAAATCTTGAATTCCCAATATTCCACCTTGCCGGAAGGTCTTAGTGGCAATGAGGACTGTGGGCAAATGTCCGCGTGGTATGTGATGAGCACAATGGGCCTATATCCTATGAATCCGGCCTCGCTGCAATATGAGATAGGTAGTCCATTATTTCAAAAGTCGACCATAGCGTTGCCCAATGGAAATACTTTTATGATTTCAGCTCCGGACACTTCGGATGAGAAAAGATATATACAATCCGTGAAGTTGAACGGGCAACCCTTGGAGAGAACCTTTGTGCTACACAAGGAGCTTACCGCAGGGGGTACTTTGGATTTTGTTATGGGTCCGCAACCTAATAGGTCATGGGGAGTGAAGTAAGGTCTTTGTGCCAATAGAAAGTAAACAGTGGTGGCAACGGCTTAGTTTGGCTCATCAAAGTCGAAGCCCATGGAATCGACAAAAACGGTATTTTCTCGGGCGGTGTAATAACGAACAAGCCTTTTTTTATCGAACATAGAATATCGAACACTAAGTGATAAACCAACCGATCGACTCATATGGAACTATCAGGCATTGATTTAGGAATAATAGTAGGATACGTAGTGATTACCGTCCTTTTTGGACTTTGGGTTTCCAAGAGGGCATCCAAGGATATCGACTCTTATTTTTTGGGGGGGAATGAGATTCCCTGGTACTATTTGGGATTGTCCAATGCCTCTGGGATGTTCGATATCTCGGGGACTATGTGGGCAGTGACCATTATGTTCGTTTACGGGCTTAAGAGCTCTTGGCTGCCCTGGTTATGGCCCGTCTGGAACCAGGTTTTTGTCATGGTCTTTTTGGCAGCTTGGTTAAGACGCTCCAATGTAATGACCGGTGCCCAATGGATAACCTATCGTTTTGGTAAGACCTTTGGAGCCAAGTTGTCCCATATCATCGTTACCGTTTTTGCCATCATTAGCACCTTGGGCTTTATCGCTTATTTCTTTGAGGGTATTGGTAAATTCGCCACCATTTTTTTTCCTTGGGATCTTGCCTTTGAAATAGGCCCATTGTTCGTGGATTCCGAACAGGCCTATGCACTTATCGTTATCGGCCTAACCACTATTTATACCCTAAAGGGGGGCATGTACAGCGTTGTGGGAACGGAAGTGCTGCAATTCATCATCATGACCATATCCTGTTTTGTGATCGGCTATATTGCATTTACCACGGTTACCGGGGAACAGATAGCCGCTGCGGTACCGGAGAATTGGAACAATGTCTTCTTTGGTTGGGAACTGGATCTGGATTGGACAGGGTATATAGATAGTGTAAACGCAAAGATAGAAGAAGATGGTTTTTCCCTTTTTGGTTTTCTATTTATGATGATGCTGTTCAAGGGTATTTTTGCCAGTCTGGCCGGCCCGGTGCCCAGTTATGATATGCAACGGGTGCTCTCTACCCGAAATGAGCAGGAAGCCTCAAAAATGAGCGGGCTTACCATAGTGGTACTTTCTGTGCCCAGGTACTTGATGATCGCCGGCTTTGCGGTTCTGGGAATCGTATACCTGGGACCCGAATTGCAGGCAATGGGAGAGGGGATCGATTTTGAGACCATTCTCCCCATGGCCATTCAGCGTTTTGTGCCCGTAGGGTTCAAGGGACTGTTGCTGGCCGGTCTTTTGGCCGCTTTTATGGGAACCTTTGCTGCCTTTATCAACTCGGCCCCTGCCTATATCGTTAATGACATCTATAAAAAATACATCAACCCCAATGCTCCCGCAAAGACCTATGTGCGGTACAGTTATCTTGCCTCAATACTCATAGTAGTAGTGGGGCTTATCGGAGGGTTTTTTGCGTCTTCCATCAATACGTTAACGCTTTGGCTCACTTCTGCCCTATATGGAGGTTATGCCGCGGCCAATGCGTTAAAGTGGATCTGGTGGCGATTTAACGCCTACGGCTATTTCTGGGGCATGGTGGCCGGACTGGTTGCAGCCACCATAGTGCCCCAGATTTATCCGGACACTTCGGCCATTTATCTGTTCCCGCTCATACTCCTGGTCTCTTTTATCGGATGTTTCCTTGGGGTTTTCTTGACCAAGGCAGATGATATGGAGGTGCTAAAACACTTCTACAGGACTACCAAGCCCTGGGGTTTCTGGAAACCGGTCATAAACGAAATCAAGAAAGAAGACCCCGGTTTTGTTCCCAATAAGAGCTTTAAAAGGGATGCCTTTAATTGTATCATAGGGATTGTTTGGCAAATGACCTTTGTTTTGGCCCCTATTTACCTGATTATTCGGGAATATTATAGTATGGCCTTTGTAGTTTTGCTTATGCTGATTACCTCCGCAATCCTAAAAAGGACATGGTACGACAAGTTGAAATCGGCTTAATTGAACCAATTAACATCTAAGATGAAAAAAATTCCTTGGCAAGATAGACCAAAGCACAGTGATGATGTGCTTTGGCGCTATAACCAA
This sequence comes from Bacteroidota bacterium, assembly GCA_039819225.1. Lineage (GTDB taxonomy): Bacteria > Bacteroidota > Bacteroidia > Flavobacteriales > Flavobacteriaceae > Ulvibacterium. Next base: position 13,125 of record JBCBSN010000072.1, on the reverse strand, counting down.
AATCCCATAATAGATCGATATCATATTCCTTCCTCCAATAGTATATTCAACAGTGCCGTAGTTCCTTTTGGAGATGGGTATGCCGGTGTTTTCCGTTGCGACAACAAGGCCGTTCAAATGAACATCCATGCCGGTTTTAGCGCAAACGGAATCGATTGGGATATTGATCATTTCCCTATAACCATGAAGGCGGGCAATACCCAGATGATAGATTCGGACTATAAGTATGACCCAAGGGTAGCCTTTATTGAAGATCGGTATTGGGTCACTTGGTGCAATGGGTATCATGGACCCACCATAGGTTTGGCCTATACCTTTGATTTTAAGGAGTTTTTTCAATGTGAAAATGCCTTTTTGCCCTTTAACAGAAATGGAGTGCTCTTTCCCCAAAAGATCAATGGCAAGTATGCCATGCTCAGTAGGCCTAGCGACAACGGGCATACCCCTTTTGGGGACATATATATAAGCTACAGTCCTGATATGAAATACTGGGGAGAGCACCGCTGTGTTATGAAGGTTGCCCCTTTTGAGGACAGTGCATGGCAAAGTGCCAAGATAGGCGCGGGTCCTGTACCTATTTGGACAAAGGAAGGCTGGTTGGTCTTTTACCATGGCGTTATAAAAACGTGCAACGGGTTCCGCTATTCCGTAGGTGTCGCATTGCTTGAGGAGGATAGACCGGATAAGGTGAAGTATCGTTCCCGAGACTATCTAATGGCTCCCGCCCAAACCTATGAGCAAGTGGGGGATGTGCCCAATGTGGTCTTCCCTTGCGCGGCCTTGCATTCCTTGGAGGAGGATAAGTTGGCCCTATACTATGGAGCGGCGGATACGGTTACGGCGCTAGCCTTTGGGTATATTTCGGAAATTATCGACTTTATAAAATACAATAGTCTTTAATGGTATGGAAACCGCTGTTTTAAAAGGAATCCTTGGGAAATGCCTGGTTTGGGCAATTATGTGTACCGGAAATGTTGCAATGGCCCAAGCACTACCTAGGATTTATATCGCTCCTAAAGCACTAGAAAATATGGAAATTGATGGAAAGGCCAGCGAAAATGAATGGGCCAAGGCGAATTGGAGCCAGGATTATATCGACATAGAAGGAATCCAAAAACCGAAGTATAGGACCCGGATGAAGATGCTCTGGGATGATGATTATTTCTATTTTTTTGCCCAAATGGAAGAACCCCACGTTTGGGGGACCTTAAAGCAAAGGGATACGGTTATCTTTTACAATAACGATTTTGAGATATTCATAGATCCGGATGGGGATACCAATAATTATTATGAGTTTGAAATGAATGCCTTGAATACGGTTTGGGACCTGTTTTTGACCAAGCCCTACAGGAATGGTGGTAAGGTAATCGATAGTTGGGATATACAAGGTTTAAAAACGGCTGTTCATATTGAGGGTACCTTGAACGATCCCAGCGATACCGATACCGGATGGAACGTGGAGATAGCCATTCCGTGGGCCGTGATTGTAGAAGCCAGCCAAAGCGATCAACCCCCAAAGGACGAATTTTGGCGGATTAATTTTTCCCGGGTCAATTGGGATTTTGAGTTGAATGAGGGGCGCTATTCCCGAAAAAGGGATGCAAAAGGGGAGTATCTCCCTGAATACAATTGGGTATGGTCCCCGCAGTGGGTCATTAATATGCACGAGCCAGAGCATTGGGGGTATGTCTATTTCGCCACAGATGCTAAGGGCAAAACGGATTTTGAGATTCCTAAGGACGATTTGGTAAAAAGATATCTTTACGGGAAGTATCGAAAACTACTGGCATCCGGAACAGATTTTAATTCGGTAAAAAAGGAAGTGGAGACTTCTTCGGAAACTGTTTTGGGCAAGAAAATCAAGGTCACCTTGGAAGAGCACCGGTCTGGATGGAATTTGTTTGCCCGTAGCCCCTTCACGAATAAAGTATTGATGATTAAGGAAGATGGGGAGTTTTATAGTAAAGAGTAAAATGCGGAAATACATTGGAATATTTGGCATCGTAGTCTTTTTCATGGCCTTTGCCTGTGAAGAGCATACCGTTGCCCCTGCACTTGAAAAGCTTACTACCCATGTAAATCCCTTTATTGGTACGGATGGACCGGGCAATACCTATCCGGGAGCTACGGTTCCCTTTGGGATGGTCCAGTTAAGCCCGGATATTGGTATTCCCGGATGGGACAGAATTGCCGGCTACTATTATCAGGACAGCATCATAAGTGGCTTTTCCCATACCCATTTAACTGGTACGGGTGCAGGGGATTTATACGACATTCTTGTGATGCCTACCAATAGCAGGTCTTCCAAAAGAATAAAGGAAAACGGTTTTAGACCCTATTCACGGTTTACCCATGAGCGGGAATCCGCTTCCCCGGGATACTACAATGTAGATTTATTGGATTTTGACATCGAGGCAGAAGTAACTGCTACGCAACGAACGGGTATTCATCGATATACCTTTCCCAAAGATGAGCAGACTACTATTTACATAGACTTGGGGTACGCCCTTAACTGGGATAGGCCAACGGATACCTATTTGAAGGTGGTCAATGATTCGGTTATCCAAGGATACCGAAAGTCCACCGGATGGGCCAAGGACCAACGTCTCTATTTTGAGATGCGTTTTTCAAAACCGTTCCATTCCCACACGGCATTCTTGGATAGTATAAAAACGACTTCCCCGGTCCAAGGGGTCAATACGAAAATGGCCTTGCATTACAACATGGAGGAAAAGGAGCAATTGGTCATAAAAACAGGGCTTTCTACTGCAAGCATTGCTGGGGCTAAGATGGCCCTTGATACGGAGGCCTTAGGGTTTGATTTTGACAGGTTTAGAAAAAAGGCCGATTCCGTTTGGGAAAAGGAACTGAGGAAAATCAAAATAAAGTCTAACGACCCGGATAAAAAGGCTGTTTTTTATACCATGCTTTATCAATCCATGTTGGCGCCTACCTTACTTAGCGATTCGGAAGGAAAGTATAAGGGGGCCAACGACACCCTTGCCCTTACCCATGGATTTGATCGGTACGATACCTTTTCACTTTGGGATACCTTTAGGGCGGCCCATCCCTTGTATACCCTAATCCAAAAGGAGAGGGTCCCGGATATGATCCATTCTTTATTGGCACATTATAGCGAAACGGGAATCCTCCCCGTCTGGTCCATGCAGGGGAACGAAACCAATATGATGATAGGGTACCACGCGGTTCCCGTAATTGTGGATGCTTATTTTAAGGGCTTTGCTTTTGATACTAAACTGGCATTCCGGGCGTGCAAGGAAAGTGCTATGGTTGAAGAACGTCAGATTGATGTGTATCAAGAAATGGGTTTTATTCCTGTGGATGGTCATCATGAGAATTGGTCAGTTTCAAAGACTATGGAATACGCCTATGACGATTGGTGTATCGCCATGTTCGCCAAGGATTTGGGTAAGGAAGAAGAATATGCCTATTTCTTGGAGCGTTCTAAAAATTGGAAGAATCTATATAACGACAAACGTTCTTGGCTTCAGCCCAAGAATACCGCCGGGGAGTTTTTAGAACCCTTTGTCCCCAAAGAGTATTCCCCTTATTTCTGCGAGAGCAATGCTTGGCACTACTATTGGTTTGTACCCCACGATATAGAAGGACTTATCGCCAAGACGGGAGGCAGGGAACGTTTTGCGCAAAAGTTGGACTCCATGTTCACCTACGCCCCATTGGCCGACGATAAATTGCCGATATTCAGCACGGGAATGATCGGGCAATACGCCCATGGCAATGAACCCAGTCATCATGTGGCTTACTTATACAATTATTTGGATCGCCCTTCCAAGACACAGGGTCTTGTTCGTAAAATCCTGGAGGAACAGTACGGCAATACGCCCAATGGTCATTGTGGCAATGAAGATTGTGGTCAGATGTCATCCTGGTTTATCCTTAGTGCCCTGGGGTTTTATCCCGTAAATCCCGCCCAAAGGGTGTATCATTTGGGAGCTCCCTTGTTCCGGGAGATGGTCTTGGATGTTGGTGAAAGTGAAAAATTTAAGATCATCGCGGAGAACTTTGGGGATGGACCATTTGTGGAGCGCGTATCTTTGAATGGAAAAGAACTCCAAAGAAGTTATATTACTCATGCCGAAGTGGTTTCTGGGGGAACTTTGGTCTTCCATATGACCAATGACCCGAAGCTTGCGGATTATAGAGGCTTGGAGACACCAAGAGTAAATACAATATACCGATGAAGATGAAGGATAGAAAGAAATATAGGTTTGTAAAAATGGTTTTTGCGGTTATGGGGTTTCTTACCTTTTTTTCTTGCAAGGAGACCATGGAAGGGAATAGTTCTGTAGAAAAGGCTATGGAAAAAAAGGAGTTATTGGCCTATGTAAACCCATTAATGGGAACCGACTCTGATTTCAGTCTGTCCAATGGCAATACCTACCCTGCCATTGCAACCCCTTGGGGAATGAATTTTTGGACCCCAATGACCGCGAAAATGGGGGACGGCTGGACGTATAACTATGATGATCGGACCCTTAGGGGTATAAAACAGACCCATCAGCCCAGTCCCTGGATAAATGATTATGCTGCTTTTTCCCTAATGGCCGTGACCGGTGAATTAAAGTATACCGAGGAAGAGCGTGCGTCTCATTTCTCGCATAAGGCAGAGACCGTTAAACCGGATTACTACAGCGTATATCTGGCCAATTATGATGTGGTGGCCGAGGTAAGTCCAACGGATCGTGCCGCTCACTTTCGGTTTACTTTTCCCGAAACGGACGCTGCTTATATCCTTTTGGATGCCTTTAACAAAGGTTCTATGGTAAAGATACTTCCCGGGCAACGAAAGATAGTGGGCTATTGTCGTAATCATAGTGGGGGAGTACCTGAGAATTTCCACAATTATTTTGTAGCCGAATTTGATGCCGATTTTGAACTGTCCCATACTTGGGGAGATAACTGGAAGTTAAAGGAAAATGCCACCGAAGCGCAAGGAGACCACGTAGGGGCCATTTTGCGTTTCAGGACTCAAAGAGGAGAAAAAGTGCATGTGAAAGTAGCCTCCTCCTTTATAAGTCCGGAACAGGCCCAGCTGAATCTGGATCGGGAAATTGGTACGGATACCTTTGACCAGACCCGGCAAAAGGCATCATCTGCCTGGGAAAGGGAATTGAACCGTATTGAGGTCACCACGGACAATATAGACCATTTAAGAACCTTTTATTCCTGTTTGTATCGGGTACTATTGTTTCCGCGAAAGTTTTACGAGATGGACAAGGACAACAAGGTGGTGCATTACAGTCCCTATAACGGAAAGGTGGAAACGGGCTATATGTTTACGGACAATGGCTTTTGGGATACCTTCAGGGCGGTATTTCCCTTCTTTAACATGATGTACCCCGATTTGAACAAACAGATTATGGAAGGTCTGGCCAATTCTTATAAGGAATCGGGTTGGCTTCCGGAATGGGCCAGTCCAGGGCATCGGGATTGTATGATAGGATCCAATTCCGCACCCATAATCGTGGATGCTTTTTTACAGGAAAATGTACTGGAAAAGGATAAGCATGTTTTGTTTGAGGCCCTTTTGAAGAATGCAACTGTAGAAGAAGGTCGGCCGGAAAGATCGGTAGGCCGGGAAGGGGTAGATTTTTACAATGACCTGGGTTATGTGCCTTATAACGTTGGCATTAATGAGAATGCGGCCAGGACGCTGGAATATGCCTATGCCGATTTTACCCTAGGTCGTATGGCCCGGCAAATGGGAAAGGATAGCCTGGCCCATAAATATTTTGCCCAATCCATGAACTACAAAAACCTGTTTGATCCTTCCACCAAATTAATGCGGGGGAAAAACAAGGATGGCAGTTTTCAATCCCCTTTTAATCCCTTAAAATGGGGGGATGCTTTTACAGAGGGGAACAGTTTACATTACACCTGGTCCGTTTTTCACGATACGCAAGGCCTCATAGACCTTATGGGCGGCAAGGAGGAATTCACAGGTATGTTGGATGGTGTTTTTGAAATGCCACCGGATTTTGACGACTCGTATTACGGCTTCACCATCCATGAGATTCGGGAGATGCAGATTATGAATATGGGAAACTATGCCCATGGCAACCAACCCATTCAGCATATGATCTACCTGTACAATTATGCGGGGCAGCCCTGGAAAACACAAAAAAGGATTCGAGAGGTATTGACCAAGTTATATACCCCCGCTCCTGACGGCTACTGTGGCGATGAGGACAACGGACAAACCTCGGCCTGGTATGTTTTCAGTGCCATGGGCTTTTATCCTGTGGCCCCGGCTACCGGTCAATTTGTCATCGGCAGTCCGTTATTCGATGAAGTAAAGCTAAAGCTGCATAATGGAAACACCTTTACCGTTACCGCAAACAAGAATGGAGCGTCTCGTCCCTATATCCAAAGTGCGAACTTAAATGGGAAGGCATGGGACAATACCTGGATAAGTACCGAGGCCATTCAAAATGGCGGAACATTGTATTTTGATATGGGTTCCAAACCCAACACGGGTTGGGGCGTTTCCAAGACTTCTGTGCCGTATTCCCTTTCCAGGGAAAAACAAGAAATAAAGCCGTAGCCGTATTCATTGAAGTGATTTAAACTTTTTGGATTGAAGCGAAAATTAGTGGTTTTGTGGCCAGATGAGGGCTTTTTAGAGCTGCATAGCAGGGCTACGGAGGGAGAAAAAGACAAAATATGGGTGCAAAAAGACAATTTTTTAGCCAATACGAAAAAGTTTAAATCACTTCATTAGTATCCTATGCAAAAAAGACTTTTTTACGGGTTTTTCCTCTTTGCCTTTTCGGTTGTAGGGCAACAAAAACCACTAGACTATGTGAACCCCTTCATCGGAACCTCCAATTTTGGGACTACCAATCCGGGGCCCATAGCCGTTAGGGGCATGGCAAACGTATCCCCTTTTAATGTGGCCGGCCGGGAGAATTTACCTTTTGAAAAGGACAGTCGCTGGTGGTCTACTCCTTATGCACATGAAAACACCTATCTCACTGGATTTAGCCACGTAAATTTGAGTGGTGTAGGTTGTCCGGAGCTTGGGGTTATCTTGACCATGCCCACCACCGGGGAGGTCAAAACGGACCATCTAGAGTACGGATCTACCTATTCCGATGAGGTTTCGCAAGTGGGATACTATGCCAATACTTTGGACAAATATGACATTAAGGTGGAGGCCACAGCTACCAGAAGGGTTGGGGTAAGTAGGTATACTTTTCCCAAGGGGAAGGCCAACATCTTGCTTAATCTGGGATTGGGGCTCACCAATGAACAAGGGGCTAGGGTAAGGGTGGTTTCACCCACGGAAATAGAGGGAGTACGATCGGTAGGAACCTTTTGCTATTACAAGCCGGAGGAGGCCTATCCGATTTATTTTGTAGCCCGTTTTTCGAGACCCGCCCTAGAGTTCGGTACTTGGAAAAAACCAACACGGTATACAGGTATCGAATCCCAATGGATGGGGTACAACGGCAAGACCCGTGTAATGCCTGGATATACCCAAGAGGTAGTAGGGGATAGTATCGGCGCTTACATGCGGTATGATTTTGAAAAACCCACCCAAATAGAAATGAAGGTGGGGCTATCCTATGTAAGTTTGGACAATGCCCGTGAAAATCTGGAACAGGAGACTTCGATCCAGAGTTTTGATGAGATTAAGAGTAGCGTCCGGGAAGAGTGGAACCGTCAACTGTCAAAAATTGAGGTAGAAGGAGGCACTGAGGAGGACAAGGTCATTTTTTATACAGCCTTATACCACACTCTTATCCATCCCAACACCCTCAATGATGGTAATGGGGACTATCCCAAGATGAGGACACGGGAAACCCTAAAAACAAAGGACACCCGCTACACGGTCTTTTCGCTTTGGGATACGTACCGTAACCTTCATCAACTTATGAGTTTGGTGTATCCCGGACAGCAAAGGAATATGGTGCAAAGTATGCTGCAAATCTATGATGAGAGTGGTTGGCTGCCCAAATGGGAGCTCAATGCCACGGAGACCACAACCATGGTGGGGGATCCGGCAGGTATTGTCATAGCCGACACATATTTAAGGGGAATCCAGGATTTTGATGTGGAAAAGGCCTATGTTGCCATGCTCAAGAGTGCCGATCAGGTAGAAGACAATCCGTTACGGCCAGGAATCAAGGATTATCTGGAGAAAGGCTACCTTACCACAAAGACCACCAATAGCGGGTCCGTATCAACCACACAGGAATACAATATCTCGGATTTTGCCATTGCCCAACTGGCAAAGGCTCTTGGGGAAAAAGAGGATTATAAACGCTTTTCAAAAAGGGCAATTTCCTATAGAGCGTTATTGGATCCCAAATTTAACCTATTGCGGCCCAAAAACGATGACGGCAGTTGGTTATCTCCATATAACCCGGATACCGGGGCCAACTTCGTGAAAAATCCGGGCTTTATAGAGGGCAATGCCTGGCAATATACCTTTATGGTGTCCCATGATGTTAAAGGATTGATGAAGTTAATGGGAGGACCCAAGGTCTTTTCCGATCGTCTCCAAGAGGTTTTTGATAAAAACCAGTTCGATATGGCAAACGAACCGGATATCGGTTATCCCTATTTGTTCAATTTTGTAAAGGGGGAGGAGTATCGAACCCAGCAAAAGGTGTTTGAACTTTTGGACACCTATTACAAGAACAGCCCGGATGGACTGCCCGGTAACGACGATACGGGAACCATGTCCGCTTGGGCCGTTTTTTCCATGATGGGCCTATACCCGGTAGTCCCGGCAGAACCCATTTATGCTTTGACACAACCTACTTTTGATAAGATTACGATCCATTTGGACGATACGTATTATAAAAACAAAAAGCTGGTAATACTGAAGAAAGGGTTTAAGGACAAGGAACAAAAGATTCAAAAGATTAAGGCCGATGGCAAGCCGATTAAGGGCCATTTTATTTCCCATCAGGATTTGGTGGATACTGATATCCTCTCTTTTGAATAGGATAGTGTTTGCTGGTAATTCACGTTATTTGATATTTTAAAGTAAAGAAGATGTTTTTAATTAAGAATTTGATGTTAGAAAATGTTCAAAACAAGAGGAGCCCATTTTTGTTAATGGGACTCTTAATGCTATCCTTGTTGGCTACTACTTCTTGTGGAACTCGAGAAAAAGAAAAGGAGGTTCCGGAGCAAAAAGGGAAATCCATTGTGGTAATGGCCTACTACGTTCCTGAAAAAGAGTATGCCCCGGAAAACCTTCCCTTACATCAATTGACCCATATCATTTTTTCCTTTACCCATGTCATTGATGGAGAAATGAAATTTAGTAATGAAAAAGCGGGTAAACAACTCCACCAATTGGTGGCCCAACGGGAAAAACATCCGGGACTAAAGGTGATGATCGCCTGTGGAGGTTGGGGAGCGGACGGATTTTCCGATATGGCCCATACCGCGGAAAACAGACAAAGATTTGTAAAGAGCGTGTTGGCCTTTAATCGGGAATACAACCTGGACGGTCTTGACATTGATTGGGAGTATCCGGCCATTCCAGCGGCGGGTACCGGTGCCCGCCCGGAGGACAAGCAAAACTTTACCTTATTAATGAAGGAACTTAGGGAAGGCCTTGATACCTTGGAAAGAGATCAGACCTTGACCTTTGCCTCAGCCGGATGGAACGCGTATTATCAAAATATAGAGTTGGTAGAGGTAATGGAATATGCGGACTTTATAAATGTAATGACCTATGATCAGGTTAATGGCGTCTCGCCCTATACGGGCCACCATACGCCACTAGGACACGTTGCTGAAGCGGATGTACGGGGAACCTTTGCCGATGAGGTTATGCGAGAGCGAAAAAAAAACGGGGCGGACATACAAATGCCCCTTGCACCCCGTTCTGCCGAAAAAATAGTGGACTACTGTATTCGGCAAGGGGTAGATCCGGATCAGATCGTAATCGGAGCGGCCTTTTACGGAAGGGCCTGGAAAGGGGTGCCTCCCCAAAACAATGGACTGTACCAGCCCAATAAGGGAATGCATATTGGATGGAGTGCTTACCACCGGATGAGGAAAGAGTTTGAAAAGAACAAGGACTATATACGGCATTGGGATTCCTTGGCCAAAGCGCCCTACATGTATAGTCAAAAGGATAGTATTTTTATAAGTTATGATGATACGGTATCCGTTAGGCTAAAAACGGAATTTGCTCGAAAAATGGATCTGGGAGGCATTATGTTCTGGGAGTTGGGCAATGATACCAAGGAAAAGAATAGTCTTTTGAATGCTATCTATAGTGCTTCACAAAAAGAATGATATCTTTAATAACAAATACAAAACAGCGGGTAGGTGAAGAGGTATTTATGTATTGTAGTAACGATAGTGGGTTTTTTGGTTATTTCCTGTTCTGGGGAGAAACTCCAGATTGCCGATAATGGAATGTCCAATTACGAAATCGTTTTCGTTGGAGAATCCAAAGAGAATCAACATAATTCTGCGGAGATACTGCGGGATTACCTTCAAAAAATAGGACAATGTACCTTGGACATTGTGGACGAGGCTTCCCAAACTGCGGAAAAGCACAAGATTTATGTAGGGAACATGCTCGGGGAAAAGTTGGCCCCCCATCAGATAGTGATCAAATCGAAGGAAAAGGATTTGTTCCTTTTCGGCCATTCCGATTTGGATACGCGGTACGCGGTCTATGAATTTTTGGAACGTTATCTGGGATGTCGGTGGTATGCCCCTGATGGGGTCAAGATACCAACGTTGTCCGAGATATCCCTGAAACCCATGTGGTATACCTATACCCCAGAAATAACCACAAGAACAGTACATTCCAAACTGTTTTATGAAAATAAGGATTTTGCGGACCAGCAAAGGGTAACTTATGAATCCTTTCCTAATTATGTCCCGGAGGCCAGGGTGCATACCTTCCATCGATTTTTACCAGAAGAAACGTTCTATACTTCCCATCCCGAGTATTATGCCCTTCGGGGAGATAAACGGTTTCCTACGCAATTGTGCCTTACCAATGAAAAGGTCTTGGAAATTGTGAAGGATTCGGTAGCGGCATTGTTTTCCAGAAATCCAGATGCTTCGGTGGTTTCGGTTAGCCAAAACGATAATCAGCAATATTGCCAAAGTGATACCAGTAGCGCTATCAATGCTGAAGAAGGAAGCCCGTCCGGAACCATGATCCGTTTTGTGAACGAGGTCGCCAAGGAATTTCCGGATAAGGTCATTTCCACCTTGGCTTATCAATATACCCGAAAACCTTGTAAGACCAAACCCAGGGACAATGTACTCATAACCCTTTGTTCCATAGAATGCGACCGCTCTGCCCCCATCGCGGAAAAATGCAAGGATTTCGCTCAAGACCTCGAGGGATGGGCCAAACTTACGGACAATGTCAGGATTTGGGACTATACCACACAGTTCACCAACTTTTTGGCCCCCTTTCCCAATTTGCACACCTTACAACCCAATGTGCAATTGTTTCGGGATAATAATGCAAAATGGGTCTTTGAACAGCACAGTCATAATCCTAGTGAGCTTTTTGAATTACGATCCTATGTAACCGCAAAGCTGCTCTGGAATCCCGATTTGGATTTTGATATGTTAGTGACGGATTTTATGGAAGGCTATTATGGTGCCGCCGGGAAGTACATAAAGGAGTATGTAGATTTAATCCATGCCGAACTCAAAAAAGACAGCGACTTTTTTCTTTTTCTGTATGGTGATCCTTCGGAAGCCTTTGATTCGTATTTGCGCCCTGATCTTTTACAGCGGTATGAGACCTTGTTTGATAAGGCAGAGGCTGTGGTGGCCCATAGCCCCGAGTTGATAAACAGGGTAAAGAGAGCCCGTCTTGGGGTAGATTATGCCGTTTTGGAGGCCAGTAGGAAGAACATTTCGGAAAGGTATGCCCTGATGGTAAATGACGGGGAAAAGGAGTTAAAAACACCTAATCCAAAAGTGGTGACTTTGCTGGATCGCTTTATGGAAACTACTGGCCAAAACAATATTGAGTTAATGAATGAAATGGGTTTTACCGTGGGCGAGTACGGAAAAAACTATCTTTCCGCATTGGAGATTGCACAGAAACCCAATAAGGCCAAAGGCAAGAAGGTGGTTTCCTTGACCCAACCCAAAAAGTACGCCAATGAAGACCCTATGACTCTTACGGACAGTGCTCTGGGCGGCAGCAGTTTTTATGCCAATTGGTTGGGTTATGAGGGCGATAATATGGAAGTGGTGGTAGATTTAGGCGAACCAATGGACATAGAAACCGTTTCCATGGCCTTTTTACAAGTTACTAATCATATTGTGTTTTTGCCCCGATCCGTGACTTATTGGACCTCTTTGGATAATGCCGATTTTCAACGATTGGGAACGGTTCGGAATCGGTATCCCTTACAAAAGGATAGCAAGGTAAATGATATTCAATATTTCGATTTGGATGTTAAACCGGTAAAAGCACGTTACCTAAAAGTGAAAGCGTTAAACACGCAAACGCCATATTGGCATCATGCCGCAGGATTGCCCTCTTGGGTATTTGCAGATGAGATAATAGTGTATTAAGGTGAATAATGGATAAGCTTTTTTTACTCGAAAATCTTATTTCCCTAACCCGCCCAGGGCGGGCAAAGATTTTCTCAATTCGATTATTTTTTGGGGGATTTTTCCACCCGCCCAAGGCGGGCTGGGGAACTAAAAAATCTAGCTTTTGGAGCTTATCCATTATTCACGTTGTATTAAGGTTTAGGCAACATACCGTCCTTTAAAACTGCCCTTCACCCCAAATACCGATCGTTTGACCGAATCCCTGAAAAAAGTACCCCTCAGACCAATGACTGTTTGATTCGGATAAAAGTACGAGGGGATTCACTTGGTGCCCAAAAAAGAGATATACGTCGATATTTCTTACAAATACCCCAGGTTTACCCCAACTTTGAATACCAAATCAAAAGCCTATGACAACACAAATTACACTACGGAAAGCATTTATCTTTAGTCTCTGTCTCTTTGCGGCGACTGTTTTGCTACTTATAAAAAAGATGATGCTCTACAACGGATTTTAGGATATTCAAGAATCCTCATATTTCATTTTTTTTTAAGAATACAATCTCC
>JBCBSN010000071.1:0-16927 GCA_039819225.1 Bacteroidota bacterium | reverse complement strand
GTCCTTTTAAAGAACATGGATAAGAAGAAGAAAAAACCTAGTTTCAATCTGCCGAAGGGCTATTTTGAAAGTCTCAATGACCGCATTAGAGCAAGGCTTGGTGAAGAGCCGGACTTCGTTTTACCCAAAAACGACGGGTTTAAATTGCCTGAAGGATACTTGGAGAATCTCAACCAGACCTTAAAGGAAAAGCTTGAGGGAAAGGAGACCAAAGTATTTCGTTTAAACCCTAAAAGAAGCTATTTCTATGCTGCCGCTTCGATAGCGGCCATTATTTTAATGCTTTTAGGATGGTACTGGATCCCCGAAAAAGAAATAACTTTTGGGGATTTGGCCCAATCCGATATTGAAAACTATTTTGAGGACAAAGACTTGAAGCTATCATCCTATGAATTGGCGGAAGCCCTTTCCCTGGAGGAAATGGGAATGAATACCATTCTAGATAATGATATAGTTGAGGAGGGAATTATTATGGAGTATTTGGATGAGACCATAGATACTATTGAAGAACTAAATATAACTACCGATGATTATGAGGAGTAAAAATATTCTTTTGGCCTTGGCACTTTTGAGCGGCACTTTCTTCTTTGCCCAGGATGGACCAGGGCGGGAAAGAATACGAACCCTAAAAGTGGCCTTTATAACAGAACGCCTAAACCTTAGTTCAAAGGAAGCCCAGGTGTTCTGGCCGGTTTACAACGAACATGAACAACAACTGGAAGCTCTAAGAAAAAGGGAACGTGTTGAGATTAGAGGCCAACTTCGCAATCTGGATCAATTGTCCGAGAAGGAAATCAGTATTCTTTTGGACGAACTAATAGCGATCCAGGAAAAAAAGCAACAACAGGACACTGATTTCATAAAACAAATAAAAAAGCTTATCTCTCCAAAAAAGACCTTGCTACTGCTAAAGGCGGAAGAGGATTTCAAAAGACGTTTATTAAAGGAAATGCGCAACCGAAGACGAGGTCAATAATTGGGGGAAATTCGATGAAATACACAAAATAGGAGGCCATGGCCTCCTTTTTTGATTAAACCATTACCCATTACCTGAGTCAAAATAATATAACTCGTCATCTGGATTACAGTTCAGATTGCAAAAAACAAATAGTTATGAAATAAGTATAAACTTTTTTAAGCATATCTTATAAAACATGGTTAAAACAAGTTTATGCGAAAGCGAAGCGATTCCATCTGTTTCAAATTTTGGAATAGCTTTTTTTCAATTAATTACAAAATTTTAAACGGATGAAAAGAGTAAAAATGTATGTTTTGGCATTGGTCCTTTTGGGAGGTTTGGTTTCCGTTAACGCTCAAACCCGAACCGTAAAAGTATACCCTCGGGTAGGCACGGTAGTAACAACAGTTCAAAAACCCACGGTAGTAGTGCATAGAGGAGTCAATTTCCACTTTGCGGATGGCATCTGGTACAGGGCACAAGGTCGGAAATTCATAGTAGCTGCCGCTCCAGCGGGTATTAGGGTGAGACGGCTTCCTCGTGGGCACAGAGTTGTACGCGTCAACGGTAGAAGACTGTACAACTACAGAGGTATTTGGTACAAAAAACAAGGAAGAGGTTTTGTAGTCGTCAATGTTTAAGCTACTACAGGATTGTAGGTCATATAGGAATGGGAAGTTTTTTGCTTCCCATTTTTATTGAAATTGAAGTCGGGCTATCCTCCCCTTCCCTGCAGCAAAAGCAACGGAGTCGGATGCAAAGCGTAACGTATAAAAAGGTTCTTCGGACAAGGTTTTCCAGGTTTTGCCCCTATTCCGGGAATAGGAAATGCCGGTAAAACTTACCGCTATTATTTCGTTCCCCTGAGAATCCGGCACAAATTGCACACAACTTTTATAGCCGGGAGGCTGTCCATCGGCAATCAAGGACCAGCTCTGGCCACCATCCGTAGTCATTGCCTTATTGCCTGTTTGTTGGGCCGGTTTTGTATAATCGCCTCCAAAGGCTATACCCAGCTTTTCGTGGTAAAAATCGATGGAATAAATGCCTTGTGTAGGAAGTCCATGGTTAATTGGGGTCTGGAATACTTCCCAGGACCTTCCTTTATCCGGGGAATAATAGACCCTACTGCCGGTGGTGGCTATCCAGGTCTTGTCGCCTATTACCCTTATATTGGTATTGCTTGCCGCAAAGGCACCCTCTCCTTCCACGTTTTTTGGGAGATCGAAACAGGGAATCTTGCTCCAATGGTGTCCGCCATCCCGGGTGATGATGATAGATAAACATCCTTCCCTACTATCCCCAACGGCAATACCCTCCCTATTGTTCCAAAAGGTCATGGAGTCATAGAACACCCCATCCCCCTCTTCCAGATACACCAAATCCATCTTCCCGTCCTCGCCGGTTTTGTACAACAGGGCGGGATTCCCAACGGACAGCATAAAAAAGTCCGTGGCATTATGGGCCACGGCACGGAATTCCAGGGTTCCGGTATGGTGTTTTTGAACCTTGGAGCGGATCTTCCCGGAGTTGAGGTCTATCGTTCCAAAAACCCCGTTGTCCGCGGCAAATGCCAGGCTTTGGCCCATAAGCTCGATTGCCCGTATGCTCAGGGAATCCGAATAGAGCACCTCAATGTCAACAGAAGTGAACGGAGCTCTATTATCTCCGGTACCACAGCAAAACAAAAGAACCGCCATGGAAAGGAACAGCCATTTCTGCATAGTATCCGCTTTGATCCATGACCAAAAGTAGTGCAAAAAAGGAGTTAGAGACTGTTTTGGGAAGGGTTTACGACAAAATTCCGTAGCCTGATGTTTGACCTCCCTTAATCCCTCCGAAGGAGGGAAACTCCTCTCCGCCTAAGGCGGGGAGGTTGGGTGGGGTCCTTTCATGAAAAAGAAGCCCAAAAAAGACAGTTTATGCCCAGAACCGGAAATATTTCGTACACCCTCCGGGAAAGACATTTTTATATTTCTTTTTTGAGAATTTTTATGTGTCGCATCAAGCGTTTTACTTCTAGTTCCAAGGTACCGTTATAGACCCCGCGGATGTAGCCTTCCCCATCCACTAGGATAAAATTTTCAGTATGGATAAAATCATCATCCCCTGAATTTTCGATGACATCATAATCGACAAAATAGCCTTCCCGTGCTATGTGATATAGGGAATCCTTATTTCCGGTAACCAGATACCATTTAGGCAAGGTAATCCCGTTTTCCTCGGCATAAACAGCGAGTCGATCCACAGTATCTATCCAGGGCATTACCGTGTGTGACAAAAACTGAATCTCCGGATCGTTCTTATATGTGTCCTGTAATGCCCCCATGTTTTTGGTCAATTTGGGGCATATCCCCGGGCAAATGGTGAAAAAGAAATCGGCCACATAGATTTTCCCTTCCAACGTTTTGTGGGTTACCTCCTCCCCCAACTGATTGGTAAACGAAAAGTCCGGGATTCTGTGAACACCCTTTTCCCATTCGGGGGTAAATTGGGGCGAGTTGAAATAGGGCAATGTTTCCACTTCTTGCGATGGACTCAAAGCAACCTGTTCACCACCCTTTCCACTTTCCTTACAGCATACAAGAAGTACTAGGGCACCAAGTAGAGGAAACCATTTATTGAAGGACATGGGAATCTAAATTTACGGTATAACACTTCTTTAGGCCAATCAACCCAAAACGTTCTCCATGGCGTACCTCATAATTAGCACGTATCTCTCCGCGCTCCGTCCACATTTTTTGTTTCCCGGATTCCTTTCCGTGCACATAATGAAACTCCAAAAAGAGTTGCCCATTCCTATACCATTCCTTACGACCCCCATGATATTGTCCGTGGTCATTAAAATGGTACTGAAACTTTTTTGATCCGTCCTCCCACCACCCTTGATGATTTCCAATTTTAAGGCCATGGGCGTATAAACGACTTTGGGCCAGTTGTCCTTCGGGATACCATCGTTTTTCATAGCCATGTTTGCGGCCATCCCAGTATTGAAGTTCCATCTTTAAGGAGGTATCGTCATAGGTATCGACCAGCAACCCCTCAAAAGGCCTATTTTTATAGAGGAGTACACCATTGGCCAACTTCAAGTCCACATGGTCCTTGTTCACCACCAAAATCTCTTGTTTACAGGAAACCAAGGCGGTAATCAGAAATAGAACGTATATGAAAAACCGAAAATCCAATGACTATTGACTTACGTTCCCAGGAGTTCCATAAAACCCATTTCCATTAAGGTACGGGTCCGCATCGGTGATATGATAGTGATAAATCCCATCAGGGAATTCTTCTGTGGCATGGGTATGGCCATGGAATTCATCCAGGTCATCATTGGTGACGGTTTCCTCATTTTCCATTGGGCCATATACAGGAAAACCATCGGAAAGCAAACCTAGAAAAGCGTCCTGCCCAAATTCCCCGGTAAGAAAGATAGGCTCTATATGATAGTGGTACGTTCCTCTATTCTGGGGATGGCCCAAATATTGATCAAAGGAATCGATTTCATTGGTAAGGGGCTGATCCGGTCCGGCATACTGATTGAAAAAAACGACTCCGTTACGGGAAATCCCTATAGGACCAAGCGGCGTGGCCTCATTGGTACTGGCCGCACTCGGATTTAAGGGAATGGTCAACATAATGTTTTGCTCGGAAATCCGGTTTGGATTTAACATAAAGGCCGGATTGTCCCCATTATAGGCCTCGTACAATTCATGGGAGACATCCCAATAGGGACTTTTATGATTCGGGAGGTCCGTTGTAGTGAAAATAACATTATCACCACTGACTTCATACGATAGGTCCGTACCGGCAAAAAGTTCCAACACGGCGCTGATATCGTAGACCGTATTATTGGTGGTACCGTCTCCAGTGGTACCGTCATCGGTGCCTTCGTTCTCCATAGGGGAATCGCTACTGTCATCGCTGGAACAGGAGAACGTACCGGTCAGGAACACACTAAAAACAAGGAGGGAAAAACGTTTTAAAAAGGTCATTGGAAAAGGTTTTATATGAAACAAATTGAACATCAATAATTACAAAGGACAAATGCCTTCTGGTAAGCTATTGTTTTATTTCCGCCAAGCCATTGATCAACCTGTCCATTTTAGTCCGATCTGCACTGGATAACGGCAATTGATCGGCATGCAAGAGATCATTACGTTCAAAAGGATCGGTACTCAAATCGTAAAGGGATTCGGAACCATCGGCGAACAGGATGTATTTATGGGTTGCATTTCTAATGGTCTGATGCACCCCACCGGAATCGTTGCCTACCTCCGTATATACAAGTTCCCTTTGCATCGCATTAGGGTCTTTCAACAACCCTATAAAGCTTATGCTATCCTCTATTTCTTGAACATCGGCACCCGCGATCTCGGCAATGGAGGCAAACAAGTCGGTAGATCCAATCAGCGCTGCTTCGGTCTCACCCTTACGTTCCACAAGAGCCCCGGATATGATCATGGGAACATGTATCCCACCTTGATATAAAGTACCTTTAACCCGGCGATCAGGGTATTCCTGGGCCACCTGGTTCGGCGTACCGTTATCCCCTAAAAAGATAATCACGGTATTGTCCTTTTCCTCTTGGGATAAAGAGGCCAATAAACGGCCTATTTCAGCATCCATGGCTTCCAAAGAGGCCAGGTAATAGGGTAAAGGTTCGGCATCGATATTGGCCTGATTATCGGATAGTCCCACCTGCGCATGAAGATCTGCGGGGGGCAGGTGAAACGGAGTATGTGGGGCGTTATAGGCCAACCATAAAAACCAGGGCTTGGTTTGGACTTCCACCCAGTCGATGGCCATATCCGTCAGTTTTGTCGTGGTATAGTCCGTGGAAGTAGAAGAACTTCCATTTTCCACCAAGCTCCAGTTAAAGTAGTCTTGGACCCCGCCCCCAAAAAATCCGGCAAAGTGACTTACCGCCATGGCCTCTGGATGGTCCACATTCCTGGACAAGTGCCATTTGCCGATTACGGCATGGCCGTATGTACTTACGGTATTCTGATCCAAATAACTTTGTAGGGATACTTCGGAAGTGGCCAGTGGGTCGTCCACGGCAAGGACATTGGTTCTAAAGCCATATTTTCCTGTCAGTATGCTGGCCCTAGTGGGGGAACATATAGGATAGGTCCAAACGTTGATAAAGGTAAGGCCATTGGAGACCATACTTTGCAAATTGGGCATATTGGGCTTTTGGGTACCTACATCATATCCAGGAGTGGCATCCAAACCCATGTCGTCGGCAATAATCAGAAGGATGTTGGGACTAGAGGTATCATTGGCATCCTCGGCAGTTTCATTGTCGTTTGCCACTTGCTCCAAATTAGTTTCATTTTCCGCTGTGGTCAAGGCGTCCGTGGAACAGGATAGGGTTACTATCAATAAACATAGCGGGGGGCACAATAATCTTAAGAGCTTCATATTGAGTACTTTTAAGAAATAGAACGTTTAAAACGCATGATCATTTTAGGTAAGACCTTGGAACGGACCAAAGGTTTAATTGCCCCTGGACCAAAAGAAAAGATATCTTTGCGGCCTTAATACGTGGATAGATGAAACTGCATAGAAATTTGGTGTTCGCCGTAATCAATGCTTTGGATGCCATATTCAACAAAGCGGAATATGCCGATAAGGTGGTTCAGAAAGTACTAAAATTGGACAAGCGCTGGGGTTCCCGCGATCGTGGTTTTATTGCCGAAACCACCTACGAAATTGTACGTTACAAGCGTTTATATACCGAAATAGCCGATGTAAAAGCACCATATAGTCGATCCGACTTATTTCGGATGTGGGCCGTCTGGGCCGTTCTAAAAGGCATACCATTACCGGATTGGAACCAGATACAATCAACCCCGGAACGTCGAATCAAAGGAAGATTCGATGAGCTTTCCAAAATTCGGAAATATCGTGAAGCACTTCCGGATTGGTTGGATCAACTTTGCGCAAAAGCCTTGGGAGAAGACCTATGGACCTCCGAAATTGCGGCCCTGAACCGGCAAGCCGAAGTCATTCTACGGACCAATACCTTAAAAACACCTGTGGAAGCCTTGCAACAAACGCTTTGGGAAGAAGGTATTCCTACAGAAACCATTACGGGATATCCCTTGGCCTTGAGACTTCAGGAGCGTACCAATGTATTTGTTACAGATGCTTTTAAGAAGGGCTTCTTTGAGGTTCAGGATGCTTCATCGCAACGTGTTGCGGAGCTACTCGATGTTAAAGCCGGACAACGCGTGGTAGATGCCTGTGCCGGCGCCGGAGGCAAAACCCTACATTTGGCCGCACTTATGGAAAACAAAGGCCATCTTATTGCCATGGACGTTTACGGGAGTAAGCTCAAGGAGTTAAAGCGCCGAGCACGACGTAATGGGGCCCATAACATAGAAACACGGGAAATAACCTCCACAAAGGTTTTCAAAAAGCTCTATGGTACTGCAGATCGGGTATTGATCGATGCACCATGTACCGGTTTGGGTGTCCTCCGAAGAAATCCAGATACCAAATGGAAACTACAGCCCGACTTTCTTCCAAAGATTACTAAGCTGCAACAAGAGCTTTTGCGTTCCTATAGTAAAATCGTAAGATCTAACGGTAAACTGGTATACGCCACCTGCTCCATCCTTCCCGAAGAAAATAGAAATCAGATCGATTCTTTTTTGACTTCCGAGGAGGGAAAAGGTTTTGTATTGAGGGAGGAGAAAAAAATCTATGCCTCCCAAAGCGGTTTTGATGGTTTTTATATGGTATTGCTACATAAAGAGTGAGGCTTCTTGAAGGCTTTCCTCAACAGTGTCCCCCTCTAACAATAGGAGAGTCAGGGGTGCGTTTTGTGAACCTCTCGGGTTTAAAGCTTGACAGGTTTAATTATCAACACTTCTTCCGTATACTGTTAACTATTCTCCAAAAGGATTATGTCAAAAAGATGTAATTTTGCATTTTCCCATATTAAGCAACTCTTTTCGAATATGATTTACTTTTTCGGGGATGTGGAAACCGTCGTTTTTGCGGTACAGACCACCCAGGAGCTTTCAAAAGAAAGTACGGATAAACTTTTCTGGTTATTTGGCAACCAACCCAAGATAGATGTGGCGTCCCTGGACGCCTTTTTTATTGGCCCCAGGGCGGCCATGGTAACGCCATGGAGCACTAACGCCACGGAAATTACGCAGAATATGGGCATTTCAGAAATCCATAGGATTGAGGAATACAAACGTGTCCCGTCTGATTTTATGGATTTTGACCCCATGTTATTTCAAAAGTATTCCAACCTGGACCAAGACCTCTTTACCATAGATGTGATTCCGGAACCGGTAATGAAGATTCACGACATTGCCGGGTATAATGAACAGGAGGGTTTGGCGCTAAGTCAGGATGAAATCACCTATTTAGAGGAGCTGTCCGAGAGAATAGGAAGAAAATTGACCGATTCAGAAGTCTTCGGTTTCAGTCAGGTAAATTCAGAGCACTGCCGCCATAAAATCTTTAATGGCACTTTCGTGATAGACGGGGAGGAAATGCCCTCCTCCCTATTTAAGCTAATCAAAAAAACGTCGCAGGAAAACCCGAATACTATTGTATCGGCCTATAAGGACAACGTTGCTTTTTTAAAAGGGCCTAGAGTAACCCAATTTGCCCCTAAAAGCGCAGATCGGCCCGATTTCTATGAAGAAAAGGAAATGGAATCCGTTCTCTCCTTAAAGGCTGAGACCCATAATTTTCCCACTACCGTGGAGCCATTTAATGGGGCCGCAACAGGTTCGGGTGGGGAAATCAGGGACCGTTTGGCCGGGGGAAAAGGGTCCCTGCCTTTGGCGGGAACTGCGGTTTATATGACAGCCTATTCCCGGTTGGAGGCAAATAGATCCTGGGAAAAAGCGATGGAAACACGTAAATGGTTGTACCAAACCCCCATGGATATTCTTATTAAGGCTTCCAATGGGGCCTCTGATTTTGGCAACAAATTTGGGCAACCCCTTATCGCGGGCTCCGTCCTAACCTTTGAACATGAGGAGACATTTGAGCTTAGTAATGTGGAGCAAGAGCAATCTAATAAGGCCCTTCGACTTCGCTCAGGGCAAGCCTCACAGGTTCGGCTTGGCTATGATAAAGTGATTATGCAGGCAGGTGGCATTGGGTATGGAAAAACCCAACAAGCGTTAAAGGGTACCCCAAAGGCTGGCGATAAAATTGTCATCCTTGGAGGGGACAACTACCGCATAGGCATGGGTGGGGCTGCGGTTTCCAGTGCGGATACAGGGGAATTCAGTTCGGCCATCGAGCTCAATGCCGTACAACGTTCCAACCCTGAAATGCAAAAACGGGCGGCCAATGCCATTCGGGGGTTGGTAGAACGCGGGGAAAATCCTATTGTCTCCATTCATGACCATGGGGCGGGTGGACATCTAAACTGTCTATCGGAACTGGTGGAGGAAACTGGGGGTAAAATCGATTTGGATAAACTACCCATAGGTGACCCTACCCTATCTGCTAAAGAGGTTATCGGCAACGAATCCCAAGAACGCATGGGATTGGTAATCGGCCAAAAGGATTTGGATTTACTGCACCGCATTGCCGACCGTGAACGATCCCCAATCTACGATGTCGGAGAAGTCACAGGGGATAATCGCTTTAGTTTTAGCTCAAATACCAGCGGTGAACGTCCTATGGATTTGGCCTTGGCCGATATGTTCGGGAGTTCGCCCAAAACCATAATGAACGATGTTTCGGAGCAAAAAACCTATACCGACCCGGAATACTCCCTTGAATTTTTTCACGACTATCTGGAACAAGTACTTCAGTTGGAGGCCGTGGCCTGTAAGGACTGGCTCACGAACAAAGTAGACCGATGCGTGGGCGGGTTTGTGGCGAAACAACAATGTACAGGGCCTTTACAACTACCTTTGAACAACTGTGGGGTTGTGGCCTTGGATTTTAAAGGGAAGGAAGGGATGGCCACCTCCATAGGGCACTCCCCTATTTCCGGACTCATTGATCCGCAAGCCGGCAGTAAAAACAGTATTGCGGAAGCCCTGACCAATATTGTTTGGGCTCCTTTACGAGAAGGAATCCGATCGGTTTCCCTATCCGCCAATTGGATGTGGCCTTGCCGTAATCCAGGAGAGGATGCCCGTTTGTATAAGGCCGTACAGGCTGTTTCCGATTTTGCCATTGCGCTGGGCATTAATGTCCCCACGGGCAAGGATTCCCTTTCCATGAAACAAAAATATCCGGATGGCGAAGTTATCGCTCCGGGAACGGTGGTCATTTCAGCGGCCGGGCATTGCGAAGACATCACTAAAGTGGTGGAACCCGTACTTCAAGTTGATGGGGGAGCGATTTACTATATCAACCTATCCAAGGATACCTTCAAGTTAGGAGGTTCCTCTTTTGCGCAAATTCGAAATGCCATTGGTAGTGAGGCACCTACTATTACCGATGCCCATTATTTCAAGGGAGCCTTCAATACTATTCAAGGTTTGATCAGAAAAGAGGAGATCATTGCAGGGCATGATGTAGCTTCTGGAGGTTTGATTACAACACTCTTGGAAATGTGTTTTGCCGATAGAGATCTTGGTGCTGAAATCGACCTTACACATCTTGGCGAAAAGGATACCATTACATTGCTTTTTTCGGAAAATGCGGGAATCGTTTTCCAGGCGAAGAACAACAATGTGGAGACCGTCCTTACCGAAAACGGTATTGCTTTCCAAAAAATTGGAAGGGTGGTTTCCCAACCGACCCTTTCCCTAAAAAATGGAAATGTGGAAATGGGATTGAACGTTACGTCGCTCCGGGATATCTGGTTCAAGACCTCCTATCTCCTAGATCAAAAACAAACCGCAAAAAATCTTGCGAGCATTCGATACAACAACTATAAAGTACAACCCCTTCAATTTAGTTTTCCCGAAAATCATACAGGGCACTACGCATCTATCCTTGGTGATTCCGAAAATCGTCCAAAGGCGGCCATCCTTCGGGAAAAGGGGAGCAATTCCGAAAGGGAAATGGCCCATGCCATGTACCTCGCCGGCTTTGAGGTCAAGGATGTACATATGACCGACCTGATTTCGGGAAGGGAGACCTTGGAGGATATTCAGTTTTTAGGGGCCGTTGGAGGCTTTTCCAATTCCGATGTCCTGGGAAGTGCCAAAGGATGGGCCGGTGCCATTAAATACAACAAAAAGGCCAAGACCGTCATCGAGAATTTCTTCGCCCGTAAAGACACCCTTTCGGTCGGGATTTGTAATGGCTGCCAGTTGTTTATGGAATTGGATCTTATAAATCCCGAGCATGGTACAAAGCATGGCAAAATGACCTATAATGAGAGCCACAAGCATGAAAGCGGTTTCACCTCGGTGAAAATTGGGAAAAACAATTCCGTAATGCTTTCCACTCTGGAGGGAACCACCTTAGGTGTATGGATAAGCCACGGAGAGGGTAAATTTAAGCTGCCCCTTTCCGAAGACCAATACCACATTGTGGCCACATATGGGTATGGGGAATATCCCGCCAATCCCAATGGAAGCGATTACAATACGGCCATGCTTTGTGACAAAACGGGAAGGCATTTAGTGACCATGCCCCATATAGAGCGTTCCATTTTTCCCTGGAACTGGGCCTATTATCCTAAAGACCGAAGAGATACAGTCTCCCCTTGGTTAGAGGCCTTTGTAAATGCAAGAAAATGGGTGGAAAACAATCCCTAGAAAAAATAATACCCTAAACCTGGCAACACCAGAACCGCCCAATAAGGTTTCTTGCAGATCATCAATTCATCGATCTAAATGCCCAATCTTTAAGGGTTCTATTTTAAAATCCCATGTTCTTTCCCTATTTTGCAGTTACTTAATGGAAACCTAATATGCAAAACATCACTCGGCTTTTTGATTTTCCTTATTATCAACTGGAAAAATACAACTTGGAAAAATCCTTGGTTACCAAGTACAATGGAAAATGGGTTGCCACGTCAACGAAGGAGTATGTCCAAAAAGCGAATGCGATAAGCAGAGGGCTTTTACGATTGGGCGTAGGCCCCAATGACAAAGTTGCCTTGGTTTCCATGACCAACCGAACGGAATGGAATATTATGGATATTGGGATTTTACAGACCGGTGCCCAAAACGTGCCGCTATACCCTACCATATCGGAAGAGGATTATGCGTATATATTGAATCACTCCGAATCCAAATATTGCTTTGTTTCCTGTAAAGAGGTATTCGATAAGGTAAATGCCATTCGGGATAAAGTCCCGAACTTGAAGGAAGTGTATTCCTTTGATGAATTGGAGGATTGCAAAAATTGGAACGAGGTATTGGAGTTAGGTGCGGATGAGTCCAATCAAGAAGAAGTGGAAAAATTAAAGGCGACGGTTAAATCGGACGATTTGGCCACTTTAATCTATACCTCGGGAACTACTGGTACCCCAAAAGGGGTAATGCTATCCCATAGTAATATCGTGAGCAATGCCTTGGAGAGTTTTAAGCGTTTGCCCATTGATTATGGAAATACCAAGGCCCTGAGCTTTTTGCCCGTATGCCATGTATACGAGCGTATGTTGATGTATCTCTACCAATATTCCGGTGTAAGTATCTACTTTGCCGAAGCCATGGACAAGATTAGTGAAAACCTGAAGGAAGTAGAACCCCATGTAATGACAGCGGTTCCCCGGCTTCTTGAAAAAGTGTACGACAAAATCATTGCCAAGGGGGCGGATTTATCGGGTATCAAGAAAGGGCTTTTCTTTTGGGCCGTTAAAGTGGGCCTAAAATATGAACCCTATGGGCAAAATGGGTGGTGGTATGAAAAGAAGTTGGCTTTGGCCCGAAAGCTTATTTTTAGTAAATGGAAGGCAGGACTTGGAGGCAATCTGAGTTTGATCGCTTCCGGAAGTGCCGCCCTTCAACCTAGACTTGCCCGAATTTTTAATGCCGCGGAGTTCGGGGTGATGGAGGGTTACGGTCTTACGGAGACTTCTCCGGTGATTTCCGTTAACGACATGAGGGATGGCGGATTTCGTATCGGCACCGTGGGTAAGTTATTGGACCGTACCGAAGTGAAAATTGCGGAAGATGGTGAAATATGTGTAAAAGGTCCCCAAGTAATGATAGGGTATTACAAAGAACCGGAGCGTACCGCCCAGGTGCTCAAGGACGGATACTTCCATACCGGGGACATTGGGGAAATCGACACTGATGGTTTTTTAAAGATTACAGATCGTAAGAAAGAAATGTTCAAGACCTCGGGAGGAAAGTACGTGGCACCCCAATTGTTGGAAAATCGATTGAAGCAATCCCGTTTTATTGAGCAGGTCATGGTTATTGGCGAAGGCGAAAAAATGCCGGCCGCCTTTATACAGCCCGATTTTGAATTCCTTAGGGAATGGGGAAGGCGCCATGAACTGGAGTTTGCGGACAATGCCTTAATGATAGCCCACGAAAAAGTACAGGAACGCTACCAAGAGGAGGTAGACTGGGCCAATGAAAAGTTTGCCAAGTGGGAAAAAATAAAACAATTCCGATTGACCCCCGGTGCTTGGACCATAGATGAAGGGCACGTTACTCCTACGCTTAAACTCCGGAGAAAGGTCATAAAGCAAATCTATAGAGAGCTCTATAAGGATATTTATGGGCGTTATCCCTATTAATTGATAAACGGATACCACCCCCGAATACCGCATAGTTTTTAAAATTTACAACGAACCACATTAAAAAAGGCAAAAACTTCTTAGTTCTTAGATGGACACCCTGTAGGTGCTGCGGTTTCTTACCTTTTAATTAGTCTGTGTCTGCTAAGCAATAGTCAAAAGGCCTACTTCTTTTTATATAAAAATGCCCCACTGCTAAAACAAGGCAGCCAGGACGAAGGTCAAATTTCCGCCCTTCCATGTCATCTCTAAAAGCTCAAAAAATTACAGTTTTTATTATGCATGCATAATAAATTTTTATATCTTTGAAGGGCAACCACCAACCAATGAAAGAAACAACTATTGATTATGCCCTTAGGGCCACGTGGCAAGCTGTTGCTAGAATGTACAATGAGGAGGCAAAGGGATTCGGTTCTACCATGGCCGTAGGTTTTACCCTGTTGAGCATTGACCCAAAAGAGGGAACACCCTCAACGGCATTGGGTCCTAAAATGGGGATGGAGGCGACCAGCCTTTCCAGGATTTTAAAAAGTATGGAAAAAAAAGGGCTGATCGAGAGGAGGCCCAATCCCAAGGATGGCCGTGGCGTATTGATTCATTTGACGGATTTTGGCCTGGAAAAAAGAACAGATTCCAGAAATGTGGTGCTCCGCTTTAACGAAGCGATACGGGAACATTTATCCGAAGAAAAATTGAAACATTTTTTTGAAGTGACCGATACTATTTGTCAACTCATAGCAGAAAAGAAAATACACCTAAAGAACACAGCAAACCCCTCAATTTAATGGACAAAAAGCATATAAAGAATGTGGCCGTCATTGGTTCGGGCATTATGGGCAGTGGAATCGCCTGTCATTTTGCCAATATTGGCGTTCAAGTACTCTTATTGGATATTGTACCCAGGGAACTCAATGAAAAAGAAAAGGCCAAAGGGCTTAGTCTAAACGATAGGGTCGTACGAAATCGTTTGGTAAACGATTCCTTGGCCTCTGCACTAAAATCCAAGCCCTCCCCTATTTACCATCAAAAATTTGCCGGTCGCATTACCACTGGAAACCTTGAGGATGACATTGCCAGCGTAGCCAAAGTAGATTGGATTATAGAAGTGGTCGTGGAACGCTTAGATATCAAAAAACAGGTTTTTGAAAAGCTTGAGAAACATCGTACCCCGGGTACCCTCATTACCTCTAATACTTCAGGCATTCCCATCGCTTTTATGTCCGAAGATCGCAGCGAGGATTTTCAAAGGCATTTTTGTGGTACGCACTTTTTTAATCCGGCACGTTATTTAAAGCTTTTCGAGATAATTCCAGGGCCAAAGACAGCTCCTGAAGTTTTGGAGTTTTTAAATGGTTATGGGGAACAGTTCTTGGGAAAGACCTCCGTAGTGGCCAAGGATACTCCTGCGTTTATCGGTAACCGCATAGGTATATTTAGTATTCAAAGCCTTTTCCATATGGTTAAGGATTTGGGAATGACGGTCGAAGAGGTGGATAAGCTTACCGGTCCGGTCATTGGCAGACCTAAATCGGCCACCTTCAGGACCGTTGATGTTGTAGGTCTGGACACCCTGGCACATGTGGCCAATGGTATTTATGAAAATTGCAAGGAAGATGAACGCCATGACCTTTTTAAACTTCCGGAATTCATCAATACCATGATGGAGAACAAATGGCTGGGCAGCAAGACTGGCCAGGGCTTTTACAAAAAGGTAAAAGATGCCAAGGGAAAAAGCGAAATCCTGACCTTGGATTTGGATACCATGGATTACCGTTCCAAAAAAAGTGCAAAGTTTGCCACCCTGGAGCTCACCAAAACCATAGACAAAGTCGTAAACCGATTTTCGGTTCTGGTGGACGGCAAGGACAAGGCTGGGGAGTTCTATAGAAAGAGTTTTGGACAACTGTTCGCTTACGTATCCCATCGTATCCCCGAAATCACGGATGACCTTTATAAGATAGACGATGCCATGAAGTCCGGTTTTGGTTGGGAACATGGACCTTTTCAAATTTGGGATGCCATTGGGCTGGAAAAAGGACTACAGTTCATTGAGGCCGAAGGGCAAAAAGCCGCAACTTGGGTAGAAGACATGAAAGCCAGCGGTGTAGATTCCTTTTATGCTGTAGAAGATGGGGCTACCTATTATTATGACATCCACAAAAAATCCATGGAAAAAGTCCCGGGTCAGGATGCCTTTATCATTCTGGACAATATCCGGAAATCCAATGCCGTCTTCAAGAATAGCGGTGTTGTTGTTGAAGATTTGGGCGATGGTATTTTAAATGTGGAATTCCAATCTAAAATGAATACGATCGGAGGCGATGTGCTCTCCGGATTAAACAAGGCCGTTGACCTGGCCGAGAAGGATTTTCAGGGTTTGGTAGTGGGTAACCAAGCAGCTAATTTTTCGGTCGGCGCCAACATAGGCATGATCTTTATGATGGCCGTGGAACAGGAGTATGATGAACTGAATATGGCTATAAAGCTGTTCCAGGACACCATGATGCGTATGCGCTACTCGGCAATCCCTACAGTATCGGCTCCTCATGGCATGTGTTTGGGCGGGGGCTGTGAGCTTTCCTTGCATGCAGATAAGGTAGTAGCCGCGGCAGAAACGTACATTGGACTGGTAGAATTCGGGGTTGGGGTGATACCGGGAGGCGGCGGTTCCAAAGAATTCGCTCTGCGCGCCCAGGATACTTTTAAAAAGAACGATGTGGAACTCAACGTACTACAGGAGTACTTTCTTACCATAGGTATGGCAAAGGTATCCACATCGGCCTATGAGGCCTATGATTTGGGGATTCTACAAAGAGGAAAGGACATTGTAGTAGTAAACAAAGACCGGCAAATTGCAACGGCCAAGGCATATGCCCGATTAATGGCAGAAGGGGGTTACACCCAACCAATCCAACGAACCGATGTACGCGTTTTGGGCAAACAGGCTTTGGGCATGTTCCTCGTAGGGACCGATGCAATGGAGGCCAGCAATTACATAAGTGAACACGACAAAAAAATTGCCAACAAATTAGCGTACGTAATGGCCGGGGGCGATTTGTCAGAACCCACCCAGGTTAGCGAACAGTACCTCTTGGATTTGGAACGGGAGGCCTTTTTGTCCCTTTGTACGGAACGCAAAACCCTGGAAAGGATACAGCATATGTTGAAAACGGGGAAACCTTTGAGAAACTAGAGGGTTAGAACCTAGAGCCTAGACAGAATGGGAAGACATAATTTTAAAAGATTGAAGATTTGGCAGGAAGGTTTAAAACTTGTTTCGGAGAGCTATAGAATTACCAGGGATTTCCCAGATTTTGAAAGAT
>JBCBSN010000070.1:0-17405 GCA_039819225.1 Bacteroidota bacterium | reverse complement strand
AAAAAAAAACAAAGGTTGCCGAAATCAAGAAAAATGGTTTTTGTTCTTCGGATAAATCCAGCTTTTCAAAATACGCTGTGAGTTGTGCTTCCATTTGAGCCTTCTGCTCCTCTGTTACTGGGCTCTGCTGGGCCACCGCTGTTGTACCTGTGAGTGCTATCACTGCTAGAATTAAAACGTGCTTAATCGACTTCATTTGTATTGTTTTTAAATAATTATGGAACAAAAGTATCTACCGCACCAGAGCAACATGGGATTTTTAAGGTGAAACGACCAAACGCAATAGTGAAACCTCCTATAGCTATAGTTGAAATATGAATTGGCCTTACTTGAAATCTTCGAGTTGTCCCTCAAACCCTAAGGCAAGAAGCCGGAAAATATTGTCCCTAGGCCCTAGAGAAACAAAAAAGCCCATTAAAATTGAGAAGCTTTTAAAACTTATTCCAGGAAAGTGAAGTGCGGGTGAAGCGAGCCGAACCCCCACGCCTCGCGGCGCTATATCCTAAGTCTTGCATATCTTGCTCCAATAAAACACAAAACAATTCATATTCAATGATTTAAGTGTTTTTCAATTTTATTTAAAGTCAAACAAAATCAGTTCATTTCAATATTTGTTGTACCTATGTTGTACCCAAATAACCTAGGAATTATGTATCTTTAGAGTACATTTTTGACAAAATGTTGTACCTGATTTGACTTTCGCTAATAAAACAAGTCAGCCATGTCAGCAAGTGCAAAAATCGTTCTACGCAAGAAGCCAAATTCCCAAGGCCTTTATCCTCTTGCCATTTGCATTACAAAAAATAGACGTTCCCCCTTTAAGCATATTGGTCAATATATCCAACTGGAAGAGTGGGGTTCAAGGAATCTTGAAATCAAAAAGTCCAACCCAAACGCTGAAGAACCGAACAATTTAATTACTTCTAAACTTTCTGAGGCGAGAAGGGGATTAATATCACTTCAAACAGAGAACAAAGACGCTTCTGCAAGACAAATGAAAGAGTGGAATTTACAACCCAAATTCGAGCCTGACTCTTTTTGACTATGCGAAAGAACATCTTGAAACCTTGAAAGGTGAAGGAAAAATAAATCGATATTCCGTTAATTCAGCATGGATTGGTTTCGTTCCAAAGTTTTCTAAGAAACATCGGCAGTGAGTGTTATGGTCTTGATTCGATCGTTGTATAACCCAGCAATTAAAGATAAAACAGTCAGTAATGAACCTTATCCCTTTGGAGCCGGAAAATTTAAAATCAATTTCCCAGAAACTATAAAAATTGGACTTAATGAAAAGGAAATTCAAGCTCTTGAATTAAACCATTCAAAAATTTATCCATCTTACTGGTAATCATTGGCCCCCTAAATAATAACACCCCCTTTTTTTCGTTTGAAATCAAGCCGGTATACATCATATTGTAGTCTATAGAACAATGCTTTTTAAAAACCTACCTTACAGAACCATGGGGCTTTCGGAGAACGAAGCTATCGACTATGCGGTCTCAAAGCTTACTTTCGGAGCAACCCCAGGTCTGATTGAGGAAATCAAATCCGAAGGTCTCGAAAACTGGCTGGGCAGACAATTGTCCTTAGCTTCAAAATATAGTTTCAAGAGAGAAGTGGAAAGTCGTTTCCCTATCACCAAACTTTCCCTAGAGGAAATTGCGAAGACGTATCCCAGCCCGGGCATTTCATTGATTTTAATGGGTATTAAATTCCGAAAGGACAAGAAGTTCAAAAAGGAGCTGGAAGAAAAACTGCTCGTCAACGAAATGTTGGCGACCATCAACGCTTCCGTGGCCAATGTGGATAGGCGAGCGATTTATGAATTGGAGGGCGGCGAATTTCTTCTTAAATATTTCGAGGAATTGGAATTTGGAAACTTCATGGAACTAATGTACCAGCTACGTGCCCAAAAATTGTATCGTGCCGTTCATAGCCCATTCCAAATTCAAGAAACACTGGCAGATTTTTGGTTCAATCACCTTAATGTGTCCATCACTCGGGTCAATGACACAGCACCGTATGTGCTGTCTTATGATCAGGATGTAATTAGGGCCAATGTGCTGGGACATTACGATAAAATGCTCAAAGCAAGTGCTCATCACCCGGCCATGTTGATTTATTTTGATAATAATCATTCCAATGCGGACGAAAATGCACGAACACTGGATAGACGGAAGCCCCCTGCAAAAAAGTTGTTGGAATCAGAATTCCGGCAGTTTTTACAGATGCCGGGCATCAACGAAAATTACGCACGCGAGCTTTTGGAATTGCACACCTTAGGAGTAGATGGCGGTTACACGCAAAGCGACGTCGAAGAACTATCCAGAATATTAAGTGGCTGGAAAGTGAACCCGTTGTTAATTAGATTCCATTGGCTGCTCAGTTTTTTCATCAAACAGGGTATCAAAAAAAATAAAAAATCGTTCTTACAGGGTGCTTTCTTTTTTGACAGTACCCATCATGATTCAGGAAGCAAAACTTTTTTGGGGAGACAATTTTCCGAAAAAGGAGGATATGAACAAGGTATCGAAGCCATAGAAACATTGGCTGCCCACCCATCTACCGCTCAGTTCATTAGTGCCAAACTGGTCAAACGTTTCGTAAGTGACGATGCCCCAAAAGCGCTAATTGATAAAGTGGCCAAAGCCTATACTTCAAATGCCGGTCATATCCCAACCATGATGCGCACAATGTTGGAAGCAGAGGAATTTTGGGATCCTCGACATGCCTATGCCAAGGTAAAGACACCCTTTGAATATGTCGCATCGGCATTGCGGTCCAGTGAGGCCGAAATCAGTTCGGAACAAGAAGCCCTGCAATGGATCGTGCGTATGGGCGAGCCCATTTATGCCTATCAAGTACCTATGGGTTTCCCCGATACCAAAACGTATTGGACAAGTGGTACAGGACTCATTAATAGAATGAAATTTGCCGATGCGCTCACTTCCAACAAAATAGCTGGGATACAATTGCCCGCAAAATTTAGTACCAGTGAATGGAAGCGCGAGTTGGGTAGTCCACGGTTTCAAAAACAATAAAGATGTGTGAAGAGAAAGGAAATAAGCAATGGAGTCGCCGGAGTTTTATAAAGACTAACGGCCTGTCCCTGTTTACAACAACATTGGGGGGCGTACCAAGTTTTGTGGCCCAAGCTGCCATCTCCATTTCGCGACCCGCTCCTTTTCAACGTAAAAAAGTGCTGGTATGTATCTTTCAAAGAGGTGCCATGGATGGCATCAGCGCTGTACAACCCATCGATAATGCTTTCCTAAGAAAACATAGACCAAACTTGGTTTTTTCTGCAACGCGTGATGCATCAAGGAAATTACTGGATTTGGACGGAGCGTTTGGACTCCACCCTGAATTGGCCCCACTTGCACCCTATTATGAAAACGGTACTCTGGCTATTTTGCATGGTGTGGGTTCTCCCGTGGCGAATCGGTCCCATTTTGATGCCCAGGACTTCATGGAAAGCGGTACGCCGGGAATCAAGGGAACAGAATCCGGTTGGCTGAACCGGGCCGTAGGAGCTATGGGGCATGACGCTACCCCGTTCAAAGCAGTTTCATTTACGCCAACTTCCCCACGTTCGTTTTATGGAGAAAATGCGCATATCGTGGTTGAGAACCTATCAGATCTGAGTTTTTCCACAGAGGAGCTTAAAGAACTGCAAAAATTGAAACAGTTGTACCAAAAAGAAGCCATGGCTGATCTAGCAAATGCCGGCATATACAATATCGAGGCAGCAGAAATGATGGCTTCTCTGGATGTATTGAACCAACCGGTAAATCCCAATTCGATTTACCCCATGTCGCCATTGGGCATGGGCTTGAAGCAAACAGCCAAACTTATTAAGGCCAATGCGGGATTGGAAATTGCATTTGTTGAAAGTAACGGTTGGGATACCCATAGTAGGCAAAATATAGATTATGGTGGATTTACGCTTAGGGCAAGGGATCTGGCTCAATCCATTGATGCTTTTTGGAAAGACTTGGGCACTCTGCAAGATGATGTGGTGGTTATGACAATGACCGAATTTGGTCGTACCGTTTTGGAAAATGGTTCCTTTGGAACCGATCATGGGAGAGCTTCATGCAGTTTTATTTTGGGTAACAGCGTGAATGGTGGAAAGATATACGGCAATTTCCCCGAATTGGCTTTTGAAAATCTTGAGGACAATCGAGATTTACCTGTCACCACGGATTTCCGCTCTTATTTTGCCACGGTGGTCTCTAAACATTTGAATATTGATGAAACATCCGTATTGTTCCCCGATTGGAATGGGGAACTACTGGAATTGTTCCGGTGATTTTCAAAACTAACGCTTTATGAGAGCTAACGACCCGCTTACTTAAGCTATCAATAAATATTGACCTCAAGTGAATTCAATTATAATGAATTGACATTTAGACAAGAAATAAGGAGAAATGTTGTGCCCAAACAAAAAAGCCCCTCTAAAATGAGAAGCTTTTAAAACTTATTCCAGGAAAGTGAAGTGCGGGTGAAGGGAGTCGAACCCCCACGCCTCGCGGCACTAGATCCTAAGTCTAGCATGTCTACCAGTTCCATCACACCCGCAGATCCGTTTTTAACGGGTTGCAAATATAGGTTAAAAATTAAGAACTCGTCTTGAGTTGTTGTTATTTGCTGCAAAATCTTCTTTTTAGCCCAAACCTTGTCTTTTTCTCCCTCTGTCCGCCAAAGGCGGATGCAGCTCAATCTCGAACGTGCGGGACATTTGGACACAAAATCTTGATTTTTCGCTTAAACAAAACAACTCAAGACGAGTTCTGATTGTGTAGAACATTTTATGGCAAAGGAAATTGCCTGTGCCCTTGACAGTTTGGCCAAGACGCAAAAAGTTTGGATCGTTTCCAAAGTTCTTTAGTAATTTTATAAAAATATAGTCTTCATTTTATGCAAAACATATCGGAATACATCGCACAGCACAAGGATCGTTTTGTGCAAGAACTCATTGAACTCTTAAAAATCCCTTCCATAAGCGCGGATTCTGCCTTTTCTCAAGACGTGATCAATATGGCGTCAACCATAAAATCGGCACTGGAAACGGCCGGCTGCGACATTGTGGAAATCTGCGAGACCCAGGGCTACCCAATCGTATATGGCGAAAAAACCATAGATCCGACCTTGCCTACCGTTTTGGTGTATGGGCATTATGATGTGCAGCCACCGGATCCTTTAGATCTTTGGGATTCACCCCCGTTTGAACCGGTGATCAAAGAAACGGAATTGCACCCCAAAGGAGCCCTATTTGCCCGGGGATCCAGCGATGATAAGGGGCAGTTCTATATGCACGTAAAGGCATTGGAATTTATGGTACGGACCAATCAATTACCTTGTAACGTAAAGTTCATGATAGAGGGCGAGGAAGAAGTGGGAAGTAGCAGCTTGGCGGCATTTGTGGCGGAAAACCGTGAAAAATTGGCCAATGATGTTATCCTAATATCGGACACGGGAATGATTGCCCAAGACGTGCCCTCCATCACCACCGGACTCCGTGGGCTAAGTTATGTGGAAGTGGCCGTTACCGGTCCCAATCGCGACTTGCATTCGGGACTATACGGCGGCGCCGTGGCCAACCCCATAAATATCCTCACCCAAATGATCGCCTCGCTCCATGATGAGAACAACCATATTACCATTCCCGGCTTCTATGACAAGGTAGAGGAGCTTTCCAATATGGAACGCGCGGAAATGGCCAAGGCCCCTTTTGATTTAGAAGATTATAAACGCGCCTTGGATATCCAGGCCGTACATGGCGAAAAAGGATTTACCACCAACGAGCGGAATTCCATACGGCCCACCTTGGATGTCAACGGTATCTGGGGAGGATATACAGGGGAAGGTGCCAAAACCGTTATCGCCAGCAAGGCCTACGCCAAGATTTCCATGCGCCTGGTCCCCCATCAGGACTGGATGGAGATTACTGAACTCTTTAAGACACATTTTGAGAGTATTGCCCCTCCCGGAGTTACCGTAGAGGTTACTCCCCACCATGGGGGCCAGGCCTATGTTATGCCCATAGACCATATTGGGTACAAGGCCGCCGCCAAGGCTTATGAGGCCTCTTTTGGCAAGCCGCCAGTACCCCAAAGGGGCGGCGGTAGCATTCCTATAGTGGCCCTTTTTGAAAAGGAATTACGGAGCAAGACCGTACTTATGGGATTTGGGCTGGATAGCGATGCCATCCACTCCCCCAACGAGCATTTTGGTATCTGGAACTACCTGAAGGGTATTGAGACCATTCCCTATTTCTATCATTTTTTTTCCAAGTTAAAGGAATAGGATAACACCTGTCTTTTGGGAGGGTGCCTTAGGTAGTGCTTTCCACTATATTCCTTGTCCTGCTTTCCGCCGCCTGGACGTAAGGCAAACGAATGCCTCAACCAGTGTAAAAAGGATGCTTTACAAGGGCTAATACGATAGCACACTTAAAATCAAGTATAATTATAGACTTAAATATTATTCTATGTTTGTAGAATTTAAATATTTATTCTATGTTTGTAGAGCAAATGCCAAAAAACGTAGAAATGCAATTGTCCAAGTCCGAAGAAGAATTGATGAACATGCTATGGAGGCAGAAACGGGCCTTTATGAAGGATCTCCTGGAGGCCTATCCCGACCCAAAACCCGCCGTCACCACAGTGGCAACCCTACTAAAGCGGATGACGGACAAGGGTTTCGTGTCCTACACAAGCATAGGCCGGTCCCGGGAATACTATCCTTTGGTAAAAAAGAAAGATTATTTCGCCAAACATGTAAACGGGCTGATCAAGAACTTTTTTAACGACAGTGCATCGCAATTTGCGTCCTTCTTTACCCGGGAAACCGATCTTACCAAGGAAGAACTGGAGGATCTTCGCAAATTGATAGATCGGGAAATCGATAATTTACCGACCAAAAAACCCCGGAAATGACCATGGTACCCTACATCCTAAAATCCAGCGCCTGCCTGGCCCTCTTTTGGATCTTTTACAAAGTTTTCCTTGAGCGGGAAAACATGCATGCCCTAAAACGTTTTTACCTATTGATCGCCACGGCATGCGCCTTTGCCTTTCCCTGGATCACCTTTACGGAATATGTTGAAGTTGCCGGCCCTGTCTTGGAAACCTCCTATATGGAAAATAGCGGTGAAAGCCTTATGGCCCATTTCTATGTTTCAGAAAGTGGCCCCCAAAATCCTTATGCATGGCTTTGGGGCATCTACTTTTTGGGCGCTGTTTTCTTTGCTCTTCGGTTTGCGCGGAATCTCTTCCTGGTATTTCGGCGCATTCAGCATAATCCACGCCTCAGACGTAAACATAGTATCCTTGTACTGCTTCAAGAAAAGACGTTGCCCCATACCTTTCTCAACTTTGTATTCTTAAACCGTTCCCTCTTTAGGGCCAAAAGGATTCCCAGGGAAGTGCTACTCCACGAGGAAGCCCACGCCACACAGAAACACAGCCTGGATATCCTTTTTTTGGAAATCCTTCAAATCCTATTTTGGTTCAACCCCTTACTCCTTTTGATGCGGAACACCATAAAGATGAACCATGAGTTTTTGGCCGATCGTGCCGTAACCGAACAGGGAATCCCAACAGCCTCCTACCAAGAAACAGTCCTAGTTTATTCATCAAATCAATATCGGCCATTCCCCTTTGGTATGGGAATGGCCAATGCTATCAACCATTCATCATTTTCGTTCATTCGTGCTGAGCGAAGTCGAAATATCAAAAAACGTTTTACCATCATGAAAAAAAGAACATCAAAATCGGCCATAGCTATACGATGTGGTCTTATGCTACCGCTTCTGGCCCTTTTGCTCTTTGGGTTCAGTGAAACCAAAACCGTGATTCTGGAGAATCCTGTCGCAAAAACCCTTCCCGAAGGATCCGCTACGCCGTCTTCCTCCCATAAAGCCGATCCAGAGGATGATTCCCTCTTGTCCACCGAGCGATCCCGGCAAGACGGACTTACCAAAAAGCAGATGCGGGAGTACAATGCCCTTGCGGCCAAATACAACAAAATGTTGGCCAAGGACGATTCTATTTTCATCAAAGGTTCAGATGTAGACCGACTTGTTTATCTCCATGGCCATATGACCGAAGCCCAAAGAGAAAAGGCCGAACCTTTCCCTGATTTTCCCGAACCTCCCAAAGCTCCGCTACCGCCACTGGAGCTGCATGAGGAACTATCCGTTCTGCAAGAGCAAATGGTACAACAGCAACTGGAAATGGAACGACAGACACAAATTATGGCGGAACAACACCTGGTTATCGAAAGGCAGGCCCGAGACATTAAGTCCAAATATCAAGAGATGGAGCAACAGGCTACGCTAGGCGAGAAAGAACAAAGGGAAATGGAGCGCGAAGCCTTGGAAATGGAAACCCAACGTCAAGAAATGGAGCAAAAAGCATTCGAACTTGAGCAAAAAGCCCTGGAAATGGAACAAAAGGCATTGGAGATGGAACGGGAAGCCCAGGAAATGAAAATACCAAAACCCAAGACCCCGCCCGTTCCCCCAGCGCCAAAATCCCCGGTAGAACACATTCGGGAAATGGCCCAAAAGGATGCCATTTTTTTCCACAACGGAAAGAAAATTAATGCAGATAGGGCTATTGAGGTGCTTCATAAAAATGGCACCATCAAAGTGGAGACTCGGCACGAAAACCTGGAACGGCCAGAGGTTAGGATTTCCACGGAAACTATAAAAACCAGCCTAAATTCAAGAACTCCGTTGAAAAAAGTGCAACTCGTCTTCCTTATGGCAAACGATACCGAAATGTGCAACACCTTGGCCGACCGTCTCCTTAAGTTTAAGAAAAGCTGCTGTTCCTATGCCCAATACTACTGTTACAGTAAACCCATTTCAACGGGGGAGGCTCTGCATGTCTTTGTCAAAAACAAAAAGGAAAAGATCGTCCTGGAAAACATCAATGTCCCCGGCCTATCCCTAAGATGTTCTGATCCATTGAAAAAATCCTAAATCGTCCCCGCCCCATTTTATTTCCAACGTATCCAAAAGCCGTTCCCACTACCTTGCCTGGAACACTTCTTCAGAAGCCAATACTCGGTGTAATGTGTATAAGCTTCGGTCTTTAAAATGGCTAAAGTTCCACTCCTGGGAAGGGTTGAATTTCCTCCTACCAAGGGTGGATTCTATTCCATCTATCTCCCATTCCCCCACAATTTTGTTATTCGTTATAGTTAAATAAAACCCGTCCGGGCCTGTTGGTCCTATGCTTAAATTAAGGGCAGATTATCCCTGCCTCGGTGTAAAGCATCACAGTTCTATGACAAATCCACAACGGGCAACCTCAATGCCTAGGACATTCCAACTGATTATGTTAAAAACACACCAATAAGCAACTGCTTATCAGACTTTTACCAAAACTTTTATAAAAGAAAAAATAATTACCGTAAGAAAAGTAAAATCTGTCAGACCTAGTAATGGGGATACAAGATTTTAGTAG
Source organism: Bacteroidota bacterium (assembly GCA_039819225.1). Lineage (GTDB taxonomy): Bacteria > Bacteroidota > Bacteroidia > Flavobacteriales > Flavobacteriaceae > Ulvibacterium. Next base: position 7,926 of record JBCBSN010000070.1, on the reverse strand, counting down.
TAACACTGTAATTAAATTGTAATTAAAACCATTAAAAATGAAACGATTTAACTTTTTTTACCTTGTAGCCCTTGCCTTGAGTATTTCTTTGGCCAGCTGTGATTTTGTAGATGATTTTGTTGGGGGCGGCGATGACGACGACCCTGGAACCACTGCTGGAGAACAGGCAGATTTCTTATTGGAAAGTATTGAGGAGGACGGGGGCGTCCCTTATGATGCCAATAATCCCGTTTTGACCTTTACGCCGGAACAAAATGTTTTCCTGCCCAGCGTTTTGGGTATCGATTTTAGAACGGACAGGTCGGTGGTTCCCGCCGGTCCTACAGCACGGTTTCCCATGTTCCAGGGCTGGGAGACCTTGCCAAACGGGGAACGAAGGGAAGGATATTATGTCATCACGGAAGCTTCTGACCGCTACTTTGCCGATAAGCTAGGTGTGATATACGCTCCTCGCATGGCAAACGCCATTGGATCTGGAGGGGAGCAATACGCCACTTGGACCGATGACGGAAGACTTATTTTTAAGGGATCAGTAGACTTTTCGCCAAAACGATCCCTGACGGCAGGTGGTGCTTCCGAAGATGGACTTTTGGTAGGGTTTCCCCCTGCATCGGTTACTCCTGGGGCCGTAGCGGACGATAATTGGTCATCTTATGTGGTATTGCCACACACCAATATTGTCATAAATGCACAATTGGTGGCCAACAGCACAGGGATTCACGACAGAATTCCCAACCCAGCTGGGAATGGACCAGAACAAGAGGACGACTTTAACAACCCAAATTTGGCCAAAAATAAAGCCTCTGTTGTTATGCAGCTCTTGGATGGATGGCATGATGGCAAGCCCTTTTATTTCCATATCGTAACGGACACCTCCGATCCTGCGCCTGCGGCTATAGAGTTGGGCGTGTTTGCACCCAAGTTGGCCAACCTTCCCAGCTTTGGGGTCTTTCCTGGAGGATCTATGTTGCCCTTTAGCCCGACGGCCAACGGAAGGACCTTTGACAATGGAGACGGACTTGGGGTACAAGGCCTGAATGCCGCTTCATTAAGTGACAGACAAGTACAAGATCCAACGAATACCTTCCCTATAGATCCCAGCGACGTTAGGTACGCCCCAATGTGGGACGCCCATATTACCGAATTTACCGTTCCGGAGGAAGATCGGCCTATTCTCACCAGCTTTGATCAAATAAACGATCTTTTGGAAGAAGGTATCCTGATTCCATTCAGGGGAAATGTCAACCCGGAACCTCTTGATAATTCATTATCCGACCTGTTGACCGCAACAGGAGCAATTATTAACTGTCCCGTAATTACACAGCCTTACCAAAGCGTAATCGGCACCCAGATCGGGGAACCCAGAAACTATTAATTGTTCCCAATAAAGATGACCCTTTAAGTTCGAAGGGCCGCCTGTATGGCGGCCCTTTTTCATGGGAATCAATTCCTGGGACGGGGTAATCCAAAATCTTCAAAATTGGTTTTTGGAGGGTTTTCTGTAACAAAATCCTATAAACCGCGTTCTAATAGGTGAGTTCATCATCGATCAAAGAACACCTAACTATGTTACAACGCTTTTTTATCGCCTGCTCCGGGGCGGATACCGCTATTTTGGAAACCTGTTCCCAAGGGGAACGGAACAAATATGCCGGAATCGGGGCCACGGTATTCTTTACAGCCCTTATGGCCTGTATTGCCTGTACCTATGCCCTTTACACCGTTTTTGATAACCTATATTCATCCCTCTTCTTTGGACTGATTTGGGGGTTATTGATCTTTAACCTGGATCGTTTTATCGTATCCACCCTTAAAAAGCGGAATCGCTTTGGAAAGGAACTGCTCCAGGCGTTTCCGAGAATCATTTTGGCCATCATTATTGCCGTAGTTATCTCCAAGCCCTTGGAAATGAAGATTTTTGAAAAGGAAATAGACCAAGTCCTTTTGGAGGAGAAGCATGCGATGACTCTGGCCAACAAGGAACAATTGGCGCTGCAGTATACCCCGGCCGTAGATCAGCTCATTGCGGATATCGCCTCCTTAAAAAGCGAAATCACCACCAAGGAAACCGAGACCAATGCGCTGTACGACACCTATATCTCCGAGGCCGAAGGACGGGCGGGGACCATGTTACTGGGCAAAGGACCGGTATACAAGGAGAAAAGGGAAAAGCACGATGCTGCCCTTGCCGAACTACAGCAGTTAAAACAAACCAACACACAAAAAATTGAGGCCAAGGAAGCGCAAATCGCCGCCCTGAATTCAGAATATGCCGAAGTAGTCAAAAGTTCCCAGCCCATTATCGACAATTTTGACGGACTGATGGCCCGCATCAATGCCCTGAACAAACTGCCCTGGTTTCCTTCCTTTTTTATCTTTCTCCTCTTTTTGGCCATTGAGACCGCACCTATTATCGCTAAACTCTTGGCGCCTAAAGGCGAATATGATTTAAAACTGGAGGAGGAAGAAAGTACCTTACGCACCTGGGTGAGTCAAAAAGTGGACCAACGGAAAAAGATTCTAACTACGGACGTGGTATTAAATGACAAAGTATATCAGGAAATTGCCGAGGAAGAAGCCGTCTATGCCTACAAAAAGCAAAAGGCAGAGGAACTTATGCGGTTACAGGCGAATGCCTTTCATGAACTGCAGGCCAAAAATCTCTGACCCTTTCCGTTTCCTTACCCCTTTTTTACCTCATCTTTTTGGGCAATTCGGGCATTCCCCGGAATATTTGGGGTCATTTACCTCAAAGATTGGTTTTTAATGGACTTAGCACAATATCCTCTTTTTTCTTCGTTATAGGAATATTGGCCCGTTAAGGCGAAGTATACGTAATATGGCAAAATGTTCCCCCATCCAATTTGCATCGTTGTTTATTCTGTTTACCGCTTTGTTGGTATTGCCGGAAAACGTCCATTCCCAAGACTTTGATGGGGACGGGATTCCCGATATTGTAGATCTTGACGATGACAATGATGGAATTTTGGATGATCGGGAATGCGATTTCATAACATACCAACAACCGCTTATCAATGGAGGTTTTGAGGCACCGATAGTTGTAGGCACACATGAATTTCTTCCAGACAATTCCGTTGGTGCCCCTAATTCCGTTCCTGGTTGGGAGACTACTTCTACGGACAACACCATAGAAATATGGACGGACGGTTTTAACGGAATCCCCGCATTTGAGGGCAATCAATTTGCAGAGATCAACGCTAACCAATCCGCGGCACTATACCAAGACCTTAGTGCAACCCCAGGCACCGTACTTGAATGGTCGCTTAGGCATCGAGGAAGATTAGGTGTAGACGTAATGCAAGTCCGTATTGGTGCAGAATTGGCAACCGCTGGGGTAGAAGCCACCATATCCAGCAACAATACCCAATGGCATTTTCATTCCGGCCAGTATACGGTTCCGTTGAATCAACCTACTACCGTTTTCATATTTGAGGCCGTTTCAACGGCCAGTGGTATTATCGGTGCCGGGAATCTAATAGATGACATCCAGATAAACATTATATCCCCCCCACCATGCCGGGATACCGACAACGATGGCATTTCCGATAATATGGACCTGGATCGTGACAATGACGGTATTTACGACTTGCATGAGGCCGGAAACGGAAACCTGGATTCAAATAGGGACGGAATTATTGATTCCGGTACCGGAAGTGTCGGAACCAATGGTATATATGATAACCTGGAAACCTTTCCCGACAGCGGAATAATCGCCAACACCTATCTGGAACCTGATACGGATGGAGACGGGATTGCCAACGGAGATGATACGGACAGTGATAATGACGGTTGCCCCGACTTTCTGGAATCCGGAGGAATTGACAACGGCAATGACCCTAATTTTGACACGGACAACAACAATGGGTTGATCACCGATACGGACGTAAACGGTATCTATGACGGCATAAACGGCAATGAATACAACGCATTGCAGATTACGGCCAGCGGGCCGGCGGATCGGACCGTGAACTCTGGGGCCCCTACCAGTTTCACCGTAACTGCCTCTGCCCAAAGCACTACCACTTTTGCCGGGGGTATCCCGGATTATTCCTCCCCTACCAACGAAGATGCGGGCATTCGCTTCCAATGGTACCTGGGAGATCCCGACTTTGGAGGAATCCAACTTACGGACAGCGGTGTATATTCCGGAACTACTACAGCTACCTTGGATATTTCGGACAGCTCCGGCCTAAACGGAAACCAATATTGTGTGCTTGTATCCCATACGGGCCGTACCTGCCCGGATACATTGTGTGCGACACTTGCCACAAACACGGATCCCTGTGATGCAGCGACCTCCGGAAACACCGATACCGATGGGGACGGGGTGGCCGACAGCTGTGATGAGGACGATGATAATGACGGTATCCTGGATACCGAAGAGAGCTGTCTCCCAACAAATACCTCCCTTTTGCGTAATGGAGATTTTGAGGACAATAGTGAATTACCCTCTGATCGAAACCAAATGGATCGCGTGGACCATTGGGCGCAGGGAACCGGTGATGGGTCATTATTGGGAACCAGTGATTACTTTTATGAGGGCACAGCCTTTACATCTTATACTACCGATGACGGACTGGGATTCGTAGGCGGCGCAGCTTTACCAGGTGACGCTTCCGAATATATAGCCACCAACTTGAACGGATTCTTACGGGCAGGGCAACAGTACCAATTGGATTTGCTACTTGCCGCGCAATTGTTTTCCGGTAGCCTTCCCATTAATAACGATTTTGTCATTTACGGCTTCACCGCAGCGCAGAGCTTTCCGCTTCCCGAGACCGGAACTACCCTGCCTCTTAACCCGCAAATCCGGGAATTGGTACGCCAACCGTTGAACCTTTTGGAAGAAGACTGGACGGAAGTACAATTTACCTTTACCCCTACTGACGACATTTATGCCATACTCATCGGGGGCGAATATGACCCTGTGCTCCCTGGTAATTCCCCGTTATTCTTATACTTTGATCGTTTTCAGCTCCGGGAAAGCTGTTCCTTGGACACCGATGGGGACGGAACACCGGATTCCCTGGATACCGACAGCGACAACGACGGATGCCTGGACTTTCTGGAATCCGGAGGCGCATACGACGACGATCCGGGGAATCCCGGGCTTACGGTAAATGCGAACGGAAGGATAATCTCCGGGGCAACGGGCACCTACGACGGGATAACCGCAAACGAATATGAAGCGCTTCAACTTACCATTGACACAGCTCCTGAGGTTCAAGAGCCCGATGCGGATGATACCGCCGAATTTACCATATCGGCAACCGCTCAGCGCACTACCAACTTTACGGGAAGTGTCCCTGATTATAGTAGCGCGACCAATGCAGATGCGGGAATCCGTTACCAATGGTATCTTGGAGACCCCATGGCCAGTGGGACCCCGATTCCAGATGGGGGCATCTATTCAGGGGCAAATACGGCCACCTTGGAAATATCCGATACTGCAGGTCTCAATGGCACCCAATACTGTGTACTAGCGACCCATACGGACAATCCCTGTGTCCAGGAAATCCATTGTGCCCTATTGACCGTTAATGTTGATCCCTGCGATCCGTTGGCCTCGGGAAATCCCGATGCCGATGGGGACGGTGTCGCCGATCTCTGCGACCTTGACGATGACAACGACGGTATCCTGGATTCCGAGGAGGCGGACACTACGGTGAACGAAACCGATTTTTTTACGGACAACGGCAATGATGTTGTCTTTTCCCTGCCCGGTGTCGATGACGGTGCCGTAATACTGGATCTTGTCCGTTTGGACAATGGGTTTTCGTTTTCCGTAAACGGGCAACAGGTGTTCAACAACCCCTTGGACTTAAATAACGAGTTGGAATTCAGTAATTTCCCTCCATCCTCCCATCGGAACATTAGGTTCCGGGACGGGAGCCAATATGGACAGGACGGAATACCTGAAATCTATGATTTTGGTGCCGTGGGCGGCACCAATGCGGATTATGCCACTCCCATACTGCGTATTATCTTTAATGCAGATGGTACTGTAGAACTTTTCGGTTCTAAAACCTTTAATGGGCCTTTGTTTCCCTTGGAACTGTACAATGGGGCTTCCCTGAACAGCTTTAATTTCAATTCGACATCCACAAATACCTTTGTCGTGGACCAGGAAGTCGCCGGGCCCACCGTAATAGAAGGAAGAATATACGGTTCAGGATTCTCCAGGGACACGGACGGGGACGGCCTGGATGACCGATTTGATCTCGACTCCGACAATGACGGTTGTTTTGATGTTATTGAAGCCGGTTTCACCGATGAAGATGGTGATGGTATGCTTGGCCCAAATCCCGTAGTTGTAGACAATGATGGACGGGTTATCAGCGGTACTGACGGTTATACCGGGGTTCCTTCGCCGAATAGGGTCATAAGGCCGGGATTTGTGCAAATAGATACCGCCCTTACAGATAGTTCTTCTTGTGAAGGTGGAGAATCCATCATCTTCGAAGTATCCGCCTCTGGCATGGGAACATTGTCCTATTTCTGGACCGTAAGTTCTGATGGTGGAACAACTTTTAGCCCGATAGGCATGGACAGTCCCCAACTTGAGGTAAATACGACAATGCAAAATGATGGCAACATTTACCGCGTGGCCGTGCAATCCCAGGATAATCAGTGCCTTACCGAGGTATCAGAGGCCGTACTTACCATAGAGCCTTTGCCTATAGCCGATCTACTACCAGATGTGGAGGCCTGCGAAGCTTTTGAACTTCCGGAGCTACTTTCGGGTAATTACTATACCGGAACCAATGGTTCGGGTTCTGCGTTGCAAGCGGGCGATTTAATAATGGAATCCCAAACCCTTTACATTTTCGCTGGTGAATCCAACTGCTCGGAAGAAACCAGCTTTGTCGTAACAATTCTTAAGGAGCCCAAATTGAATCTGCCGGAAACCATTAATTCATGTCTAGATTCACAAAACGATTCCGATAGTATATCCATTGGAATCGATCTTGGACCTGGGTATGTTTACGACTGGTTTCCAGACAACGACACTAATGGCGATGGTATGGAAGAAGCCATCCTAAATACAAGGACACCTGGACTGTATACCCTTAGGGTCTACCAGCAGGGGACAGTTATCCTATGTGGCGGAAATGAGGAACATCAAATACAAGTGACCGAATTCACACCTCCTACCCAAGTCCGGACAAGCATAGAATTCAGTTCCCATCTATTGAATTCCGACAACCTTGTAACGGTACATGTTGATGGTTCCACCGATGATGGTTCCGAATATGAATACAGTCTAGATGACCCTGAAGGGCCCTATACCCTAGAAAATATCTTCAGGAGCGTATCACCCGGGGTGCATACGGTATACGTGCGCGGAAAGGGGGGCTGTGGCGAGGTGGTGGCCAGTGAACCGTTTTTGTTGGTGAACTACCCCAATGTCTTCACCCCAAATGGAGATGGCATCAATGATACGTGGAACATTCTTGGAGCCAATGCGCCCGGGGCCGTGGCACAAATCTCTATTCATATCTTTGATCGTTACGGGAAACTCCTGGCCGTGCTAAGCCCTAACGGCCGGGGATGGGACGGTACTTTTGATTCGGCATTTCTGCCTTCTTCCGACTATTGGTTTTCCGTCCAATATGCAGACACTTTTACAGGACAGGAAGTGGAGTTCAAAGGGCACTTTAGTCTTTTGAGGTAAGTCTTAAAGACGTAAGACCGCTTCGCTGTTAGACATGAGATGCAAGACTTTTTAGTAAGCTTCCCCTTCGGAAAAGCGATATTACAAATACAATGCTACCTTATAAGGTCTTCTTTTGAGTAGGGCCGGCCACATTTGCCACAATGGCATCTATCTTTTTATGGTTGAATAAAAAGCAATATGCTTATTCGTTCCAAAGAAAACATGCCACATAAGTCTCCCTTATCAAT
>JBCBSN010000069.1:0-17439 GCA_039819225.1 Bacteroidota bacterium | reverse complement strand
GGCGTATATGGAGTAGAGGTACAATTAATTTGATACCATCTTTTAAAGGAGGGATATATTGATTTATTTATTGTGGGGAATTGGAACCTAGCCTACCTGGAGTTTTCTTTGATGAGTCGGTCTGTTTTTTCTCGAAGCGCCTCCAAGACTTGGCTATACTTCTTTTTGGACGCCAAATTGTTGATTTCCAAATTGTCCTTTTTCAGATCGTATAACTCCTCTGTATCTGTGCCCAAATACCGGAAATACTTATACTGGCCCGTGCGTACCCCTTCTGACCTGGGAATGTACGGAATATCATAAAGGTGTTCGCACAGGAACGCATCACGTTTTAGATTTCCGGTTTTTTGTACTACCGGCTTTAAACTTTTTCCCTGCATTTGTATGGGTTGCGCAATGTTCGCATAATCCAAAACCGTGGGTGCCAGATCAATGTTGAGTGCCATTTCATCCGATGTGGCAATACTACCGGCGGGATCATAAATGATTAAAGGCACCCTAAGGGAATTCTCATAAAGCAACCACTTGCCGGCCAACTTGCGTTCTCCCAAAAAATAGCCATTGTCCCCTATGAAAAGGATAATGGTGTTTTCCGCTATGCCCTTACGTTGTAGATAGGACCTTAGCTTTCCAATGTTTTGATCTACGGTACTTATCATTTTATAATACCCTTTGATCATCTTCTCCGCCTTTTCAGGGGTGTCAAAGCGCCATTTATAGCGGATATTGCCCATATATAGGCTATCCCTTAAAATATCCGGTAGTGCCTTGTGGTAAGCCCGTTCGGTTAAGGGTATGTCTGGCAATTCCACATTTTGATAAAGGGTGTCGTTCCGTTGGGGCCAAACATATTGCCTTGGATTGGTATCATCGGCATGGGGTGCATTATAACTGATGGAGACGCAAAAAGGCTGTCCTTTTTCCAAACCGTCAATAAAACCAATGGCATCGTCCGTCGTGATGTCGGTCAAATGTCTATGGGTGCTCCATCCTTTTCCCCGTAATCGAAAATAGCCATTGGTGGTCGAAGTTTCAAAACCATCAAAAATGGTTTTCTCCAGTTCATTTTCGAATCTCATCCCAAACTTTCCAAAAAAGCCCATTTTGTAGCCGGCATCCTTCAACAATTTAGGATAGGAAATGTTTATGAATTCTTGGCGTAAGGGCTTGGTTCCAAAGGTAAACCCATGTTTGCGCTCGTAGAGCCCCGTTAGGATGCTGGCCCTACTAGCCGCGCAAATGGGAGTGGTTACAAAAGCATTCCTGAACAACGTACCCTCCTTGGCCAATTGGTCCATATTTGGGGTTTGTATTACGTTGTTGCCCATGGCGCCCAGCGCATCCCAACGTTGGTCATCCGTAACAATTACTATAACATTGGGGCGTTGGTCTTGCCCGCGCATCTGAAAAGGCCCTAAGGTGCATATGGCCATAAGTCCAAATGGGATGTATCTTCCCATTATTTTCATGAAATACCGTCCAACTCCAAACCACATCTGCATTTACCCATTTTTTGCCGATTAATTTAACGTAACAATCTCCAATTCCATAGAAAAATACGGATTTGTAATGGGATATGGAGCCTTAACGGATTATATAAACCTTTTTATCCCCTCGTGGGCAAATTTTAATTTTTTGTCAGGTCGAGTCTTTCGGCTTCGCTCAAGATTAACTGAAGTCGAGACCTTACTTCTTCTTAGAAGAATTGAACTTGGAATGAGTGGCATTCCGACATTCTGATAAAATTTGTAACATATCAAATTCCCCATTTGCTAGGGCTATCTTCTTTTTAGCACTCCATTTTTTTATCTTTTTCTCAAAAAAGATGGCTTGCTCTATATCATTGAATTCCTGATGAAAAATGAGTTCAACAGGTCTTCTTTTAAGAGACTGTTTTAAATATGTCAATTATTTTTTATGTCCCTTTTTGGCGCCGCCACCGCTTCCACTGGCTCCTCGCCTAAAGGCCAAATCTTGGCCTTTTTGCTCGCCCCTGTTAAAATTTTTAACCGTAGCTAAGGCTATGCTCAAAAATTTTGCCTCATAATCCATCAAAAATGACCTATAAGAAATTCTAATCACATATTTCAAAACAGTCTCTAAAAGTGAAACAGCTTTTGTTCAAGCCTTTTTGATGTTCAACAAACCTTCTAAAAATGTTGTTGGTTACCCCGGGTATAAGTCAACCCATCTGAACAAAGTAAGATATATACGAAATAGGATTTCATTTTAGGTATTGTTATGAAGGTCTCGACTGCGCTCGACCGGACAAGGGCAATTCTATTGAAAAGTAATTAGTTTATGGTTGCACCATTCCCTACACCTTCCTCGTCTGGATTTACAAAAACCAGCTTCCCATTGGCATCCTCGGTCATTAGGATCATACCCTGGCTCTCTACCCCTCGAAGCTTCCGAGGTGCCAAGTTCACTAGAACGGTCACTTTTTTACCAATGATTTCCTCGGCGGAAAAGCTTTGGGCAATACCGGAAACAATAGTGCGTGTATCGATACCGGTATCTACCTTAAGTACCATTAATTTATCCGTCTTGGGCATTTTCTCGGCTTCCAGAATGGTGCCCACGCGCATATCCAGTTTTGTAAAGTCGTCAAAAGTGATGGTTTCTTTTTGAAGCATTAACTTAGAATTTTGTTTTTCCGAGCCTCGTGTACCGAGCGTAGCCGAAGTATTGATGTCTTTGGTGGCTTTTAGCTTATCCAATTGTTTTTGGATTTCATTGTCCTCTACTTTTCTAAACAGCAGTTGGCCCGGATTAATTATGTGACCATGGGGAATTAGGGCGTCTTTTTGGTAAACATCCTTCCAGCCCAATCCTTTTTTGCCCAATGTCCCTAGGGATAGTATTTTCTTTAGCTTTTCACTGGTAAAAGGTAAAAATGGCTCACTTAAAATAGCCAATCCTGCAGCAATCTGTAAGGCCGTGAACATAATGGTGCCCACTCGTTCCCCGTCTTGTTTGATTACTTTCCAGGGTTCCTCGTCCGCCAGATACTTATTGCCCAAACGGGCCAGATTCAAAAGCTCCTGACTGGCTTCCCGAAAGCGATACCGCTCCAGGGAATCTGATATTTTCCGGGGATAATCCCGTAACCGTGCCAAGGTTTCCTTGTCCACTTGATTGAAGTTCGAGGGTTCTGGAACGCTACCCTGGTAATATTTATGGGTCAGTACCACCACCCTATTGATGAAATTCCCAAAAATGGCTACCAATTCATTGTTGTTCCGGGCTTGAAAATCGGCCCAGGTAAAATCGTTGTCCTTGGTTTCCGGGGCATTCGCCGTTAAGGTATAACGCAGTACATCTTGCATATCCGGGAATTCCTCCAGGTATTCGTGCAGCCATACCGCCCAGTTTTTGGAGGTTGAAAGTTTTTGGCCCTCCAAGTTCAGGAACTCGTTCGCGGGGACATTCTCCGGCAGAATATAGTCGCCATGGGCCTTAAGGATGGCCGGAAAGATGATACAGTGAAAAACAATATTGTCCTTGCCGATAAAATGGACCAGTTTTGTAGTCTTGTCCTTCCAGTAAGGTTCCCACTTTTTGCCCTCGCGGGAGGCCCATTCCTTGGTAGAGGAAATATAGCCGATGGGGGCATCAAACCAAACATACAGTACTTTCCCTTCGGCACCTTTTACAGGTACTGGAATGCCCCAATCCAAGTCACGGGTAACCGCACGGGGTGCCAGGCCTCCATCGATCCAGGATTTACATTGCCCATAAACGTTGGGTTTCCAATCGTTTTTATGGCCTTCCAAAATCCATTCGCGAAGAAAATCCTCATAGCGATCCAAGGGTAAAAACCAATGCTTGGTTTCCTTTAAAATGGGAACGGCACCGGTTATGGTGGATTTAGGGTGGATAAGGTCCGTGGCATTGAGGGAAGAGCCACAGTTTTCACATTGGTCGCCATAGGCCTCCGTATGGCCACAAACAGGGCAGGTTCCCGTTACAAAACGATCGGCCAAAAACTGTTGGGCCTCGGCATCGTACAATTGAGCCGTAGTTTCCTCTATAAAATCGCCTTGGTCATATAGGGTCTTGAAAAAGTCGGAGGCGGTAGCATGGTGTACCGCGGCAGAGGTCCTGGAATAGTTGTTGAACGTAATTCCAAAGTCCACAAAAGATTTTTTAATGATCTCGTGGTAGGTGTCTATGATTTCCTTTGGGCTTACTCCTTCCTTTTTGGCCTTCATGGATATGGCCACCCCATGTTCGTCACTGCCACATATAAAGGCCACATCATTGCCGGTCAATCGTAAAAATCGGGCATAGATATCCGCAGGGACATAAACGCCCGCCAAATGCCCAATATGTATTGGGCCGTTGGTATAGGGAAGTGCGGCGGTTATCGTGTATCTTTTCGGCATCGGGTCCTTGGCCATATTTTTCAAAATATATGGCATCAAAAATACAGTTTTTTTAGGGCCACGGGCACAATACTCCAAAAAACCAGAATCTCTGGCAAAAGGGAAGAATTATACAAAATGGAATTGCCCAATGGCCATGACTTGGTTTTGTCAAGGAGTCACGAATATTGAAAACAGGTTTGGAAACGGCCAATATTCTGAAAAGGAGCTGTTATTGTGTCGCAAATTGGACTAACAAATCCCATTGTTGTAAATGGGTTGTATTAGGATGTCCTATAGCATTTGTCCAGAATCTATACTTTATCCCAAAAATTTGGTCAGGTAATCGGGGGGCGGTCAAACCCCCAAGTTAATGTTGGTATAGTAACGAGCCAAAAAAACCTCCGGTATGCCTAAAGGCAATACCGAAGGTAAAATAGTGCATAGTAGGATTTCTATAATATTATGGTATAAGCGTTAAGCGACCATGACGGATTTGCTCATCTTTTGATCCTGCACCTGAATGCGATAGATATACTTTCCGGTAGCCAAATGTTCGGGGATTCGTTCCCTAATGTTGATTTCCATGGATCCTTCCGGCATCATTTCGTTATAAAGGGTGCCCACCTTTTGTCCAAGAATGTTGAACAATTCGATATCCACATGAGCCATAACGGGTGTTTCCAAATAAATATGTGGTGCACTTTCCGTGGGATAGTACGGTTTGTGAACAAAAGTATCCAATGGCTTGGGATCGGAATCGGGAATTATGGATTCCCCTGGTTCGGGAATTGTAGGTTCACCATCGTTGTAGACAATATCCGGGAATTCTACCCCGCTACAGTTAAAGCCGAGGTTTACGGGCGCATAGGGGTGATCCAGAAGATGTTGTTCCACTAAGGGAATGTCTACACAGAGCCATTCTGCTAATACAGTGGCGTATAGATCCCTAAAATCCATGGTGTATTCCAGGTTGCCGCGTCCATCGGGGTTGTCCAAAGTAGGATGTTCCCCTACAAAGGCACTACCGTTTAGCCCTGATCCAAAAAAGAGGGTAGGGGCGGCCTTGCCGTGATCTGTACCATTAGAGCCATTCTCAAAGATACGGCGACCAAATTCGGAAAAGGTCATGCTCAGGACCTTATCATCCTGTTGGGTGCAGGCCAAGTCCTCATAAAAGCTTTGTATCGCGACCGATAAATTGGTCATTAGGCGCGCATGGGCCAAAGGCTGGTTGCCATGGGTATCAAAACCGCCCATAGAAATCATATATACCTTGGTGCCCAGGTTGCCTTTGATCAATTTGGCCAAAACGGATAACTGGCGTGCAAATGAATTGTCCTGGTATTCCACACATTGCGTCATATTACTTCCACGCTCATAGGCGGCATGGATAAGGCCCGCGTACTCATAGGTGGTATTGGCCACGCCCCTAAGGAACTTTAGTTGATCGCCGTACATGCAATCCCCAAAAAGGCTATCGTCCAAGCCATAGACTACCCCGGATTCGGCAATTTCCTCCAACTGGTCTATGTTAGAAGTCACAAAGGCATAGTTGGTCTCCTCGCCCTGGAACACCAAGTTGCCGAACTGACCGATCTGTATGGCTGCTGGGGAGGCCGGAGGGTTGATCAGGTAGTCGGGATAAAGGGTTTCAAAATGTCTCCCCATCCAACCGGTATCCAGACCTGAGAACCCGGTGGTGGTAAGATCTGTATTGGCATAAATGTCCGAGCCCGTAAAATGCGAAAGGCTCTGATTTTGATATCCCACACCGTGTACCGCCTTGAATTGGCCTTCGCCCCACATGGGCTCCAAGGTTTTCATATAGGAGGGTATCCCGTATTCATCCGTTAGTTTTAACACCTTACTTTCTGGAATATAGATATTGGGCCGGGCATTTGCGTAACTATCATACTGATCTATGGGTATAACGGTACTTAGGCCGTCGTTTCCTCCAGAAAGTCGGATCAAAATCAGAATATTGTCCGTTTCCGCCGCCGCGATCGCAGCGGTAAGGGGGGAGGGTGCAGATGCCGTCAACATATTGCTGCCCAGCATCATAGATCCGGAACCTGCGATACCTAGGGCTTGGAGAAAGGAACGCCTGCTCCAGGTCTTATGTTCTTCGTCATGGCCATCATGTTGTAGGCCTTTAAAAGGAGTATTATTAGTATTGCACATAGCAGTAGGTTTATTTTAATTGAAATTCGGGTTGTCTGGCCAAATATTGCAACAGGAGGTACACTTGGAAAGGGGCAGTCATCCAAGTGGACAAGGTCCAGGTTTCGTCATTGCCACCCTCATAATAAGTGGGGTCTATATCACTTCTAAATGCGGCATAGGCCTTTTCATATTCCCCATCGTCCAAAAGGCCTTTGGGCAGTATAAAATCAATGATCGGCCTAGCAATAATATCCGGATTGTTACTGGTTAAACCATCATTCCCGGTAAGGGAAAGGGCAAAATCTCGGAATTGTTCGTTATTGCTTTGGTAAAACCCTTCCAGAATCGACTCTATCGTGAGCCAACGGCCAATGATAAAGTTGGTGTTTATCCAGGAGCGGTCCCTCTGCCAACCGGCTACATCAAAAGGATCAAAGAGGGTCTGTCCCAACAAGGAGGTATAGTTATGGATTTCGCTAAGGGTATTGTCCGTATAGGCAAGCCCGGTTTCCTTCAGCATGTTCAAATACATGTCGTACGGACTTTTGATAATGACCCCAATGGCATTCTCATCAAAAAAGTGTTGGCTTTTGAACAAGCGCGAGAGCACGGGAGCAATCTCAAAGTCGTTGTCCATAAATGTAGTGGCCAGGCCATCTATAATGACTTGGGCGTTTCCGGTCTCGTCCTGTGAATCCGGATGAACAAAGAATTCGTACAGTTTACGACAAATGAATTCCGCGATCAGTGCGCCGCGTTGTTCAAAAAGGATATTGATCACGTCGTCATAGCCCCAATTACCGGTCTGTCCCAAAATGGTCTTGGGATCGTTGTTAAACCTTTCCGGGTCAAAGGCCACATGGGAACAGCCCACTTCTCCCCGTTCTACATAGCCCGTTAAGGCCTTGGCGGTCTCAATGATATCTTCCTCCGTATAACCATTGCCCTCGCCCAGGGTAAAGAGCTCGTAAAGTTCACGGGCGTAGTTTTCATTGGGATTGTTGCCATTGTTATAGGCCCCGTCCAGATAATAGAGCATGGCATCCGTTAACCCTATTTCACTTACAAAGGTCTTAAAGTTGCCCAGGGCGTTTCGCTCAAGACAGGCAATGTAGTGGTACAGGAACGGATTACAGTTGTACACATCAATTTCGGTTACAAAATGATTGCTCCAAAAAAAGCTCATCCTGTCCCTGAGATTGTTATCCAGAAGGGCCTGGGTATAGGTTAGGCGAAACTCTTGTAGTTGCGCCCGCCTCACTTGTCTGGCCTGATCATCATCATCGGGATAATTGGCGTTGGTCCATTCCGCCCATGCCGGGGGAGGTATGGGAGGCATGCTCAATGCCTCGTTGATCAGGTTGTCCACCAAGATGTCCGCAGAGCGGTCTACACCTTGATCAATAGTCTCTACCGAGGCACTAAACCCCAGTCTTCTGTACAAATGCGCCACCCTGGTCCTATCCAATGGGGTTCCGAAGGGCGCCAATGTAGAGGTATTACAATTAGCGAAGTATTCCACAGTTCGTAGGCTTTAAGAACGTTCATGCGTAGGGGGGCAGATTCTTAACGTGTAAAGATTTTGGATAGTACATCGGTCTTATTATTTTCGACGTACTGAGGGCCAATTTACAATCTTGGAGGGATTTTGACGTCCAACTGTTGTTTTTTTCGATGAAATACACGTTTTTGGTACAATTTCAAAGGGTTTTTAATGGGTAAGCACAACGAATTTGGTAAGGAAGGTGAACAAATGGCCGTGGATTTTTTAACGAAAAAGGGCTACCATATACTTCATCGTAATTATAGGTACCTAAAATCAGAGATAGACATTATTGCGCAAAAAGGCGATACTTTAACGATTGTTGAGGTGCGTGCCAGGAGCAACGATCAAATCATCCCCATTGCGGACACCATTACTCCAAAGAAGATCAAACTTTTAGTAATGGGGGCAGATCATTATGTTACCGAGAGGGCATTGGACGTGGAAGTCCGTTTTGATGTCATCACCATTTTGAAAAACCGAAAAATATTTAAGATTGAACATCTGGAAAGTGCCTTTTATCATTTTTAATGAACGGTACAAGCAAATTATTAATAAAACAATTTGTTTTATTTATAACAAAGTGTCATTTTTGTATTCAATCATGCAAAAATGAAAACGATATCATCCGTTGTAGAGGAGTACATCAAGAAAAAACCCTTTTTGCAAAGTGCCTTGGCGCAGGGTATTATTAACTTAACGTCCCTGTCCCGAATCGTGAAGCCGGAAATTGAGGAGGAACTTGGAAAAGAGATACGCAATGGTGCCATAGTTATGGCCTTAAAACGCCTCTCCGACGATTTGGAATTCAGGGCCACCCATAAGATCATTAAGGTGCTAAAGGGTATAGGGGAGATTACGGTGCGTTCTTCCCTTACGGATTACACTTTTTTGACCTCGGATACCGTTCTGGCGCAACAGGCCAGATTATTGGATGAGGTGAATGCCAATCAGGACATCTTTTATACCTCCTCACGGGGTGTCAATGAAATCAATATCGTCATTAGCAACAGCATGGACGGAACGGTAGAGGAACTGTTCCAAGACGAGAAGTGCACCCAAAAAGCGGAAAATCTTTCCTCCATCACGGTGAAGCTCCCCGCTGAAAACGTATCCGTTCCGGGAATTTATTATTTTATCTTTCAACGACTGGCCTGGGAAGGGATAGTGCTTTACGAGGTCATTTCCACTACCAACGAATTTACCATTTTGGTGGATGATGATCAAGTGGATGTAGCCTTTAGGACTATTAAAAATCTAAAGATGTTGTAAATGTTCCCGACTTTCAAGTCGGTTCCAAGCTTTTTTTAACTGTTCATCCACTGGAAAGCATAGCAAAGCATAGATAAATAGTGTCCTCAGGCAGATGAACCGAATAGAACCGAATTAATCGGTTCACGGGTAACCGACTCTAGGGTCGGTTCTTACGTTTGTCAAGAGAAAACCATCAAGGGCATATCCTACGTTCCTTCAAGGAATTCAAGTACCTCCTGAGAATCCTCTGGTTTTGCCAAAATACGTTTTTCGCTGTCCAGTATAAAGTAAGTAGGCGTACTTTGGATGTTGTACAGTTTGGCATATTCATTTTCCCATTTGCCTAGGGCCAAGACATGTTCAAAAGTGTCCATTTGGCTAGATTCGGATTTCCAAACATTTTCTTCATCCTCCAACCCTATGGCAAGAACCTTAAGGTTTTGTTTTCCCTTTAGTTCTTTGTGAAGTTGGGGAAGCTCCTGCAGGCAATGGGAACAAGAACTGCTCCAAAACACCAGCACATAGTGGTCCGCTCCGGAAAGACCGCTTAACATTTGGGAGGTATTGTCCTTATTCCAACTGATTTCGGGAGCAACGGCGCCCAATTCCAATCGGTTAAATGCCTGTATTTCCTCAATTACTCCGGTATTATTGGTCTGTTGCGCCAAAGGATTCAAATAGGTTTCATATAATGTATCCGCAACCGTGTCATACCCCAAGGAGACTGCCTTTTTCCAAAGGGTATAATACGTATGGAATTTGTATTCTGCGGATACCTCCCTCATCTGAGTATTGAGTACCACAAGGTTTTCTTGTATCACCTTCTGGGTTTCCATGGCATCCATGGTTCTTGGTGGCAAGGCCGTAAAAACATAATTGGCCAATTTGTCGGTTAAAAAACCTGAGGCCTGTAGTATTGGATTCTTAAGGTCAAGTGCTTTAAAGTAGTTGGCCTTTTTGTGGCCTATGTAATCCAACACAGATTCGTTTACAGAGGGAATATAAGGCTTGTTGGCCTGGATGAAGTGGTTTGTCAAGAGGCCTTCCGATCGCTTCTCATAATCGGTTTGTACACTCCCCATTTTTTTTAAAAGCCTTTGTAGGTCTTCCTTGTCCTTTTTGTCCTGTACATAATATTGAACAAGTTGGTTTTCCAACTCATACATAGCACCGAAATAGGAATTAAAAATATCATTCTCCCCTGAGGTCGAAAAACGCACTCCTTCGTTCTCATCAAAATGCAGTTGCACCTCTTCCTTTCCGTTGACGATAACGTCAAAGTAATACTCTTCCCGGGGCAGGGCATACACCATGCGATACACCCCCGTTGGCGAATCTTCGGGAAGTTTTAGGATGAATTCCCCATTTTCGATGGCCGTGTGCGCAGCAAAGGTTTGTTTGCCGGGTTCCAGGTAGTGTGCAATAAGCCATTTATAGTCCTGGGCCGGCGAAAAGGTGCCGGAAATGGTATGCTGTCCCACTAGAAAGTAGGGTGCCACTAAAAAAAACAGGATGGCAAGTTTGTTCGTAAAGGCCGTATGGCTCCAATATCTTCTCAAAATAAGTCAATAAAAGTTGATGAAAAGGGTATCCCAGCACTAGGTGCAACCCTGCTACATGGCCCAGCCTTCCCTATAGGTCCTCCCCACAAACTGGTTTGCTTCCTCCATATTGGTGATGCGCATATTTTCCCCGTCCCAAAGTAATTTTTTGCGGGCAAAGAAGTCCATTTTTCCTTCGGGGTTTTCGCGTTGGAGCATATAGCTGCGTATGGCAAGGTTGCCCATAAGAACGGTCTCTGTCATTGGGCCTGCATAATCAAAGGAAGAGGTAAGCCCAAGGTGTTCGGGACTTCCAAAACCGGCCTTGCAGGCATCCACCCATTTGCGCTGGTGACCATATTCGGGCTCTAGCTTCTCCTCGGTTTCGGGCCCAAATTCGGTGGTCCCGTCGTTAAGATAAAGTTTTGGGGTAAGGGGCGAACTATCATTGATATTGGTGGAAATGATTCCCTTTTCCCCGATCATGAGCACCCCGTTTTGACTTCCTGGGCCACCGATATCGTTATTCGCGGGAATAATATCCGGATGGGAAGGCCTAATTCCGCCATCGCTCCAGGTCATCTCTATGGCCGATTTACTCTTCTCTGTAGCCCCAAAATGTAGGGTGATAAAGGAAGAGGGCGGACATCCTTCGGGATGAAAGTCCGCCGTCCACATTTGGCTATAAACGGATCCTACGCTACATTCCGCATCCGTAGGGTATTTTAGTTCCAAGGTCCTAAAGGGAATATCGATCAAGTGGCAGCCTACATCACCAAGGGCTCCCGTGCCATAGTCCCACCAACCTCTCCAATTGAACGGGTGTAATTTGGGGGTGTAGGGCCTTGCCGGTGCTGGCCCCAACCACAAGTCCCAATGTAACGCTTCCGGTCTCACGTCCGGTTCTGGCTCCGGCATGGCATAGCCTTGGGGCCATACGGGCCGGTTGGTCCAAACCTGTACTTTGGAAATAGCACCGATAGTGTCCGAATCCACCCATTGCCGAACCATTTCCAGTAGCGGATTGGATCCGCCCTGGTTGCCCATTTGGCTCACGATTTTTTTGTCTCGCGCCATTTGGGTCAATAAACGTGCCTCACGGATATTATGGGTCAACGGTTTTTGGACATACACATGTATGCCCCTTTCCATGGCAAAGGCGGCCGCGGGCCCATGAACGTGATCCGGGGTGGAAATGGTAACCGCATCTATCCCTTTTTCCTTGTCCAACATTTCCCGATAATCATGATACAGTTTGGCTTTGGGAAATGCCTCTACGGAACTCTTGGCAGATCCGGAAAAATCAACATCGCACAGAGCTACCACCTTTTCCCTGCCCTGTACGGAAGCGTTCATAATATCACTTCTTCCTTTCCCGCCTGCACCTATTGCAGCAAGATTCAGTCGGTCACTAGGGGCCAGATAGCCGGGCCCTCCAAGGACATGCCTCGGCACGATAAAGATTGAAGAGGCAAGGGCACTTTTTTTAATAAACGATCTACGGGAGGTTTTCTTTGCAGACTGCATAAATGCGATTTTTTAGCGAATTTCTTTGGAAACCCCTAAATATAATACAAACCTTCTTAAGAATCTATTTTTTAATCTGGAGTGGAAAAAATCTAGGATAACCTACGGAATAGGGACTGAACTCAAGACGAGTTCATTGAGTGGTAGGGAGTCCTTCCGAAAAGGAGATATATTTATTTGGCTTTTTTAAGTACTCCTATGGAAGAAAACACGGTATTCAGCAATTGTCTTTCATTTTTATGGACAAAACCATCGGAAATGGCCACCTCTTCCAAAATATAAGCCAAGGCCCTTTTTTTGGCAAATGACATATCCTCTAAAAAGGAAAGGCTCTGCCGCATTTCAAAGTTGCGCGCATGCAGGATGAAATTGCTATCAAAATCAAGCATTTTCATGAGTCGCCCCAAAATGGTTACCTCCCCCTTGCGTATAACGTGATCCGCCTGAATGGTCGCATGTATAACGTTCACCACGGCCAACTTTTCGGCCAAGGTGAACTCAATATTCAACGGTTTCATAGTGTTCCATACAAGATTTAAGGCAGGTACAATATAGGCAATTTTCCGGATCGACAAAGAAATGAGGTGTTGTGCTTGGACTATTTAGAAGCTGGACAACTCCTCCGTAACAGGGTTTATAAGCGGTAAGAGTGCGGTCAAGGCTTTATCCAAAGAGTTGATGTTGTCCAAAACCAATAACAAGCGTAGACCGCTCCGGGTTTGTTTTTCCTTTAGGGTAATCCTTTTGGGGTTCTCCTGGACATACCGCAACACCCTGCTAAAGGCCGGACTTTGGTAGAAGGGAGATTGCTGGTCCGCCAAAAAGTAACCGATTAGTTTTCCTTTTTTCATGACCACCTTTTCCAGTCCAATGCCATTGGCTATCCATTTTATGCGAACGGAGTTTAAAAGATCCTCGGCAGGATCGGGCAAGGTGCCAAAACGATCGATCAATTGTGCCTCAAACCGTTGCAATTCCCTTTCATCCTTTACCTTGTTGAGTTCAGTGTAAAGCGTAAGTCTTTCCGTAATACTATTGATATAATCGTCTGGGAACAGCAACTGAAAATCGGTGTCGATTTGGGTTTCTTTTACGAAATTTTTTTCAGAGGGTCCATCTACCTCCTCATAGAGTTCCTTAAACTCGTTTTCCTTGAGTTCTTCAATGGCCTCAGCCAATATTTTCTGATAGGTCTCAAAACCGATCTCGTTGATGAAACCACTCTGTTCTCCTCCCAATAGGTCCCCCGCCCCACGGATTTCCAAGTCTTTCATGGCAATATGGAAGCCACTGCCCAATGCGGTATGTTGTTCCAAGGCCTGTATACGTTTCCGGGCGTCCGGGGTCATCATGTCGTAAGGCGGAGTAATAAAATAGCAAAAGGCTTTTTTGTTGCTTCGGCCTACACGGCCCCGCATTTGATGCAGATCGCTAAGCCCAAAATTATGGGCATTGTTGATAAAGATGGTATTGGCGTTGGTTACGTCCAGGCCGCTTTCCACAATGGTGGTCGAGACCAACACATCAAACTCGCCATTGATAAAGGAGAGCATTAGGGATTCCAGTTTTTTGCCCTCCATCTGTCCGTGGCCTATACCGATTTTGGCATTGGGTACCAAGCGTTGCAGCATCCCGGCCACTTCCTTGATGTTTTGGATGCGGTTATGGATAAAGAACACCTGTCCGCCTCGTTGTATCTCGTAGGAAATGGCATCGCGGATAGTTTCTTCGGAAAGTCGGATTACTTGACTTTCTATGGGGTAACGGTTGGGTGGTGGGGTGTTGATTATCGACAGATCTCTTGCGGCCATAAGGCTAAATTGAAGCGTACGCGGAATGGGGGTGGCCGTTAGGGTAAGCACGTCCACATTTTCCTTGATGGATTTAAGTTTGTCCTTTACGGAGACCCCGAATTTTTGTTCCTCGTCCACGATTAGGAGGCCAAGATCTTTAAAAGCCACATTTTTGTTTACCAATTGGTGTGTACCGATGATAATGTCGATTTTGCCCAACGCCAATTTTTCCAGGATTTGCCGCCTTTCCTTGGCCGTTCGGAAGCGATTAAGATACGCTATGGTCACGGGCATTTCCCTTAATCGTTCCGTAAAGGTGCGGTGGTGCTGAAAAGCCAAGATCGTGGTGGGTACCAGAACGGCGACCTGCTTGCCATTGTCCACGGCCTTAAAGGCGGCGCGTATGGCCACTTCGGTCTTTCCAAAACCTACATCGCCGCAAATGAGACGATCCATAGGGCGTAGGCTTTCCATGTCCTGTTTTACATCGGTTGTGGCCGTGCCCTGATCCGGGGTATCCTCATAGATAAAGGAAGCCTCCAGTTCTGTCTGTAAATAGCTGTCCGGGCCATATTGGAAACCTTTTTCCATCCGCCGTTTGGCGTAGACCTTGATCAGATCAAAGGCAATTTTCTTTACCCGGGACTTGGTTTTCTGTTTTAATTTTTTCCAGGCAGCGGATCCCAGCTTGTAAATCTTGGGCACTGCACCGTCCTTCCCATTGAATTTGGAGATTTTATGTAGGGAATGGATACTTACGTAAAGGATGTCCCGATCTCCGTACATCAACTTAATGGCCTCTTGCTTTTTACCCTCGACATCTATCTTCTGGAGCCCTCCGAATTTGCCGATACCATGGTCAATGTGGGTCACATAATCCCCTATTTCCAACTTGTTCAACTCTTTGAGCGTTATGGCCTGCTTTTTGGCATAGCCGTTTTTTAGGTGGAATTTGTGGTAACGTTCAAAGATTTGATGATCGGTATAACAGACAATTTTAAGGTCATCGTCCACAAAACCCTGGTACAACGGAAACACAACGGTCCGGTAATGTACTTCCTGCGCTACCTCATCAAAAATATCGTGAAATCGCTTGGCCTGTTGTTCGCTGGCGCAACAAATGTAATTGGTGTAACCACGGTCATTGTATCCATTGAGATCCTGAATCAACACATCGAATTTCTTATTGAAGGAAGGTTGCGGTCTTGTATTAAAATCCAGGGCTGCCACAGATTTTTCTAGATCTCCCGGAAGCAAGGCAGACGTAAGCCAACTAAAATTTTCAAGTTGTTCCCTAAACATGGGAGCGGTGACGAAAAGTTCTTTAGGAGCTGCATGTTTAATATCTGGGGACAGTTGGGCAAAAGCTTCTTGCGCTTTCCCATAAAAATCGTCCAAACGTGCAAACAGTAACTCGGCATTTTTGGTGTAGACCACCGTTTTCCTGGAAATATAGTTGAGAAAGCTTTCCCTTTTTTCCTCCAATAACTTATTGGCCACATTGGGGATAATACTTATTTTCCCTACTTTTTCGTTGGAAAGTTGGGTCTCTACATCAAAGGTACGGATGCTATCCACCTCATCCCCAAAAAACTCAATGCGATAAGGCTCGTCATGGGAGAAGGAAAATACGTCCACAATGCCCCCACGGACGGAGAATTCCCCAGGTTCGGTCACAAAATCTACCCGTTTGAATTGATATTCAAAAAGCACTTCGTTTACAAAATCCAACGAAAGGGTGTCGTTGATTTTAATATGCAACGTATTCTTTTCAAGTTCCCTGCGCGTGACTACTTTTTCAAAAAGCGCATCTGGAAAGGTGACGATGACCGCCGGTTTTTTTCTGGAATTGATGCGGTTAAGGACCTCTGCCCGAAGCAGCACATTGGCATTGTCCGTCTGCTCGATCTGGTAGGGCCTGCGATAACTTCCCGGATAAAAGAGTACATCTTTCCCGCCAATAAGCAGTTCTAGGTCGTTCAAGTGGTAGGCTGCCTCTTCTTTATCGTTAAAAATCAGCAAAAAAGGGGCATCTGAATTCAAAAAAGTCCGGGCAAGGACAAAGGATAAGGAAGAACCGGAAAGCCCTTTTAGGAGGAGGGCCTTTTGAGGTACGGACATAGCTTCCCGCAGTTTCCGTATTTGAGGAGACTGTGCATAGGTATCGGAAATGGGGGTTTTGGCCAACCTAAAACTTTGTGCAAAGATAATCTTCCCGTGAAGTGCTGCAAGTCCGGAAATCAGATTTTTATGATGCTGGCATCCGCGATGGCAAAAACCTCGTCCTCCGGTTGGGGGTCAATACAATGGGTTCCTGTAAACGCCCCAAAAGCAGGCAGGATCATTTGGAAGATACGTTTATAAAAACAGGGAAGCCTTAGGGATTGTCTGCCCTGCCCGCGTAAACGTACGGCTGGATGAATGTGTCCGGAAAAATTGAATAGTCCCTTCCGTTCTTCCGGATGATGGGTAAGCAAAAATCCGTCCCATTGGATTTCCGGAACCACCCGTATCCCCAAAGCCTCATATTTTAGGGGCGAAATGATGTCGTGATTGCCAGAGACCAGAATAATGTGACGGGAAGTTGTGCGCACCCACTCCTCGAACAAGATCCACTCCTTGTTGAGATGAGAGTGGAAGAGGTCCCCCAGAAAAATGATGGTTTCAGGTTTAAAATGACCGATTACCGTATTTAGGGTCTTAAAGTTCTGTATGATGGTGCGTTGGGGAACCGCGGCCCCAAACTTTCTAAAATGCGATACCTTGCCCAAATGCACATCGCTTATAAGTAGCGCTTGCCGTTCTTTCCAAAATAAGGCTCCGGAAGGGTGTAGGATGAAGCTTTGATTTTTTACTTTTAAATTGGTGCATTCCACAGTTTTAAGCAAGGATTTTCGGGGTTTTGTGTTAGTGTTCCAAACCTATGGCAAAAAGCTCTAGGCGATTCTTGGTAAAAAAGGCTTTGTCCCTTTTTGGACGGCTTTTGGCCTTGGTATTTCCCTAAAAGGTAATTAAACCCATAATGAGAGGCAACTAAAAAACCTTGTTCCAAAGCTTTGTGAAAATTGCTTTCTGGAACGTTTCAAAGATACAAAATATAGCACCCGGTTATTGCCCTACATGGTTGCAATTGTACCCTGAACCCATTACATAATCAAAAGAAGTAAAAGTAGAAAATTGGTAAAACCTTAATTAATATCTTTGATTTTCGTTTACGCATTAATAACAGATTCTATGAAAAAACAAAC
>JBCBSN010000068.1:0-17972 GCA_039819225.1 Bacteroidota bacterium | reverse complement strand
AGTAAAATTAAAGATTTAACATTTAGCCCATGGTACGTTTAACCTAAACTTAACAAAAATGTTAAATATTTAATTTTACTTTAAGATGAATAAGAGATTATTTGTTCTCTTGGTTATTCTTATGAGCCTTTCCCTTGTCGGGATCATATTTGTCCAAGTGTTCTGGATACAGAGTTCTGTAGAAGATAAGGAAGAGCAATTTTCCCGTTCTGTTAGTGATATACTCAATAAGGTTGCCGATAAGATAACCGAACGTGAAACAAAGGACTATTTTGACCGGTATCTTAACCAAAAAGATAGCATTGGAGAACTAAAGGGGTCCCATCTCAGGAATATTTTTTTTATAGATCAGGATATCAATTCCAATGAGATTATGTTTTATTCCCATGGAATCCTGGAAGAAGATTACAATATAGCGTCCACGTTCTTTGACAACGGTACAGTAGAGGATACTACGACCATTAAGAGTTTTACCAGTAAGCGTACCACAACGATTTATAAGGAGGACTTTGGATTGGACGGAAAGCACTACAAATTGAGCCCCATACAGAAATTGGAAAAGATAGGAGGGTTGTCCTCCATAGAAAGAGTCCAATTTGAGACGGCTTTCGGTGAGCTTGCCAAGAAAGTGCCGATCCATAAAAGGGTTTCAAAGCAGGAAATAGAACTATTGTTGGAACGGGAACTGGAAAATCGCGGTTTGGATATTGATTTTGAGTATGGCGTTTACAGCAAGGGCCTTCCTACCAAAGTACGGTCAAGAAAGTTTAAGCCAATGGAAAAGGGGGTCTACAAAACGCCCATCTTTAAAGATAGTGAAGGTAGTTCCAGCTTTTCCCTGCTGCTTACCTTTCCGAGGAAAAAGAGGTTTTTGGTGCAGTCCATCATGGGAATGGCAGCCTTGTCCCTCTTGTTTACACTGGTTATTGTAGTAGCCTATTCCAGTGCCATCTATCAATTGATACGGCAGAAGCAGATTTCGGAGATTAAATCGGATTTTATCAACAATATGACCCACGAGTTCAAGACTCCCATAGCCACCATAAACCTTGCAGTGGAGGCCATAAGAAATCCCAAAGCTTTTAATGATAAGGAAAAGGTACAGCGCTATTTACAAATGATACGCGATGAGAATAAACGAATGCATGCCCAAGTTGAAAATGTGTTACGAATCTCAAAATTGGAAAAAAATCAGTTGGACATTAGCAAGGATAGGGTCAATGTTCACGACATAATACAAAAGGCCATTGCCCATGTGAAACTTATTGTAACCGATAGGGGCGGTTATATAAATACCCATTTTAAGGCAACAAGTACCGAAGTATTGGCCAATGATGTTCATTTCACCAACGTCATAGTCAACATTCTGGACAATGCCATTAAATATTCACCGGAATCGCCCAAAATAGATGTTGCCACGGAGGTGGCCAAAAATTTTATTATCATCAAAGTACAGGATCAAGGTGCTGGAATGAGCAAAGTAGTATTGAAAAAAGTTTTTGAAAAATTTTTTAGGGAGCATACGGGCGACATACACAATATAAAGGGGCACGGCCTCGGCCTGGCCTATGTAAAAAGGATAATAGAAGATCATCAAGGTGAGGTTTATGCGGAAAGCGAAAAAGGAAAAGGAAGTACTTTCTACATAAAACTGCCTTTAATTTAAAAAACTATGGAAACAGTAAACAAAAAAATTCTCTTGGTAGAGGATGATCCAAATTTCGGGATTGTACTAAAGGATTATCTCTCCATGAACGACTTTGACGTTACCTTGGCCAAAAATGGTATGGAAGGTTTCGAGAAATTTAAAAAGGATAGCTATGACATCTGCATTTTGGATGTGATGATGCCCTACAAGGATGGATTTACCCTAGCCAAGGAAATCCGTGAAAAGAATGAAAACGTACCTATTGTCTTTCTAACGGCAAAGACAATGAAGGAGGACGTACTAAAAGGTTATAAGGCCGGAGCCGATGACTATCTGAACAAGCCCTTTGATTCTGAAGTATTATTGTTGAAAATTAAAGCAATACTTCAACGCAAGGCCTCTAATACATTGGCCGATAGTAAAAAGTTTGAATTTGAAATAGGTAATTTTCACCTGAATTCCAAGCTGCGTTTTTTAAAGTATAAGGACGAAGAAGCCATAAAACTGTCACCTAAGGAAAATGAACTGCTGCGTTTATTGGCTTTACATGAGAATGACTTGATGCCAAGGGAGTTGGCATTAACAAAAATATGGCGGGACGATAATTATTTTACTTCCCGAAGTATGGACGTATACATTGCCAAACTGCGCAAGTATTTAAAGCGCGATGATGTGGTGGAGATTTTGAATATCCATGGTGAAGGATTTAGGTTGGTAGTAAAGAACGAAGCCTAGGAAGATCAAAAGGGTTACGATGATAAAGCAGGGGTCTAACTACGAGTTGGACCCCTTTTTTTGGTCGATGTATTGTAGAATTTCAGAAAGAATGGTTTCCGGGCTCTTGTTTATGGATACGGTAATGGCATTTTTTGGAGGGTGCAGGGCATCAAATTGGGACTGTAAAAGTGCTACCGGCATAAAGTGATTTTTCCGTTTTTGAAGTCTTTCCCATATAATATCAAAACTTCCTTCCAAATATACAAAACGCATAGAGCGGCCAATTTCCCTGCGAAGTCGTGAACGGTATGTTTCCTTTAGGGCAGAGCAGGCAATAACGGCCCCGGATTGCAGATTTCTTTTTGCGAGAAGGTTAAGGCCATCCAACCAGCCTTCTCTATCGCTATCATTAAGTGCGTTCCCGGCCCTCATTTTCTTTACATTCTCGGGAGAGTGAAAGTCATCCCCATCAAAAAAAGGCACCCCCAGCCGTTGGGCAAGTAATTTGCCCACCGAGCTCTTGCCACAACCGGATACCCCCATAACAACATAAATGTGCCCGGTCTTCATGCCCATTGCAATTTATTTTCCAAATGATTGATGATTTCGTTGGCCGGTGAGTTATATTCAAACCAAACGATATCCGGATTTTTGGCAAACCAGGTAAGTTGCCTTTTTGCAAATCGCCTTGTATTTTTTTTAATTTCCGAAATGGCGAAATCCAGTTCCCATTGCCCGTTAAAATAATTGAACAACTCCCGGTAACCTACCGTCTGCAATGCGTTTAATCCACGATTGGGATACAGTTGTTCTGCCTCCTCCAAAAGGCCCTGTGCCATCATTAGATCCACCCGTTTTTCAATACGCCTATATATCGTTTCCCTATCGGCGGTAATCCCAACGGACACAATGGAAAAGGGTCTTTTAACCTTCTCTTTGCCCAAAAAGGAAGAATAAGGTCGTCCTGTACCAAGATGGACCTCCAAAGCCCGGATTATACGATGCGGGTTCCGCATATCTACCGTGGTGGCGTACTCCGGATCCCATTGTACCAGTTTAGATTGAAGACTTTCAATTCCTTCAGATTCCAACTGTTGCATCAACTTCCCGCGAATGGATGGGTCTATTTTCGGAAAGTCATCCAGACCTAGGGTTACGGCATTGCTATACAGACCGCTTCCCCCGACCATGACCATAGTATTTGTATGGTAAAATTTTTTGGTCAAAAGTGCAAGGGCGTGCCGTTCAAAATCGCCGACGGAATACGGATCAAAAATAGAGATATGTTGAACAAAATGGTGTGGCACCAAGGTAAGTTCGTCCGTAGAGGGAACCGCGGTTCCTATACTCATTTCCCTATAGAACTGTCTTGAATCGGATGATAGAATCTCGGTTTTAAAATGCTGTGCTATTGTTATGGCCCATTTGGTCTTGCCTATACCGGTAGGCCCCACCACATTGATCAGGAAATTCTTGCTCATTCATCTTCGCTTAACGGCTCCCCACATACACGGCAAAAACGGGCATCTTTCCTATAGATCTCTGCGCCGCAGCATTGGCAGCTTCTGCCGTTATCCACTGCTTTAAGTTGTTTTCTTGCCGAAGCGTATTCCGCCGAAACAATGCCCGTGGGCACGGCAATGATGCCATAACCGATAATCATGATCAAGGTGGCAATAAATTGGCCAAAAGGGGTCTCCGGGGAAATATCCCCATAGCCCACTGTGGTCAAGGTTACAATAGTCCAATACACGCTATGCGGAATGCTGTTAAATCCATGTTGGGGGCCTTCCACTAAATACATTATGGTACCCAGCAGTACGGAGATGACAATGACAAAAAATACAAATACAAAAATTTTGGTACGGCTGGACCTTAAGGCCCTCACAAGATTGTTGGACTCCCCTACAAAACGCACCAATTTTAAAATTCGAAAGACGCGGAGCAACCGCAACGCCCTTAGTGCGGTGACGTACTGAGAGCCCGGTACAAAAAAAGAGAGGTACTTGGGAATGGTGGAAAGGAGGTCTACCACACCAAAAAAGCTAAATATATAATGTGTTGGTCGCCTTATGCAGATAATGCGCAAAATGTATTCTATGGTAAACAAAATAGTCACCAGCCATTCCGAAATGTCAAGAAACCTATGGTATTTAACGTCAAAGCGGGGAACACTTTCCAACATCACTACAATAATGCTGTAGACAATAAGGATGAGCAGGATGATATCGAATAATTTTCCCGCGGGGGTATGCGTCCCGTAAATGATTTCATGAAGCTTTAGCCTCCATTTTTTTTGGTGTGGATGATGTACCAATGGCTATGGATTTACGTCTAAAATCTTATAAACCCTCTTTTTCCTGAGGTAGGAGCCTATAATATGGGTGGTGTTTACATCTCCTTTAATAGGCGTTATTATGGATTCTAAGATATGAATATTATTTATTTGGTGATTCAAATCATAAAACCCCAGCCCTTGAAGCACGCCATTTTTCAGTAAAATGACACTGTGCTCCCCCGTTTCCCTTCCTTTATCAAGGACGAGGATGCTTTTTCCCTTAAGGGAATACTTGTCCAAGGCACTATGCACCCTGCTGTTATATTCCACGGGTTCTTCCATACGATTATATCCCTCTTCGTATTCAATGTCCTTTAGCCTGGAACAATCGTCCTTGTTATGATCCAAGCCGTTTAGTTTGGGACACAGTTGAAACTCATCCGTTATTTCTTGAAGTAGTTTTTCAGCGGTTCCAAAGCTGTTAAAAGTTATGACCGGTTCGTTTTTGGGATCATAGGCCTTAACTGTTAACGTCCGATAGCCATTCTCGTTCGTAGCGACACATATGCCATGGGAAAATAAAAAAGGGCTCCGCTTTTCCATGTACTTGGGATGGTTTACACGCAACTCCTCATATTCCTTTAAAAGGGCGACAAGCTCATTTCCCGTTTTTTCAAAGACTACTTTTTTGGTTTCTTTCTGCAATCTCCTGCCACGCGAACCATTTTTGATAAAGTGTTGATTGACCCGTTTCTTGATATTCCTGGATTTGCCTAAAAAAATAATTTCGCCCTCCTTATTATACATGTAATATAGCCCGGTTTCCGAGGGCATCTGTTCCACAATATCCAATTGTCTTGGAGAAAGCTCCCCATGAGATTCTGCCCTAACAATTTCCTTAATAATGGATTTATCCGCATCCTTGGACAAAAGCACCTTAAAGAGCTTTAAAGTCGCCAGGGCATCTCCATTGGCCCTATGGCGATCACTTACGGGGATACCCAAGGAGCGCACCAATTTACCCAGGCTATGGGATTCCGCGTTAGGAATAAGCCTTTTGGCCAAATCTACCGTGCAGAGCGATTTTCTCTCAAAATTGTATCCTAAGCGTCTAAATTCCGTGCGCAAAATACGATAGTCGAATTGGGCATTATGGGCCACTAAGGTAGTGCCTTCGGTAATTTCTACGATGCGCTTGGCCACTTCATGGAATTTTGGCGCCGTTCGCAGCATTTTGGTAGTAATACCGGTAAGATTGGCTACATAGGGTTGGATTTCCCGCTCCGGATTCACCAAGCTGATAAACTTGTCGACAACCTGGTGACCGTCAAATCGGTGAATGGCAATTTCCGTAATACCCTCCTCGTTGTATTTGCCCCCTGTGGTCTCTATATCCAGTATGGCGTACATTCACTTAATTTTTGGCTTAAAAAACCATTTTGAAATTTTAAAAATCATGGACAAAGATAGGTATTCCCGCTTTGCTAGGGAGTTTTGTAACAGGCTAGGGCCTGTTAACACTAAACGAAAAGAGTGGATTTTTTGATGATTTTTCCGGATTTGGAGGCCGTTTTTTGGTAAACATAGCGGGCTACGTATCCAAAAACAAACGAAGAAATACGGAAAAGGGGCGAAAAAGCCACTTTTAGGCTTTGCGTTAACAGGCCTTAGTTTCTGGTTCCAAAGATGCTGCTCCCTATGCGCACCATGGTACTGCCTTCGTCAATGGCCGTGGTATAGTCTCCACTCATACCCATAGAAAGAACATGCATTTTGGGCAAGGTTTTCCGAATCTTATCAAAGAGCATCTTCAACGACCTAAACTCCTTCCTAACCTGTTGTGTATCCTCTGTAAATGTGGCCATCCCCATTAAGCCTATAATATTTATGTTCCTCATTTCCAGAAATTCTTTTGAAGAAATCAGTTGATTTAATTCATCTTGATCCAAACCAAATTTGGTTTCCTCTTCCGCAATATGAATCTGAAACAAACAGTCGATTACCCTATGATGCTGTTCAGCCCTTTTATTGATTTCTGCCAAAAGTCTTAGGCTATCTACCCCGTGGACCAAGCTTACAAACTCCGCCATGTATTTTACCTTGTTGCGCTGTACATGCCCTATCATATGCCATTGGATATCGTTGGGAAGATCTTTCCATTTTTGGGTCATTTCTTGGATCTTGTTCTCTCCAAATACCCGTTGGCCGGCCCGATAGGCTTCCATGATACTGGCTATGGATTTGGTCTTGGATACCGCCACCAGGGAAACATGACCCGGCAGGCCACTCTTTATTTTTAATAGGTTTTCACGTATGGACATATTGGGATAACTTCTTTGCTATTACAACTCGTAAATGGCCAAACCACTTCTAAGTTTGGGCTCTATGTAAGTGCTTTTTGGCGGCATGGTAAGCCCAGCATCCGCAATGTCCTTGATTTCGTCTATGGTTATGGGCATAAGGCTAAAGCCCACGGCAAAGTTGCCTTTGTCCACCTCGTCCTTCATTCGTATAATATTGTGTTTCCCGTAACCATACTGTATGCGCTTATCGTTCCTTAGATCCTTGATCCCCAGAATAGGGCCAAGAATGGCCTTAAAAAGTATTTGTGTATCCAGTTCGCTTAAGACGTCCGTAAAGGAATACACTTTTTTTCGTAGGTACAAGGCGTAGAACGCCCCGTCCAAATACATCCCAAAATGATGTTTCTTTGTGGGTTTGTACAACGTATTGCCCTTAGTCTTTATACGGAACACTTCATCCAATCGTATCAAAAATTCTTCTTTGCTCAAACCGTTCAAATCCTTTACCATGCGGTTGAAGCCATAGATCTTAACCTCGGATTCGGGAATAAGGTAACTCATAAAATAGTTATACGGTTCTTTCCCTGTATGGTCGGGGTTCCTATCCTGTAGCGTATGGGCCAAAAGGTCAGAGGAGGCACTTCTATGGTGCCCGTCCGCAATGTACAAGGTATCCTTTTGAGAAAAGGCATCAACGATCAAGTTAACGATCGGTTTATCCGAAAGCACCCATAAACTATGCGTTACCTTGTCCCTTGTGGTAAAAAAGTATTCGGGTTCTTTCCGTTTTTCCCTTTCAATAATGTCATTTATAGTAGCATCATCCTTATAGGACATAAGCACCGGTTCCGCATTAAACCTCACCGTGTCCAAGTAATTGGCGAACAGCTCCTCCCTGTCCCGTAAGGTATCCTCATGCTTCTTTATACAATTCGATCTGTATTCAGCTATACTGGTGGCACAAAAGAATCCACAACAATTAAAACCGTCCTTTTCCACTTGATACAAGTAAAAACTATCCCGGGCATCTTTTAAGAAAATGTTGTCCTCCAAGAATTCCAAATAGCGGTTATACACCAGCTTAAAACGTTTTGCTCCTCTTACCCGTTTATCATAGCGATATCCCGGATTGATAATATGCAAAAAAGAAAAGGGATTAAAATCCAGGGAGGCCCTCAGTTCCCTTCTGGAGTATTCCTGATAAGAGCGTGAAACGACAAGGGCCGCCTTGTCCCTTGTGGGCCTAATAGCTTTAAAAGGTTTTACAATTGCCAAATTACTGTCTTAATGATATTAATGTACCCTAACGAATTGCGATGCCACTTTCTCCGCCTTTCGGGATTCCGAATAGTCATAGAAGCCTTCTCCGGATTTAACTCCAAGCTTACCGGCCATGACCATATTGGCCAATAGGGGAGAAGGCGCATATTTTGGGTTCTTAAAACCCTGATACATAACTTCAAGAATAGAAAGACATACATCCAGACCTATGAAATCCGCCAGTTGCAGCGGCCCCATGGGATGTGCCATGCCCAGCTTCATCACCGTATCGATCTCCAAAACCCCGGAAACCCCATGAAATAAGGTCTCAATAGCCTCGTTTATCATGGGCATTAGGATTCGGTTGGCCACAAAACCAGGGTAGTCATTTGCAATAACAGGGGTTTTGCCAAGCTTCTTTGAAAGTTTCAAAATACTTTCCGTGGTGCTCACGGAGGTGTCAAAACCGCGAATCAACTCTACCAAAGGCATTAGTGGAACAGGGTTCATGAAATGCATCCCTATGACCTTATCCGGTCTACCGGTTGCCGTGGCGATCGCCGTAATGGAAATAGACGAGGTATTGGTCGCCAGGATGGTATGCGGCGCACAAACCCGATCTAATTTCCCGAAGAGGGTATTCTTTACCTCCGGATTTTCAGTGGCGGCCTCAATGACCAAGTCCACATCCTTTACCCCTTGCTCCAGAATCACAAAAGTTTTAAGGCGGGCCAGGGTATCCTTTTTTTTGCCCAAATCGATTTTCCCCTTGGCCACCATCCGATCTAAATTCTTGGTGATCGTAAAAAGTCCTTGATCTATAGCTTCCTGAGATATATCGATAAGGTTTACCGGATACCCGTGCTGGGCTAACACATGGGCAATGCCGTTTCCCATCGTACCCGCTCCTATGACCGCTATTTTTTTCATGCTTTTATTGTAATGTTATCCGCAAACTATATAAGTATCGCCTTTTGTTTCCCATTTCCCACCTATTACCGTTTGCTATTTACTGCTGCTAATTCAGGTCCTCTGCACTATCAAAAAGAAGCTATAACCCGTAATGCGGTGCGTAATGCGTTCGTACCCTGTTCCAAGCTAACCACGGGTATGGTATCCTTGTTTATGGCATCGGCAAAGGTTTCCAATTCATCTAGTATGGCATTGTTTGCTAAAATTTCGGGGTTTTCAAAATAGATCTGTTTTTTTTGGCCTTCGGCGTTTTGCAATACCATATCAAATTCTCCGGGCACCTCTGGAGCGTCCTTCATTTTTACGACCTCCACCTTTTTTTCCAAGAAATCGACCGATATATAGGCATCCTTTTGAAAAAAACGGGATTTACGCATGTTCTTCAATGAAATCCTACTGGCCGTA
Organism: Bacteroidota bacterium; assembly: GCA_039819225.1. Taxonomy (GTDB): domain Bacteria; phylum Bacteroidota; class Bacteroidia; order Flavobacteriales; family Flavobacteriaceae; genus Ulvibacterium. The sequence continues at coordinate 8,389 of JBCBSN010000068.1, read as the reverse complement.
AGATTGGCCACACATCCGTTTTCAAACTCAAGTCGGGCGTTGGCAATATCCGGGGAATTACTGATTACCGATACACCGCTGGCATGAATTTGTTCTACCTTGGAATCCACAACGCTTAAAATAGCATCGATATCGTGTATCATCAAATCCAGGACAACAGGAACATCGGTTCCCCTGGGATTAAACTCCGCCAGGCGATGGGTTTCGATAAACATGGGATTACGGATTTTGTCCTTTACCGCATTAAAGGCAGGGTTAAATCGTTCCACATGTCCCACCTGGCCTTTTATCTTATACTGTTGTTCCAGGGCCAATAGTTCTTCCGCTTCTTCCAATGTCTTGGTAATGGGTTTCTCCAAAAACACATGTTTGCCCATTTGCATAGCTTTTTTGGCGCACTCGTAATGAGAAAGGGTAGGGGTAACAATATCTACCACATCTACGGAATCTATGAGGGTGTTGATATTCTCAAAATAACGATAACCAAATTCTTGGGTTACTTGTTTCGCCGTAATGGCATCTGGGTCATAGAACCCGACCAGTTCATATTCTTGGGAGGCTTTGAGAAGGCGAAGATGTATTTTCCCCAAATGTCCCGCTCCCAGTACGCCGACTTTAAGCATAACATTTTGTTTTGCCAAAAATACGGATAGTTTTGGAGATTGGGATGAAAACTACAGGGAACAATGGAAGGCTAAGGGCTACATAACGAATGCTCCTTTTATGAACCCATCTTGAGTTATTTTGTTTTAGCGAAAAATCGGGGTTTTGTGACCTAATGAAGACTTTTTTAAGCTGCATAGCAGGGCTACGGAGGGAGAAAAAGACAAGATTAGGTGTCAAAACAGGGTTTTACAGCAAATAATAATAACTCAAGATGGGTTCTGTATCCACCAGAGCCCAAAAAATACATGTACGGTGTTTTTGTATATTTGCCAGCATTAAACACTAAACATTATTAACTATGAAAGTTTTTAAAATTTCAGGAGCAGTATTGCTTATGGCCTTTTTGTTCTCTTGTGCATCCAAGAACACTTTGGCAGAAAATTCAGAATTGATCGCGGATGTAAAAGAAGGGAAAAAGGCTCTTTTGGAGGCGGATCCCGGTCTTAATGACCTTTTCAAATCGTCTGCAGGATATGTTATTTTCCCCAATGTGGGGAAAGGGGGTCTTATCGTAGGGGGTGCTTCAGGTAATGGTATCCTTTACAATGCTTCGGGCGAGGCCTTGGGCAGAGTGGCCCTTAAGAAGTTGAACATTGGCTTACAGGCAGGGGCCCAGTCCGTTATAGAGGCCATTTTCTTTGAGGATAACAATGCCCTATCCAATTTCAAGGAGGGCAACTTTGAGTTCGGGGCCGAGGCCAGCGCAGTAGCCATCAAGTCAGGTGTTGCGGCCAATGCCGAATACAAAAATGGTGTTGCGGTAGTAGCACTTCCTAAAGCGGGCCTTATGGCCGATGCTTCGGTAGGAGGGCAAAAGTTTAAATTTGTACCGTTCAAGTAAGGGTCCAGCAATTTTGTCAACACAGTATAGGAGGGCCAAAGCCCTCCTTTTTTTCATCAAATCCTTTTTTGAGTAAAGTGATTTTTTTTGGGCCAACAGCTTATGTCTTCTTTTGAAAACCCAAACGGCCACATTTTATTCTTTCAATATGGCCTTTGAAAAGTGTCCTTGCATTTTGCCATTTTCCGTACTACTTTCGTTAAAAACTTTCCTAAACCATAATATTGAAAGACACCCTAAAGCATAGCGGTATGCGCAATCAATTGGCTAATTTGCTAATAGCCAAGGGTATTAAAGACCAAAACGTAATTAATGCCATACGTACTATTCCAAGACATTTGTTTATGGACAGTAGCTTTGAGGGGCATGCTTATCAGGATAAGGCTTTTCCCATTGCGGCAGAGCAGACCATATCCCAACCCTATACGGTAGCGTTTCAGACCGAGTTACTACAGGTAGCGCCTAATCAAAAAATTCTTGAAATAGGTACTGGAAGTGGTTATCAGACCGCGGTACTCCTACAATTAAGGGCCAGGGTATATACCATAGAACGGCAACGGGAACTTTTTAAAAAAACGCAGCTCTTTTTCAAAAAGATGGGATACAGGCCCAAAAAAGTAATTTTTGGGGACGGGTATAAAGGGTTGGAGGAAAATGCGCCTTTTGATCGTGTCATTGTTACGGCGGGAGCCCCGGAAGTTCCCAAGGCCCTATTGGCCCAATTAAAAATAGGAGGGAGGTTGGTAATCCCTGTGGGGTTGGACGAACAGATAATGACACTCTACCTAAGGACCTCTGAAAAGGAGTTTGAAAAAAAGGAATATGGATCCTTTCGTTTTGTGCCCTTGTTGGAAAACAAAAACTAAGATGAGTTTTCCGGAACCTAAAACTGTATCCCCCGCTCCCACCAGTTTCCTCCAAAGGCGGACAGGTGCAAATGGTGGTCGGCATGAGTAAACAAAACAATTTAGATCGGCATGAGTAAACAAAACAATTTAGAGAAGAAAGGCCACAACCGTATGAAGTGCCCCCAAAAAGTTAGATACTATTTGGAGACAAATCTTACGTCTTAAGTCTAAAAGCGAAGCGGTCTTACGTCTTTACCAGAAAACAGTGCTTCTAAAACTGTATCCCCATATTGAAACCCCGCTCCGTAACGCCCTGAAAATGGCTTAGTACGTACCCCAGGCGTAGAAAGCGAAATTTTTTCCAGCCCAGGTTGCCCAAGGAAATCCCATATTCGGTATAGGGACGGTTCCCGTTGGTGGACAAATATTTTGCACTTACGATAAGGTGGGAGTTTAGCTTTTTTAACAAGGGGATCTTCCCCATGATATAGCCCTTAAAATTATGCTCAACATGACCTTCCAAATAGCTTCGGTTGGTACTCAGGTCGTAGTAGGGCAGCAAAAAGAACGCATCCAGGTAGTTGTTCCTGGTTATGCGCGTGCGATTTCCATTAAAATGTCGGTAATCTACAAAAGAGATATCATCCCCGTTCACAAACGCACCTGCCCTTAGGTTATAGGCAAACTCCCCTTTATCGGCAATATTAAAATCCTGGATCAATCTCAGTTTAATTTGGTCAAAATTATTTTGGGACACACTGGAGGCAAACCCCTTCTCATAGCCAAGAAAAAGAGTAGGGAAGCGATCCTCCGAATAACTGAACTTGCCATCTGGATAACTGAGATACTTTTGGCCGAATCGTATGCGGGCGGTCGCCGAAAACTTCCAGATATTGTGTGTGGAGATCGCAGCATTGTTAAAGTCGTTCGGGGCCAAGGGGTTATTGGAGGTATAGGGCTCTTCGTTATCGCCAAGGATTACTTGGCCGGTAGTATTAAAAAGGGGTTTGCGTTCCTCAAATGCCAGGCCAAGATACAGGTAAATTCCGTTGACCACTTCCCTAGAATAAAACGCATCCACAAAGTTTTTTTCATAAAACTTGGCAAAGTTATTCTCAAAAAAGAGAGAGGTAATAGTATTCCCAAATGCGGTAATAGGATTATTGCCATTAAATTGGGCCACCTGGTTTCCACCCCTTAACCTAAGAAAGGGTCTTGAGAAATTGTCAAATCGATATGAGATTTCCCCTATGGGCCTAAAACGGCGGTCGGAATCCCCATATTCAAGTTTTGTGCCTATGGCAAGCCTTGTGCCCTTTTCCTTACTTCGTTTGGTATAATCCAAACCGATCCTGCCATACCATCCCTGTACCGTATTGAATAAAATACTGGTAAGGGGTGCCGAGACGGAAAAAGACTTCTCCTTAAATGTGTTCTTACGGGTATAGCCAAAAAACAAAGAGCCAAGGGAAAAACGATTTCCCTTGACATCCACGGAATCCAGATATTTTTGGGACTTTCGTATAATCTGTAAGCTGTCCTTTTCCCGGTAATCCTCCGTTTCCTCTTGGGTAAGGGGAACGGGTCGTTCCGCTCCCCAGAACACCGAATCCTTTTTGTTGGATGCCTCGGCGAATGAAAGTACCTCATTGGTAAACGCTTTCTTGCCAAAATTAGGCTGCAGGTCATAGTTTTTATAGGCAGCGGTAAACCTTCCGTTTCCTTTTACCCCAAATATGTTGTAACTAAAATCGGTACTTTGAAGCACCTTTACCCAAAGGTCGTATTGTTTGGAGTAATTAAAATCTTGTTTTAACACCAAAGTATCTACAGGTACGATCTGGGTTTGCTCTCCGGTGACTTTAAAGTCAGAGGCATAGATGGCCCAATAGTCCTCTACGATATAAAGAGTACCTGTAAAAACCCGGTCCTTTGGTCTTTTGGGGGTAACGGCTATTTGGTTTATCAGATTGTTTTGGTCATCATAGAAGGTTCCTATTAATCTATATCGGTAATAGGAAAAAGCATTGTCAGCAATGGGTGAGACCAATTGGTTACCAAATTCAACGGTATTGTTATAATAGGAGAAGTCCACATCCGAGGCGTTATTAAAACTAAACCCGTTATCGTCCCCACTTACCTTGGAGGCGAGTATCTTTTCCTTGTAATCGTTTTTGTCCACAGCTATTTTTGAAATGGTCTCGGAGAGATAAATGATACCAGATCTTGTAGAGTCTAATCCGCCTCCCATATCGCCTAAATCCTGACCAAGTATTCTTTTTGGGGCGTCCTTGATCCTAATAAGTCCCTTGGAATAAAAATCGGCCGTATAGGAGGCCCGTTTTTTTCGGTATTCCTTTCGTTTGGCAATGGCGTTACGGATAATCCTATTGGCCGGATTATCATTGGCACTTACCTGTACTTCGGCTAGTTGTACGCTTTCCTCTTCCAATGCCACGTTCAACGTATATGGAAAACGATCAATTACCATGACCTGCTTTTTGGTTCTGAATCCGATATATTTAAAGACTAGGGTATGGCTCCCGGTTTCTGAAAGCTCGATTTGATAATAACCGTTATCATTGGTGGTGGTACCACTTAGGGAACCCTCAAAATAAATGTTTACAAAGGGAAGTGCTTCTCCGTTCCCATCCGTGACCACCCCTTGGATTTGAGCATCTACATGGATAGCAAAAATCAAAAAGAAAAAGAGAACGGCTACTCTACATCCTATCATTAAGCAATGCTGTTCAACGGTTAAATTCCTTTTTTACCCGATCCAGGTCTCTTTTGTTGTCACGATCCTTAATGGTATTGCGTTTATCGTAAAGTTTTTTTCCTTTCGCCAAGGCTATGGTCATTTTGGCAAACCCCCTATCGTTAATGAACACGCGTAGGGGAACAATAGTAAGGCCGGTGGTCCTCACTTCCTTATGCAATTTTTTCAATTCACCTCTGTTCAGTAAAAGCTTGCGCTCGGCCTTGGGGCGGTGGTTAAAATGGGATGCATGTGAATATTCGTCTATCTGCATATTGATAACAAAAAGCTCTCCCTGTTCATTGAACTCACAAAAACTCTCCGAAATGGAGGCCTTGCTCTGCCGAATGGATTTTATTTCCGTTCCGGACAGTACTATTCCCGCGGTATAGGTATCCAAGAGGTCATACTCAAAACGGGCACGCTTGTTCTTAATATTTATGTTGGGCTGCATTGGGCGCAAAAATAGCAACAATAATCCTTAAGGAATCCCTAAAGTTGGCGTACTTCACAAATTCATAGGGATTTTGTACCCATATTTGCCTACAATTTCACGAAACGCGAGAATGCTCCGAATACTGGTTATAGGTTGCCTTGGCCTCCTTTTAGGGTGTAGCGAAAAAAAAATTGGGCCATCTTATGCCCAAGAAATTGTGGATAGCAGTATTGCCATTTCCGGGGGAGATCTTTATAGGACGAGTAGGATTTCGTTTGACTTTAGGAATCAAAGGTACGTCATGGAGCGCAATGGAAAACAGAAGGTTTTAATGCGTATCATGGAAACGGATACGGGCATCATTAGAGACATGCGGTATACCAAAAAATTTAAAAGATTTGTGAACGATAGCTTAGTGGTTCTATCGGATTCATTATCCCACATATTGGCCAATGCCATAAATTCGGTACACTATTTTGCCTATTTGCCTTATGGTCTTAACGACCCGGCGGTAAACAAGGAATATTTGGGCAACGCTACTATAGCGGGGCAGCATTATCACAAGATTAGGGTAACTTTTGATGAGGAGGGCGGGGGCGATGACCATGATGATACCTTTGTATACTGGTTCCATACACAAACCTTAAAGCCGGAATACTTAGCCTATAGCTTTCATGTAAATGGAGGTGGGATTCGCTTTAGGAAAGCCTATAACGAACGTTATATAAACGGGATACGTTTTGTGGACTACTTAAACTATGAACCCTTGGAAAAGGGTAAGGCCTTGGAGCGTATGGATGGTCTTTTTGAAACGGGCGGGCTTAGGTTGTTATCCAGGATTGCCATAGACAACATTAAGGTTAGTCCGGGCAGTTACAATTAAACTGCAAACGCATGTCCGAGGTAGTCCCATTGACAATTTGAACAATGTAAAGACTGCCATTATCGTATTCGTCCATAGTGGAATATTTATCCTCCCCGATTATTTGGTTCACAAATTGGGGAGTGGTATCGCTATGCCCCACCACCAACACATTATTGTTAAGGTTGTCCGATTTAAACTGCTCAATATTCATCTCCTCCAGCGTGTAGTACTGCACAATGATATCCTGTTTTACCGCTGCGGGTGCGGCCGTCATTGAGGTTCTCTCGTAGTCCGTTGAATAAATGGCGTCCAGATCCACATCGTTCAATATTTCGGCCCAGTGCATGGCCCTTCCCAATCCTTTTTGGTCCAGTTCCGGATCAATATTCTCCGGATCTAAGCGATCTTTTTCGGCATGCCTTATAAAATAAAAGGTAGTTATATCTTCCAAGGACGAATCCTCTTCATCGGAGGCCTTATCTTCCTTGCATCCCACAAATAGCAAGGCTAGGGCTAAGGGAAAAAGTAACGTAATTGCTTTCATTATTACTGTGCTATTGTTAAATTTTATAGGGACAATACATTGCCATTACTGTCCATTTCTCGGACTACGGAACGCAATAGTGACATCCTCATCTTCCTATTCCGATATCCGCGGGGAATACTTTTGTTAAAAACTTTCCCAATATTGTAACTAAAATTAGACCGAAATAGTATGCGAAGCTGACAGTTTTTTGTTTTTTTGCGTATGTTGAAATCAAGTGCGTTTTTTCTTTGGATCAGTGCGATTTTTATGTCTATTGCACAAGAGGTTTCCCTCCCGGTGGACTTTAGGCAACATAATCTTACGGAATACAATTCCAGTCTTTTTAATCCCGTTTTTTCCTTGGACCGGAACAATCCACAGTCCGTTTCCCTATGGACACGCTGGCAATGGCAGATCTTTGATGCGGATCCCACTTCCTTGTTTTTAAACTATACCCGCAAGTTAAATGAATCGTCCGCGCTCAGTGGGGCTTTCTTTCAGCACAATACCGGACTTTTTTTCAACACTGGGGGCATTTTAAACTATGCCAAGGAGATACAGCTAAGTTCATTAATTCGTCTAGGTTTTGGTGTTAACGTATTTGGATTTCAACAAGAACTTGCGGACGATCGTTTTCCTGTAGATCCCAATATTCCCTTGCCAGGGTTAAGGCCCACGGATGATTTTATTCTACAATTGGCCCCTGGAATCCGTTTATCCGTGGAAAATTTTGCCTTTGGCCTAGCGTCCGAGAACCTGATCGACTATAACTTCTCCGATAGCGAGAGTAATACCACCGCGGCGGACAAAATATATATGGCCATGGTATCCTATGACCTTCCCGTGATGAGTGCCGTGGATTCTACCGCCTTTTTAAGGCCTTCCCTTTATTTGAGGACGATCCCGGAACTCCAAAATCAGGTTGGTGCAAACCTACTTTTGAGCAGGACAAAGTATTGGGCCCAGTTGGGATACAACAATTTCTATGGCATTTCCGCAGGGGGCGGGGCCACCTTCTTTAAAAGGTTCTCCCTGGGGGCCTTGGTAGAATTTGGAACAAACTCCTTGGTAAGTTCCGAAGATCCCTCTTTTGAGATAGTAGCCTCTTACTTTTTAGGCAGGCCGGAAGAGCGGCGTAAAATCCAGCAATTATTTGAGGATAAGATCGATCAAGAGGTGGAGCTGATTACGGAAGAGGAAAAAAAGGAAACGGAAGTAACCACGAAAGAAGTGGAAGCCGAACAAAAGCGCCAACAAAAACAATTGGAAAAAGAAGCCAAGGAACTGGCGGCACAGGAGAAGGCGATGGCCAGACAAAGGCGCAAGGATTCCCTTGCCACCGTTAAAGAGGATAAAAAAGCTTTGGCGGCCACCCAAAAAGAGGAAAAGGAAAATGACCGATTGGCCATGGAAAACGAAGAACGTCTGGCAGCGGAAAAGGCAGCTTCC
>JBCBSN010000067.1:0-18056 GCA_039819225.1 Bacteroidota bacterium | reverse complement strand
AGTCCCCTAAGGCGGAAACGCGTATTCTCGAAGTATCGGGCCATTCGGAAATTTTGGTCAACGGGGTTCCCAGGGGACTTGTAGGTTAAAAAAAGGTAGCCACCCCGGGTTTTTTCACTTTGGAATATTCCGTCTTCATTCTTGGCCAGGGTTTCCCAACGTTGTTTCCCCAATGATTTTCCGGCATCCATAGTATCGCCCTCATTGGGCGATTGGAAAGTTTGGTTTACGATCTGGTAATATAGCTGGTCATAGTACACCGCGGATCGGTCTCCCCTCCCCGTGGTCTTGATGACCAGTCCCCTGTCAAAATGGATAGTATCCTGTGCCCCTAAAACATGGACAAAAAGTAGGCTGATGGTTATGCTTAATGCTGTTAAGAATTTCATTTTTCGTATCTATTTGTTTTGGCGACAATAAGCCAAAACGTTGATGTCTTCTTTAATCGGTTTTAACTCTTTTTTAAAAGGGGTTTCGGATCACTGACGCGTATTGTTTTTCGCACCTCGTTGCCATAAATATCCATTTCGCCCAACACTTTTCTTTCTTGCTTTGCCAATGCTATTAACTTGTCTACAATTTCAGGGTTTTCAAAAGCCCTGTTGGTCGTTTCTCCCGGATCCGTGTGTAAATTATATAGCACTATTTCCGTCTCTTTGGTAAAAGGACCCGTTAATCTTATTTTCCACTTCCCATAACGGATGGCCCTTAGGTAGCCATTATGCCAGTAGTAAAATGGTCGGTCTTCCCTTTCCCTTTCAGGATTGAATAAATAGTCCGAGATATCCTTCCCATCGCGTTTTATGGAGGAATCTGTGGTAACACCCGCCAGTTTAGAGAAGGTCTCGTAAAAATCGATTACCGAAGCCGGAGCATAACACTTGGTTCCTGCGTCGATTTTTCCTGGCCAGCGGGCAATACAGGGCACCCGTATCCCGCCTTCATCCACCTTCCCTTTTGCTCCTTTTAAAATTCCGTTACTGGCTCCCCTTCTGGGTGCCCCACCATTATCCGAAGTGAAAATCACCAGGGTGTTCTTGTCCAAGTCGTTCCTTTTCAAAAAGGCCAAGATTTCCCCGGTAGACCAACTAATTTCGGCAACACTAGCGCCAAAACCAGCTTGGGGATTGTTGGTTTTATGGTAAAACTCGGGACGGGCCGCCACGGGATTGTGCGGCATGGTATGGGCAAGGTAAAGGAAGAAAGGATTTTCTTTGTTCTTTTCCATCCAGTTAATGGCCTCTTCCGTGTACCGTTTGGTAAGTGTGGATTGATCGAATTCCTTTTGTGTTGCGCACTGTTCAATTACGGCTTCATTTCGCATTAGGGGCAAGGGTGGATTCTTTCCACGTTCCATATCGTTTGAATACGGAATCCCGAACCAGTAATCGAACCCATGCCGTGTCGGAAAAAATTCGGGTTGATCGCCTAGGTGCCATTTCCCAATAATTGCCGTGGCATATTGGGACTGCTTCAGCATTTCGGGCAAAATCTCTTCACTGGGATTTATCCCCTTCTTCTCAATAGGAAAAAGTACCCATTGGTTTTTAGCACTCAAATCCATATCTACCCTTCGTGAATAGCACCCCGTCATTAAACCTGCCCTTGAAGGGGTACAGACCGGAGCACCCGAATAAAAGTCGGTGAATTTTACCCCTTCTATGGCCATTTTATCAATCTCAGGGGTTTGATTCCAGAGAGAACCATAGCAACCCAAATCCCCATACCCCAGGTCATCACAAAAAATTACAACGATATTCGGCTTTTGCCCACTCCGGATTGCGTGGCCATAAAAGGCCAACAACGCCAGGCAAAAAAACAGTATTGATTTCCCTTTGATCATCCTTAGTATTCCCTAAAATTCTTCCCTTCCGTTGTATCCTTCCAATCATCGGTCTTAAAAGGCGATAGCGGAAGGTTAGCTTCGTTAAAAAGATTGACAAAGGGCGCATTGGACCAGCCAAAACGCACAGCTACGGGTCTTTTTATGGCATCGGACCAAACCTTTAACCGGTTGCCCTCAATAATCTCACCCTTCGCTGTTACAAACTTTTTATTCTTTCCCGATATGGTCAATCCCTCAATAGTACTCCCTCGACTTATTTTTAGCCCTTGGGCATGCTCAAAATCGATGATCAGGCTATTGCCGTTTATCCGATGTGATTTATAGAACGGACTACTATACCCTTGATCTAGTCTCCCGTAATCCTGAAGGGCCAATAGGGCCAAACGGTCCCCTACCTCTCTTTTCTTTCTGGGGTGAATGTCCTGCACATTCCCAATATCCGTGGTTACCACCATTCCGGTATGCTTTACCAAATCAAGGGTCTTTACTTGGGCATCCCGCAATTCGGCAGAGGCCACCCCATTAAAATCGCCATAATGAAATGGGGCCAATTGCACAAAAAAGAAGGGAAAGTCACCTTGATCCCATGCCCTTCGCCAGCTTTTGATCATGGCCGGGAACAAGGTCCGGTACTGATGGGCCCTGCCTACATTTGATTCCCCTTGGTACCAAATGGCTCCTTTTATGGAAAAGGTCTTGATCGGATGAATCATGGCGTTGAACAACCCAAACGGCATATGGTTGTCTCCCGGAATCTTATCCCTTTGGGGTCTGGTACTATAGTCCAATGGTTTTCCTTCCGGTTGTTTGGCCCTCCATTCCGCCACGGCCTTGTTCCATTTGAACCTGGAAGCCTTAAACTCCTGCTCGTGGGCATGGTACCAATCCACAATATTTTGGAGCCCCTCCATTTGAGCGGTTTCCTTGTCAATCCAGGCTTGAGCATCCGAACCGCCCCATGCGGATTGTATCAACCCTATGGGAACATCCAATTCCTGGAGCAATTTCCTTCCAAAAAAATAAGCGACCGCACTTTTGTTCGCGGCACTTTCAGGCGTACATATCTCCCATTTGGCATCAACATCGTCTCGAGGTTCCCACGCCATGGTCAAAGGGATATGAAAAAAGCGTATGGAACTGTAGTCTGCCTTTTTTATTTCTTCATACGAATTGGTCGATTGTTTAACGGGCCATCCCATATTGGACTGACCGGAGCACAACCAGACCTCACCGATAAGTACATTTTTAAGATAAACCGTGTTGGTTCCTTTAAAGATGAGTTGCTGTGGGGTATGGCTCCCTGCAGGTGTGGGAACCTCTACCGACCATTTTCCCTCTCTATCCGCAGAAACGTTCAATTCACTTCCCCAACTGGCATAGATGGTGATTTTCTCCTGGGGGTCTGAAGTGCCCCAAAATCGGGCATTGGTATTTTGCTGAAGCACCATATTATCCGTAAAAATAGATGGCAGTCGTACTTCTGCCCAAAGCGCTGTGGAAACAAAACCCAACACCATGGTTAGAATCCGTATCTTAATTCCTTGTTTCATCATCATAGTCATCCTATTTTATATACTCTTCTTGCAATTATCTATTCGCATTGATCAATCCAATGGCTTCCTTGGCAAATCGCCGACCCATGGTTCGGTACCCTTCCACGGACATGTGCAAATCATTTTGTATCGCTTTGCCTTTTTTGTTAAATCCATCATTCAGGTCGTCTGTATTGATCCAACTGAAATATGGTTCCGATTCGGCCACTTTCACCTGAATGTCCCGAACCAGGGTCCAATGCGGGTATTTCACATTCTCCATGTCAAAATCGCTTAACCTTCCTATGACAAAATTCATCTCGACCAGTTCCAGATCATTTTTTAGTTGTTCGTATAGTCCCTTAAGGCTTTTTTCATAGACCTCCCCCAATTTCTCTCGGGCATCCCGTTCACCCTGCATCCAAATGAATGTAACCGTTTGTATCTGAACACTATCCAGGGCTTCATTAACTCTGCCCATAAGCACTTCATAAAAATCGGGCTCCGCTTTGGGTTCGTCGCCCTCCAAAGGCTTCCAATCCCGGTACCATCGCCGAATTGGGGAACCCCCGACAGCATGCTTTACCGTAATTACATTTTCACGGCCAAACGCCTCCTCTACGGTTGGAATAAAAGTCTGGTCGATATCCAAGCCCGCCATATTGGATTGACCGGATAGAATAAACACGTGTTTCCCGTTATCTTTTGGGATGCATGAGCTTAGTAGTAGGCCTATAATGCATAGACTCCCAACCCCTTGAAATACTTGTCTTACCTTGAAATGAATCATTCTTCCCTCTTATTTTCTGGGTGGTCTGTGCCACTTCCCCTCTTCTTTTAGGATATCCTTGATAATCTTACCTGCCTCAATTCCCAATTTTGCCGAACCCCAGGCGTAATGATGGACATCCTTTGTCTCCTTTCTCCCTTCGGGGAAGTTGAGCATAGTGGTATATTGATCATCTATTACAATATCCGGATGGTACTGTAGAACCTCAATGGCGGCTTTGTTATAGATGACCTCATCACCTTTGATACGTCCCGGAGCTTCGGGTGGGACTATAGTTGTGGTTGCAAACACCAAGCGTGCCCCCGTTCCTTTTAAAATCTGAATGATTTTTTCCAGGTTTTCTTTGTATTGTTCAACGGGAACCAGACGTTCGGCCTTCCGGGTCTTGTCCAATTTCCCCTCTGGCATCAACCTTTTTAGGTCATGTAGACCAAAGTTAAAATGGATTACATCCCAATCCCCATCCCCTAAAAACTTTCTATGTTTTTTTAGGAAATTGCTGGTTTCGGCACAGTTTTCGGGAACACGGCAAACATCGGCCCAATTCACCTCGGACTTTACATATTCCGTGTAACCGATGGAGATGGAGTTACCCACAATAAGTACATTGGGTGTTTCCGGATGACGATCCACAAACCGCCAGGTTTTTGTTCTGTGGTGACGCGGATACAAGGCATTCCAAACACGTTGCTCATTGTACATTTTTAAGGTGTCGATTGGGGCATCCCTATTTTGCTTTAGATTCCAATGCTTATCGATGATTTCTTGAATAAAAGGATAGTCCTCATCGGTTTCATTCAATTCTTCCCGTAGTTGTAACAACTTGGCCTTAAGGTCTTCAGTAATTCCTTCGTAGCCCGGTTCCCCAAAAAGATTGTTCATCTCAAAGGGATCGTTCTTTAGGTCGTACAATTCCCAGGCCGGTGGCGTAAAGTATTCAAAGGGCCTTCTTGTGGAAAACGGTGCTGTTCTATCGTTTGGCCAATTCCCATCTTCCTTGCGTTTGATGTAATCGCTGCCATAATAGAAAATAAGCTTGTAATCCTTGGTACGCACCCCAAAATGGGCCGGGTTTGCATGGGCATGTGCCATGTGCATCCAATATCGATAGTAGGTGGCATCCCTCCAATTTTTTGGCTCCTTCCCTGTTTCAAGGATTTCCTTGAAACTGTTCCCCTGCATATACTTTGGTTTTTTACCACCGGCCAACTCAATAAGGGTAGGCGCAAAATCTGTATTGTTGATTAAAGCATTCGTTCTGGTCCCCGCTTCTATCGTTTTTGGGTAACGGACCAGAAAAGGCATCCGCATGGATTCCTCGTACATCCAGCGCTTATCGATATAATCATGCTCCCCCAACATAAAGCCTTGATCGCCCGTGTATACAATGATGGTATTGTCCATCATGTCATTTTCTTCCAAAAAGTCAAAAATTCGCTTTACATTATCATCGACCCCTTTTACACAGCGCAAATACCTTTTCAAATATTCCTGATACGCCTCATGGGTATACTCATCATCGGGCAAGTTGGGATCGATTTTCATGTGCTGACCCATGTTTCTATTTTGATTGCGTTTGGAGACCGATGAACCAATATGGGGTACCATTACGTCCTTGGTACCCTTAGTACCCACGGAACCATTGTTTCGATTGTTATACAGACTTGCAGGCTCCGGTATTTCCGTATTTTCCAAATAGTCCGCATAGCGTGGGGCAAATTGGAACATATCGTGCGGTGCCTTAAAATGGTGCATCAGGAAAAAGGGTTGGGAACCGTCCCTTTCCTTTAACCATTTTAAGCTGGCATCGGTAATCACATCGCTGGAATGTCCTTTGTATTGGCGACCTGGTCTCATATCCACCTTTTTACCACGGTTGATATCGATCATTTCCGTTTCCCCTTTTTCAAAAAGTATTGGATCAAAATAACTGCCCTGGCCATAAAGTACGTTGAAGTAATCAAAGGAAGCAGGTTCCTCCTTCAGGTGCCATTTCCCTACCATGGCCGTCTCATACCCCAACTTTTTCATTTCACGGGCCAGATATTGGTTCTCCGGGGCCAAACGTCCATTAAGATCCTGAACACCGTTCGTTTGACTGTACTGACCGGTCATGATCGTAGCTCTCGAAGGGGTGCAAATGGAATTTGTACAAAAGGCATTTTCAAACAACATCCCTTCATGGGCCAATCGGTCAATGGTAGGGGTCGGATTTAATTTGGCCAAACGACTCCCATACACGCCAAATGCTTGGGAAGTATGATCATCGGACATGATAAAAAGAATATTGGGCCTTTTCTTTTTCTGGGCAAAGGAAGTCCCGGCAAGCGCCAGACAAAATAGGATTAAAAGTGACTTTGTTTTTAACACGGTATCGGTTTTTTTTGAAGTGATTTAAACTTTTCTGTATTGGCTAAAAAATTGTTGTTTTGCACCCATATTTTGTCTTTTTTTCCCTCCGTAGCCCTGCTATGCAGCTCTAAAAAGCCTGCCCCTGCCCGAATAAAGGTCAGGCGGGCGTTCCGTTCAGGCGGGCCTTCATCTGGACACAAAACCATCAATTTTCGCTTCAACCCAAAAAGTTTAAATCACTTCATCGTTATTTTAAGGGTATTTGCCTTATCAAGGTGTATTTATTTGCCATTGACTTCAATGTTTAGGTTTTCACTTAAGTTCGCCTTTGTAAATTTTACGTATTTAAGTGAAAGCTTCTTTTTCCAATCACTATCGGAATCCGCTTTTAGGGTCACAGGATATATCCCAGCCCTTTTAAACGCAACTTTCCCCAAAACAATTTCCTGGGGTTTGTTCTCTTTGCTACGATCTTTGTTTCTAAATTCCTTATTATTTACATTAAGGATATACCTTTCCAGTTCAATGTTTTTCTGCTTTGCCACAATTTGGTAGGTACCGGGTTCTTTAATCTCCAAATTCCACCGGATTACGATGTCCTTCTCCCAATTGTTCAGGTTTCCGTCCCGCACGGTATACCCTTCCTTGTCCCTAAGACTATTGCCCGGGAAACAATACACTGTGGTAGGTTCTTCGGGTTGGTTCCTGTAATGTCCTGTCATCTGTTTTTCCAAACCATCCACTTCAATTTTTAGGACATAAGCATGCTCACAGGGCTTTATGGAAGGTTTTGAAACGGAAAGGGCATTGGAACGTTGTGACCATTTTAAGGTTTCATCCGAGCCTAAAATTGAAATCTCCTTAATGTTTAAACCCTGTTTTTTGGTTGAATTAGACCCAAGGGACTCCACTTGGAAATCGTTCTCTGGCCACCCCAAACAGGTGGCATACAAGGTATTTCCGTTACGGGTAAATCGATAATCTTTTGCCGTGGCCTCCTTGTTTTTCCGTTCCTGATGTGCGCCCTCCTCGGTTTTCGTAGGCCCCTCACCAAAGCTTGTCCATGGCCGGGTACCGTAAATGGCCGCTCCGTTTATTTGTAACCATTGGCCTATAGCCAGCAGCAAATCGGCTTGTTCCTTTGGAATTATCCCGTCCGGCCTTGGGCCCACATTAAGCAGAAGGTTTCCATTTTTGCTCACAATATCGACTAGGTCGTGAATGAGCAGCTGTGGAGTTTTGTACTCCACTACTTTTTTATACCCCCAACCCCTAAAACTGACTGAAGTATCCGTTTGCCATGGTTTTTTTTGAATACCTCTTAATTTGCCCCGTTCAATGTCCAAAACCCCAATAGAAGGGTCATAGGTATCATACTTATACTGAAGCACCACTTCTTTGTTCCAGCTATCGGCCAAATTGTAATAATCCGCTGCGAACAGGTAGCGCGCATCGTGCATTTCCGGTTGATCTAAGAAAAAATCGAACCAAAAAATATCAGGTTTGTATTTTACGGCCAGTTCCAGGGTACGCAGATACCAATCGCTGATAAAGTCTTCATCGGGCCATCGTGTCGTTCTTTTTTTCCAGTACAAATCCTGATAGGCCGGAATGCTGTTTTCCCAACCCTCCTTTGGGCGATAAAATTCCCAATGAAAAGCGCGATGGGAGGAAACCCCCGCTTTTAACCCCAACTTCCGGCAGGATTCCAATAGCTCCCCTACCACATCCCTTTCCGGCCCCATTTCAAAGGCGTTAAACCTGGAAAAAGAGCAATCGTACATAGGAAAACCGTCATGGTGTTCGGCTACGGGAACCACATACTTTGCTCCCGAATCGGCAAAGAGTTTGGCCCAGCTATCGGGGTTCCAGTTTTTTCCGGTCAACATAGGGATAAAATCCTTGTACCCAAACACCGAGGGATGACCATAGGTGGCAACATGATGTTTGTATTCCCTGGTATTCTCCCGATACATGGCACGTGGGTACCACTCCCCATGGGTAGCCTGTACCGAATATGCCCCCCAATGGATAAATATGCCAAACTTGGCATCTTTAAACCATTCTGGGGTTTCGTATTGGGCCAGGGACGCAATATCCGGGCTATATTTTTTTTGAGCGTGGACACCCATATGCCCTACTATAAAGACGAGTGTTAGGAGGGTACTCAATTTTTTTAAGCGTTCTCTCTTCATTTTAATTCCCAAGACCATTGTAGCTTTATAAGGGCCATTTTAATCGCCGTGATACGGACCTATTCTAGTTTACAATCAATTTCATTCGCATAATACTTCCATGACCTGGGAAACTACAAATGATCCAATACGTTCCCCTTCTTTTTGGAGCTTGAAAGAAAATGTCTTCTTGGGTTCCCGGCTGTAAAATCCCCGTGTGGTACAACACCAAATCGGAATCGGGCACATAATTCAATTTCTCCCCATCCAAACCTAAGGCCAAAGCCTCCTCGGCGACTATATCTGCATTTTTTGACGGTTCCTGTCCTGTATTTACAATAACCAGATTATGGAGCATGTCATCATTGTTCCTAAAGGTTAGTTGCACTTTGCTTTGGCGCGACACCTCGATTTCTTCCTTATCGAATTTGAGTCCAGGTATGGTACCCACCACCCGTTTTTCATCGGGCCCATCCATCCATGTTGCGGGCATTGTATTGGTTCGTTTTGCCTGTACCACCTCCTTGGTAGAAGTGGGCATCTTGGGTATTTGGGGCGACCTTAGCAGACCCCCAGGAACTTCGTTCAAGGTGTAAAAGCCCGTATCGTGGAGTAAGGACTCGCCTTTTACCGATCGTACGCCGCCCGCCTTGAATTGGTGGATATATCCCAACCGCATCCCGTGGAGCATAAGCTTCACTTTTTTGCCATCCTCGGATAGCTTTGCCGAATGGACCTTCATGTCTCCTTCATCCACTATGGGGCTTCCATAGGCCTTGTGGTATTTATAGGTAAAAGTGGCGAACCGGTATGACGAAATATCCTCCGCACTTTGCCTGTCCACCGGCTTTGTGAATTCCAGTTCAAAGCCATCGTCCAAGGCCTTGACCGTCTTAATCTCAAAGGGCGTTTTTCCGGTCCAAACCAGTCGCTGAAGACCATAAGGTTCCTTGCCCGTTGAGGCCCACCCCCTACTGGTCATACCAACGAACATACTATGATCGCTTCCCCATATCATTCGTAGAATACCGGAAGAAAATCCTTCGACAAAGGGAAAGGCCGCTCCCTGATAAACTCCGTTTACTTTTTCAAGGGCCACGCGCATTATTTTGCTATGGCCTTGATCCCCAACGAGCATTTGCCCTTCAAAGGGACCAAATTTACCACCAGTATCGTCAATAAGGATATCCGAGGTTGAAATGCCCAATATGGTATGCGGGAACCAAATGGCCGGCGCCTTCATGTTGGGAAACTTTTTTGCATATTCATATAGGCTCAATCCGGAGCTATCCTTTATGTCCTCCATTTTTAGTTTTAATGGGGATCGTGGATCATCCGTCCACTTTAATCCTTCCGGGCTTCCGGCAAAATCCCCTAGTTCCAAATGGGTCATACGGCCGGAGCCGACCCAGTCGCCTTGATTTTCCGTGTAGAATATGGCGTCTTCCCCATTAACACCAAGGCCCGCGGGAGACCTTAGCCCTGTTGCCAACGGAGTCATTTCGCCCTCTGGGGTAATCCGTAACATCCAGCCTCGCCATTTCACCAAACTATTTCCGTATCCTGTCCAGCCCAAGTTCAAGGTTACGATCATATCCCCGTTTTTGGTAAACTTGGGACCGTAGGAGTAATCATGATAATTCCCGGATAAGGGCCATGCATACACTGTTTTGTACATATCCGCCTTGCCATCACCATTACTATCTTCAAGCCGTGTCAATTCCCCGCGTTGCGCCAAATAAAAACCTTTGTCCCTATACGCCAGGCCTAAGGCCTCGTGAAGCCCATGTGCATATCTGTTATAAACCGGTGCAGTTCCGTAGGGCTTATCGATCAACCATACCTCACCTCTACGGGTAGATACGCCCAATTTGTCATCGTCCGTCAACGCTAAGCCCCCAACTTCCAATACAATATCTTCGGGAATGGGAACATCTACGATTTTATAATATTTGGATTCCCTCTCCTGAATGCTACCGGACTGGGCAAAGGTGACCTCTGCCATAATCACCAGGGCGAAAAGAAGGCCAAGCCGGACTATACTCTTGTATATATTGTTCATTTCCATTTTTTTGGACTACCAGGTGATTTTATACATTATTTTTTGATTTCCTTTAGGGATTTTGACAAGTAGTTCTTGCCCATGGCCCGACTTTCTTACTACAGGTTTATATCCTTCATTTCCAGAAAAATCCAAAAAATAGTCTTTATCATCAATGGCATAGGACTCGTTGGGAAGTGCTTCAATACTGCTTCCTTCCGCCAACTTGTGCCAGATGTCCTCTCCAGATGCTATGTCAATGCTTCTATGAAGGCTTCTCAAGGTATCCGATGGCATCAACTTGTTCTTTACCAAGGCATCGTTAAGTTGGGTCATAAATGTGGGCGCGCCGTTGGAGTCCATGTTATATCCCAATTGCCTATATTTTGTATCCAGTGGAATACTATCGGGCCATACGGATTTTTCACTTTCCAAAAAGGCAAAGTCTGGGTTGCCATGTCTGGCGATGGGAACCCCCAAAGGTTCCCCAAGCTGCTGAGCACCCCGGGCCACCCACATTTTGGACACTTCCAAAAAATCCCCGCCCCAAGCCTGTAGCAAGGAACCAAAGGCAAGATCAAACGAATAATGGATCTTCTTGGGTGTACCTACGGAAATGCAATGTGTTCTTTTCTCGTTATCATGCATTATAAAACTTCTTTGCATCACCGGTTCACTGTCCGCATTCAATCGGACTCTTTCAAGATTTCCCAAGCTAGGGACATAGGATCGGGGCGCATGTAATGCTTGTTTTTGGATACCCGGCCCTTCCACAAAAAGCTGAAAACCTATGCGGTAGGGACGATGTTTATTGTAAACAAGGGAAAAGGGATGTTGTCCTTTTTCAAGATCCAATTTTTTATACCGGACATCGTCATAGTTAAAATCGCCGTCCAAATCGATGATAGATTGACCATCTATGTTAAATGTCCCGCCGGCACCGGACACTCTCATTTCAAAGAGATACTCCCCCGTCACGGGAACGTTCAAGGTTCCATTGAAATCAAGAATTCTCCGTGGATTTTGACCGGAAGCCATAAGCGCCGACATGGAATCAGCAGGGATTTCCCTGATCAACTTTAATTGCTCATAGGCGGGTATGGCTTGGGATTCATTTTCATATTCCTGCATCATTATATTGGACAAGGATACCTTTTCACCACTGAACAACTTATACTTAATATTCCTAAGTGCTACGGCCGCATGGTCTCCTTGAATCATTAGTGGTCCCAGGGGCTTCTCATCCTCAAATGCACCCGCACGGGTTGGACCACTCAGTTCCTGATCCTCATGAAGCAATATACCATTGAGCCAAACTTCTTCAAACGAAGCATTTTGAATTTTGTTCCCCGCTTCATCAAATCGCGGAGCGTGAAAAATAATCCTAAAATGCTGCCATAGACCAGGTGCCTTGGCCGCGTTCATTCGGGGAGGATGACCGTCGAAACCCTTTTTGCCTTTTTCCCTGGTTTTATCCCAACGCTGATATATGCCCCCAATGTCGGAATGTTGTGCTTCCAACTTGCCCCAACTATCCAAAAGTTGGATTTCATAGCGTCCTTGAAAATACACACCCGAATTGGAGTGAACCGGCATCATTACATCAAATTCCAATTCTATATCGCCATGCTCAAACGTGGTGAACAGGTTTTCCTTAATGCCCTTCTCCGGGGTATTCAGCAATATCCCTGTACCCGGCGATTGAACAAAGGTTCGTTTCTTCGTTTGGTCCACATACACATCGCCCACAATCTGCCAGTTATCCGCAACGGGCTTAAATGGGGACATATCCTCCAAATCCATTTCGGTAAAGGGCAGTACCTTTTCTACGGCGATTTTACTGACTGTATGCTCGCTTTTTTGGTGATCACAAGAAGTAATCGAGCAATACAACAATAGTACGAGTGTTCCTATTCGTTTGTGATCCATCTATTTTGTATGACTTGGTTTAACTTAAATAATGGATAAGCCGAAAAATCGAATTTTTATGTTCCCCGGTCCGCCAAAGGCGGGTTGGGAAAGAAGGTTTTCGACCTTCAAATGCTTATCCATTATTCACGTTGGTTTAACAATTAGTTCGGGGATTGCGCTATTCCCAATTGATGCGGGCATATCACTCCGGTACTTTAATATCCATCCATATTTTGGTATTTTCTACATCCGGAAAATCGCTACTTCCCTTTTGGGTAACCGCTCCGGTGACCACCCACTCCGCACCGCGTAAATAGGTAGTCATAAAACCGCCACATAAGATAGTATTATTATGTGCTTTACCTACATGCCCGAGCACGGAATGAAAAATTCTTCCTTTGCCGAACTTTATGCCCATAAGAACCGGTTCCTGACGCCCAGATCCCCCTCTATCCTTAGGTTGGGAGGCCGTAGCCAACACCTTCATTCTTTTCGCTGGCCCCCGTAAACTGTGGTACAACTCATCCTTTACGTGCAGCCAGCTTTCAGGTAAACCTTGCATTATGGGATGTTCGGGCATTCGGGTATGTACCAGATACTCGTCCTGTTTGCCATGACGCCCCCCTTTTCCAGGGGATTTATCCTTTTTGATCTTTCCATCTTCCCAATACACGATAGGGCCATGTTTCTCGGTGCGCTTTCCCCAGCCCCCGACCCCGATCATTCGGTTATAGGCTTTCCAGTTGGGCCATGAATTGTCCGAGGCATGGAACACGACCAACCCTCCACCTTTCTTTACAAACTGGACAAAGGCTTTTTGGGTACTTTGTGGCCAAGAATCCCCGTTGTAATCCAAACAGATCAAATCGTATTTGCTGAAATCCGGTCCAAATCCAGACATATCCTCCCCCTTGGCCGGGGTAACTATCCGAGTGGCCTTGAACATTCCGCTGTTGTTCAACATGTTTTCAATGGCCACCGAACTCCCTGGCCAATAGTGATTGTTCTGACCTGTAATGATGAGTGCCTTATATGGTTGGGCATTGACTTGTTGCCCAGAGAGGATACCTGTTAGAATGAGTATCGAAACCAGAAGTAAGTCCCGAACGACTTTGGGTTTCCCCTTCGGAAAAGAACTTATTTTTATATGTTTTGCAATGGTCATAAAAGGAAATTCTTTAGTGCTATGTCAAGTTTATACTGCCGCATATATGATGCGTCTTTTGCGCCATGCCATCGTTAAAAAATAATTCCGTAGCTATGCTTCGGCTGCGCTCGGCACAGGAGGCTATGCAAGCCACCGCGGCAACTCGCCCATAGCTAACGCTATGTCGTGCCTTGCCCTGGTACAAAATATCACTATAACCTATACGACACTTTAAACTTGACATAGCACTAGGGTTCCATCAATTCTTCCATGGTCCAATACGTTTCCCTGTCCTGATGTGCTTCACGAACGTCCCTTACCTCTCGTCCTCCAAAAGTGGTGGTGTCGTTCACAAAACGGACATAGCTCAGCACGTTGGCGATCCAATTGTTATCATTGTCCCCCATGGGCAACATAATACCATATTCTTTCCCATCAATAGGTCCATTAAGCCCATGAAGGAGAATCTTGATCAAATTTTCCTCGTTACCCAAGACTCTGGGGGAACCGAGCAATGAAGGGGCTATTAAGGCATCATTGGCCAAGGGCACCCCTTTTAAATCCGCTCCATGGCAGGAAACACAAACCTGCTTGTAACTATCATAACCATTCAGAATTCGGTTTTTCTCCCATTTGGGCTTATTTTTCACTTCGTCCTTCAAGGCGGCCAATCTGGAATCGTCCTTCTTGAGGCTTTCGGATACGGAAAGGGCCAACACTTCATTATCGCCATACTGCTGCCCTATGGCGTTGAGCAGTTGGGTGGCCAAAGCACTTCTACTGTATCTTAGGCTTACCGCCAATTGGTTCACCACATTAACATCCGGATCATGCTGCAATGGACTTAAATGGGCCAACAGTCCTTCATTCCCTTTTTTGAGATGGGCATCGCACAAGCGAATCGCCATGGTCCTGACCCTTGGATCAGGGTCTTTAAGCTTTTCAAGAATCAAATCCTTGTCCAAAGCACCTAGACCCTCCAAGGTCCAAAGGGCATGGATCCGTTCCAACGCATAATCCTTTTCCCCAACGATTCCGGACCAAAAGGGCACATTGTCCGTTGCCATTTTGCGCAATTGAGGTACCATGGAAACATCTCCTTTAAGGATAATCAGCTTCTGGGCCGTATTTCGATACCATCCATTGGGGTGTCCCAAATAATCCAGCAGTTCCTCTGCCGATTTTTCCAATAGATTTGGCTTGTTCCGGGGCTCTAGCTGTTCGTGAACAATACGATAGATTCTTCCCTTCCCGAAGTTTTTGTCCAGGCCTTTACGCAGGATATGGGGCCTTATCCTACTGCCTTCCCTGGTCCAGGCACTTTCCTGTATAATCCCCCGGTACATGTCCACGATATACAAACAACCATCTGGCCCGGTCTGGGCCTGTACCGGTCTAAAATTCAAATCGGTAGAGGCCAGGAATTCGGCTTGGTCATAGGCATTATAGAGCACCTTCTTCCCGTTTTCGTTCCTTACCTTGGCCCGGCGTACCAACCGGCCTACGGGTTCTGGGATGAAAAGATCGCCTTTGGTGGATGGCGGTAGGGCATCGCCTTGAAAAATAGCCTGTCCGGCCACCCCGGTAAAATGATTCAAGGTACCGTCCGGTTTTAATCTTCTTTCCCATCCCCCTTGCACATCGGGGGTACCCACTATGGGCCAGGGTTCCATAAAATCTTTGGACAAGCGGCCTTCCATCCTAACATTGCCATATACGGCGGGTTGCTGAAAACCATAGGCCGGATTTTCACCTCCCGCCGATGAAAAATACATGACCCCCATATCGTCCTGTGTCAACCCCCATTGTCCTCCAGGATAATTTTCAAGGGTGTCTATTTGAAGTTGGCCCGTGGTCAAACGCAATCGATAGGATTGGGTAGTCATATAGATCCAATTGTCGATATTCCAAATCAAACCACTTTGCTGGTGTTCCAGGTTGCCCCCACGACGCTCGGGGTTTTCATATATGGGAATCTTTTCATCCGCCACTCCATCACCATCCGTATCGCGATAGCTTATAATGTCATAGGAATAGGTCTCATTCACCAAAAGACGATCGTCCAGCGGCAAAATCATTCGAGGCAGCATTAGACTGTCCAGGAATACGGTACTCTTGTCCATTTTACCATCGCCGTCCAGATCTTCCAACAATTTGATCTGACTAATGGGTTCGTCCGTTCCGGTACCGTCCACATCTTGCATATAAGTGTCCATTTGGGCCACATACATTTTGCCATCTCCGTCCCACGCTATGGCCACGGGTTCGTGGATCATGGGTTCACTGGCCACCAATTCTATCCGGTACCCATCGGGGAGATAGAAGGTTTCCAGACTTTCCTCAGGCGAAAGATAGTCGCTCGGTGCTTCCTTTACGATTTGAGGTTTTTCATAAATCCTGTCCCTGTATTCCTTTTCGGCGCAGGCAAAAACAGCAAGTAATGCAAGCAGAAGTACGTTCTTTTTGATATTCATTCTTGAACAATTCACCATTTGCTTGAGATAAAGCCTTATTTATTTCGATTCAAATTCAATTTTAAAGCCATAGGCATAATCATGTGGTTTCTTATCAGGAGTAGTGATATAAAGTCCTACCCTATCCTGTTTCCATTCCACCTCTCCAACCCCCAATAGGGTTACCGATTTTACCTTGCCTGCACTATGGTTATTGTGCGAAACCTGTTTCATCCAAACCGTTTCATTCGCCCCGGGCCAGTCCATGACAAAGGCGTAAAGCGTATCTCGCTTTGTGGTGTAGCGGATATCCTTGGCCGTAAAAATGGAGGTGCGCCCTAATTCCGGAATCTCATTTGTTTTTCCTTCCCCAAATCGGTACCAAGGTCGGGAGCCATATATCCCTTCCCCGTGAATGTCCATCCATTTCCCCATATCTTCCAAAAATTGTATAGATTCTTCATCAAGTGTCCCGTCCGCCTTTATGGGGATATTAAGCAGGAGGTTTCCATTTTTACTCACGATATCCAGGAGCTTGTCCACTACTGCATTGACCGACTTATATTTTGCACCTTCCCGGTATCCCCATGGGCCAATGGTATCGTCAGTTTGCCAAGGTTTTTCCCGGATTTCGGGTGACTTTCCCCGCTCATAATCAAGCGTAAGCATCCCATCCACAAAAATCCCGTTAAAGGGACGCTCCTTGTAACACATTACTGCCTCTTGTTTACCCCCATTGACCTCCATGGAATGATTGAGCAGATGGGCCACCACATCCATTCCTGTCTTTCCATACTCCCCATTAAAGGGAATGGCTCCATCAAAATAAAAATGATCCGGATGATAGTTATCGATCAAGTCCTTCATCCTTTTGGCCCATTCCTCCTTCCATGCGGCTGAAGGTGTTTCCGGCCCCCTTGAGGAGGTATCGTCGTGTTTTTTGAAGTACAGTCCATCATATTCCGGATTGTCCCCGTCATAGGGAACCCCGGCCAGCGGACCTTCCCTATCCGACTGATTGGCCACGTTCATCCAGGAATATGCCCTTGCCACATGGGTAGTTACTCCAAAACGTAGCCCTTGTTTAATCGTAGCGTTACGCCACAACTTCATCAAATCCTTTTTGGGGCCCATGTTCACCGCATTCCAGGGTTGGTACTTGGAATCCCACAAATCGAAATTGTCGTGATGCACGGCGCAGGGCGTAAAATATTTGGCCCCGGCTTTTTTGAACAAGGATATCAATGCATCGGGATCGAAGTTTTCCGCTTTCCACATGGGAATGAAATCCTTGTATCCGAATTCCGAAGGATGGCCATAGGTTTGCACATGGTGCTTATAGGCTCCCATGCCTTGTTGGTACATCCATCGGGCATACCATTCCCCGCGTGCAGGTACTGAATACACACCCCAGTGCACGTAAATCCCGAACTTCGCATCTTGAAACCATTCGGGTGCCTGGTATTCCATCAATGACTCGATGGTGCCCGTAAACTTTTTGTCCTGCTCCGTATCAGCTTTATTATCTGCACATGAAATGTACAATAAGCACATGCCAACAAATGGCATAAATCTTGCCATCATCCTACCGTATTGCCTATATCCCATGGTTTTCACCCTATCCATATTTCTTGCTCATACAATTTTTCAGACGTTATTCCTCCCAGCCCTCCGGAATCGGACATTTGGCCTTGGCCGATTTTCCACCCTTGGCTACCTTGTTCAGCTTTTCGGCAGGATGGTTATAAAACAACCCCTCAATCTGTTCATAAATGGGATCTCCGTCTTCTTCCGGCATCTGTCTTAGGAT
>JBCBSN010000066.1:0-18078 GCA_039819225.1 Bacteroidota bacterium | reverse complement strand
TCGGCAATAAATTAACAAAAAATTAGGCAACTCCACAATTAAAGCTTGGTTTTTTTGCCTACTCCCTGATTTCTACTTAGGATTGCCCATGTTTAGAAACTTGTCGATAATTTTCAAGGAAAATACTTTTATGGACAAGTTTCCATAACTTTCCCATATTATTCTAAAACGATGTGGCATGCGCGCATTCTTGATTTTGATACCGATATTTTTCTATCACCTATTAGCACTTGCCCAGCCATTGCCCACCACACCAAAAGACCTTATCTCCGCTCTGGATGAAAAAGAGCGGATGGCCCAAGAATCATTGGTCAAAAATATCCGCTTTCAGAACATCGGCCCCTCTGTGATGAGCGGGCGCGTTGTAGATCTGGATGTGAATCCTGAAAACCCTATCGAGTTTTATGTGGGCTATGCCTCAGGCGGGCTTTGGTATACTAATAACAACGGCACCACCTTTACACCTGTATTGGATACTTCGGGCACCCAAAATGTGGGGGATATTGCGATCGATTGGAACTCCGGGACCCTTTGGCTGGGAACGGGTGAAAACAATGCTTCCAGATCCTCTTACGCGGGCATAGGTATCCTAAAGTCAAGCGATCGGGGTAAGACTTGGCAACATATGGGGTTAACGGATTCACATCATATTGGAAGCATCCTCATTAACCCCAAAAATCCGGATGAACTAGTCGTTGGGGCTACAGGCCACCTTTATTCCCCCAATGCGGAACGAGGGGTCTACAAAACCACAAATGGCGGTAAGACCTGGAAAAAGACATTATACATCGATGACGAAACGGGTATCATCGATGTGGCCGGTGCCCCGGATAATTTTAGTGTTCAATATGCGGCAGCATGGCAAAAAAATCGCAGAGCATGGGACTTCACCGGAAACGGCCCCGGTTCCGCCATTTATAAAACCACCGATGGCGGTTCCTCCTGGAAAAAAATTACCGTCCCGGGTAGCGGCTTTCCCACCGGGAATGGCGTAGGGCGCATTGGTTTGGCGGTGTTCGACGAGAATACCATTTATGCCGTGCTCGACAATCAGGAACGTAGGCAGAAATCCAAAATAGAGGAAAAGGAAACAGAGGGCCTCACAAAGGATGATTTTCAAGCGATGTCCGTCTCGGAATTCCTTGCCTTGGACACTAAGACACTGAACGGTTTTTTAAAGACCAGCGGCTTCCAGGAGAAGTACCGAGCCGAAAACGTAAAGCAAATGGTGCGCAGTGCCAAAATACAACCCGTGGACCTGGCTAAATATCTGGAGAATGCGAATTCGCAGTTGTTTGACACCCCAGTCATAGGGGCCGAGGTCTATCTGAGCACGGATGGCGGAGTCACTTGGACCAAACAAAACCAAGATTATATAGACGACCTCTTTTACAGCTACGGCTACTATTTCGGATTGATTCGAGTAGACCCTTCCCAAAAGGACAAGATTTATCTGGGCGGGGTACCCCTACTTAGCTCGGAGGACGGCGGACGAACCTTTACCTCTATTAGCGGGGACAACGTACATGCAGACCATCATGCCCTTTGGGTAAACCCCAGAAGGCCAGGGCACCTGATTAACGGAAATGACGGTGGCATAAACATTTCCTATGATGACGGGAAGAGTTGGATCAAAAACAATTCGCCGGTCGTGGGCCAGTTCTATGCCATTAACGTGGACCATGACGACCCCTACAACGTTTACGGCGGTCTTCAGGACAATGGCGTTTGGAAGGGGCCACATAATGCCGAAGAAAACAGTGGTTGGCATCAAACGGGCCGCTATGCCTGGGAAATGATCATGGGTGGCGATGGAATGCAAGTACAGATCGATAAGCGCAATTCCGATATCATCTATACCGGATTTCAGTTTGGCAATTACTACAGGTTGAATCTGGAAAACGGCGGAAGAACCCCTATACAGCCCAAGCACGACCTAGGGCAGGCCCCACTGCGTTTCAACTGGCAGACCCCTATTTTACTGTCTTCGCACAATCAGGATATCCTATATATGGGGAGCAATAGACTTCATCGTTCCCTAGACCGGGGAGACTCTTGGGAGGCCATTTCCGGAGACCTCACCCAAGGGAGCAAAAAGGGGAATGTAGCCTATGGTACCCTCACCGCCATTTCGGAATCTCCTTTTCAGTTCGGACTACTCTATACAGGTAGCGATGACGGTCGCATCCATGTCTCCAAAGATGCAGGCGGAAGCTGGACGGCAATACAGGGCAATATAGACCTATCAGGCCCGGATCTAGACCTTTGGGTAAGCCGAATCTCTGCTTCCAAACATAAAAAAGAACGAGTATACCTAAGTCTTAATGGATACCGCTGGGACGATTTTAGGCCTTATATCTTTATAAGCGAGGATTATGGCCAAACTTGGAAAAGCATTGGGCACACCCTTCCTATTTCGCCAGTGAATGTTATATTGGAAGATACTGAAAACGAAAACCTTCTGTTCGCCGGGACCGATAATGGCCTATACGCCTCCTTGGATAGGGGCCGATCCTGGCAGGTTTTCCAAAGCGGAATACCCAATGTGGCGGTACACGACCTAGTGATACAGCCACAGGCCAAACATTTAGTGGTGGGGACTCATGGGCGTAGTATTTACAGGGCAGACATCTCCTTTTTGCAACAATTAACTAAGGAGGTTCTGTCAAGGCAATTGTACGTGTTTGCACCAGACCCCATTATACATTCCCCAAATTGGGGTAAAAGTGGCGGTTTTTGGTCCAGCCCTCCTACCCCGGGATTAGATCTCGTATTTTACAGCTCGGCCTCAACCGTAATATCCGCCACTATCAAAACAAAAAAGGGCATTCCCGTAAACAGTGTGGATATAAAAGCCCATCAAGGCCTAAATGTGCTGTCTTTTGATGTCACCTTCTCCAAATCCGGAAAAACGGCCTATCTTAAAAAGAACAAAAAGGAGTTGCCCGTTGCCGAGAATGGAAAGACCTACCTCCCCCAGGGAAGGTATACAGTGGAACTGGAAGGAAATGGACAATACGTGAATACAGAATTAGAAATAAAGAAGCTATCCGAAAACTAAGAGACTGTTTTGAAACATGTCAATTGTTTTTTTATGCCCCTTTTTGCGCCTAACTTTGTTAAAATTTTCGGCCATAGCCCTGCTATGTCCATCCAATGCTTCGTATCGCCCATAGCTTACGCTATGTCGTGCCTTGTTATGCATCAAAAGTGTACCAATAAGAAATTGCAATCACATATTTCAAAAACAGCCTCTAAAACCTAATGAAAATGAGAAACGCAAAATTGCTGAAAACAATGTTTTGGGCATTTCTTTTTGTTTTGGCGAGTGAAAGTGGTTTTTGCCAATCCAAAGCAGCAAAAGACAAAATAAAAGTGCTTATCGTTGATGGTCAGAACAACCACGACCAATGGCCCAAAACGACCTTCATGCTAAAACAATATTTGGAAGAAAGCGGTTTGTTTTCCGTAGATGTGGAACGCTCGGCCTTTACCTGGAAAGGAGAAGCGTTTTTGAAGGACTACGCCTTAAAGCGACTTGCAGCTATCAAGATCCTTGAAAAACCCAAACCTGATCCCGATTTTCGCCCTCGTTTTTCAAAATACGATGTGGTCCTTAGCAATTTTGGTTGGAACGCCGCGCCATGGCCGGAGAAAACCAAAAAAAGATTTGAGAAATATATCAAGAAAGGCGGCGGGTTAGTTGTTTTCCATGCTGCCGACAATTCCTTCCCAAAATGGAAGGCCTATAACCAAATGATAGGCCTGGGAGGTTGGGGCGACCGTACGGAAAAGGATGGCCCTTATGTGTATTATGACGATGCCGGACAACTGGTCCGGGACAATTCCCCTGGAAATGGTGGGGCCCATGGCCCCCAGCACGAATACGTTATACAACTCCGGAATCCTGACCACCCTATTACTAAAGGCATGCCCACCCACTGGCTACACACCAAGGACGAGCTTTACGAACGCCTTAGGGGGCCGGCCCAGAACATGGAAATTTTGGCCACCACCTATGCCGACCCCAAAATGAAAGGCTCTGGACGCCACGAACCGGCCTTGATGTCCCTTACGTACGGCAAGGGACGTATTTTTCATAATATTATGGGCCATGCGGATTATTCCGTGGAGTGCGTAGGTTTTATAACAAGTATGCTTCGAGGAACGGAATGGGCGGCCAGAGGAGCCGTAACACAGAAAATCCCCGATGATTTCCCAACAAAAGAAAAGTCCAGTTCCAGGACATTCAACAAGTAACAGAACGATGGAACTTACCCTAAGTATCCCGGCCCTACTTTTTCCCGCCATCTCATTGACCATGTTGGCCTATAATGCCCGGTATTTGGCCATCGCCGCCCTAATACGGCAATTGCACAAACAATTTGAGGAAACCTCCTCATGGCCCTTGGAAAAACAAATCCATTCCTTGCGAAAACGCCTGGGAATCATCAAAAATATGCAGGCGACCGCCATAATCAGTTTTTTGCTCTCGGCGGTGACCATGTTCCTGATCTACGTGGAAATGAACGTATGGGCCAACGTTATTTTTGGGATAAGTCTGGTGTTCCTTATGGCTTCCCTGTTGCTTTCATTGATCGAGGTACAACTATCCACCAAGGCATTGAACATTCAATTGAACAATATGGAGAAAAACTAAAACCATGCGATTGCTATCCCTTTTCGTTGTTCTTCCCGTATTCCTTCTGTCCTGTGCAAAAGAAGACAAAGCCGCCCTTACCACTCCCAATATTCTCTGGATTTCCACGGAGGATATAAGTCCGGCTTGGGGCTGTTATGATGACTTGGTGGCCACTACCCCGAATATCGATGCCTTGGCCAAACAGGGACATGTATTCATCAATGCTTTTTCCAATGCCCCCATCTGCGCTCCGGCCAGGGCCACTTTGATTACAGGAATGTACGCCACCTCCACGGGCACCCAAAACCTAAGATCGGATATTCCCATCCCCGGAAATCTAAAAATCCTGCCTCAGCACATGGCCTCAAAAGGTTATTTCACCTCCAATAATTCCAAAACCGACTACAACTTTAGTGCGGATGGCAAATGGGACGATTTAGGCCGGGAAGCGCACTGGCGGAATAGAAAACAGGGACAGCCCTTTTTTAGTGTCTTTAATTTTACCATTACCCATGAAGGACATGCCAATAGATTTGACCCTGGGGATACCCAATCCCTGCCAAGCAAACACAATCCCGAAAACATGGTGGTCCCTCCCTATTTTCCGGATACCGAGCAGTTCCGAAAGATTCTGGCCCATCAATACGACCTGATTACCGTTTTTGATCAAAAGGTGGGAACGTTGCTTTCGCAGTTAAAAGAAGATGGCCTTTACAATAACACCATTATCTTCTTGTTTTCCGACCATGGTTTTGGACTGCCCCGTTATAAGAGATGGCTATACCACACAGGGTTACAGGTGCCCTTTGTACTTCATGTCCCTGAAAAATACAAACATTTGGCCCCCAACCTAAAACCCGGAAAGGTGGAAAACAAGGTGGGTTTTGTGGATTTTGCCCCCACCGTGCTTAACCTTGTTGGTGCCGAAATTCCAGAAATGATGGAAGGAAAAACCTTTTTAGGGAACAACACCATGGAAAAGGCGTCCGTGTTTGGGTACAGGGATAGGGCAGATGATGTTTTTGACGTAAGCCGATCCATCTTTGACGGAAGGTATCTCTATATCCGGAATTACCTGCCCCATAGGCCCTATATTCAAAATGCCCTCATTTTCAATAAGGGCAAAACCTCTTATGATGAACTCTTTAGGGCGAAGGAAGCCGGCGAACTCTCAGAGGAATCCCTAAAAATGTTCCGCCAGAAATTGCCAGAAGAGTTATATGACTTGCAACAAGACCCTTCCGAACTAAACAACCTAGCCGATAGTCCCCGACATCAGGAAATCAAAAGGACACTTTCCCTAACCTTGAAAAACCATATTATCCAAACCCGGGATTCCGGTTTTATGGCAGAGGGACAAATGATGGTCCAGGCCAAAAATAGTTCGGTCTATGCTATGGTCCGTGACACGGCCCGGTACCCTCTCGCCAAAGTATTGGAGGCAGCTGACCTGGTAGGCACTATAACCCGCTTGGAGGTCCTGGATGAATATATCCACAGCAAAGACGCATCGGTACGATTTTGGGCCTTAAATGCCATCGATGCTTTTGGGGGCAATATTGGCCCACAAAGAAACAATTTAATGGCGGCCTTAAAAGATTCTTCATTGCCCAATAGAGGTCTGGCAGCTGAAATCCTGATCAATAGGTTGGATGCCCCCAAAGCCGCTTACGATGTGTTGGAAAATCTACTGTCCAAAGCCAATAATGAAACTGTTTTGCTACATATTGCGGTAAATACAAGAAATTTGGGCGGTAAGGCAAAGCCCCTCTTACCTGCCATCAAAGAAAAACTATATCCAAAAATAGCCGGGGACGTCTGGGGCCGCTATAAAAATTGGTCCTACCCTATGTTTATCGGTATGGCTTTGGATCAGACTTTGGCCAATTGCGGGGAGGTGCTGGAGTAATCGGCAAAAAACCCAACATCGACCTTTTAGTCGGTTTCACCATTTTTGACAGCTGTCCCTTTTACGCACTTTTTGGGGTCAATGGCCCAAATCATCTACAAACCGCTGCTATGCGGGCCGATTCTTTGTAAGAATCGGAGCTTACAAACCGCTTGGTCTACTTCATCGCCAATGATTTCATAAGGGCCTGTTTAAGTTTTATCCCTTTCTATCAAATTCGGCCTTACGGCCCATATGAAAAAGTGCATCGCCCTGGTTCACCACAGCCTGGTGGTTTACAGTAATTACAAAACCTTCAAAAGGGGACTTGATCTTTTTAGTATGCTTGCCGTAGGTATCCGTAACAATGCCCATAAGCTGTCCTTTCGTCAATTCACTCCCATTGGTGACCTCTGGGATAAACATTCCTGCTGTCGGCGCACGCAGCCATTTTCGATCTTCAAGAAAAAAAGTTTCCTTCCTTTCCGGAACATGAAGAGTCGCTTTAGGTATCATCCTAAAATGATCCAACACATTTAGTATCCCTTGCATTCCCTCTAAAATGGAATAGCCATCAAAGCGCATACTCTCCCCAGCTTCAAAGACTACCGAGGGTTTGCGCATGCGGTAGGCGGCGTTCCTGAAAGACCCCCTGATCAATTTTGAGGCAAAGGAAATGGGCGCATTGAAGACCATGGCGAGTTCTTTGCTTTTTTCATCTTCCCCGGTGTACCGTATCTGCGGAAAATTATGCCTTTGTGCCCCGCCTGTGTGCAGGTCTATGGCAAAATCCATCTGATGCATAATTTCCGTAACATAATGATACGCGATTCTACTGGCCAAAGATCCCCTTTTTGAACCGGGAAAGCTCCGGTTTACATCCTTCCCGTCCGGAACATCACGTGAGAAATGGATAAAGCCAAAAATATTCAATATCGGTACCGCTATCACGGCTCCGGCCTGTAGTCTAAACCATTTTTCATGGATCATCCTTCGGACAATTTCGATACCGTTTATCTCGTCCCCGTGCAATCCGGCCTGAATCAGCAAGGTAGGTCCAGGTTTGTTTGCATTAAAAACATATACCGGGATATCGATCAAGGTTCCAGTAGGCAAACGATCTATCCCTATCTTTAGAAGTTTACTCTCCCCTGGCAATACGGTCTCCCCACCTATTGTGATGGTCTTGTTGGTTTCTGGTTTCATGTCTCAAGCTTCGGTTTGTCCAAAATATAAACGTGCTTCCAAAGGCTTACTGGATTAGGAGTATTCACTTTGTTCATCCGTTCCCAAAACTCAAAGATCTTTTCTTCCTTGGGCATATTACTTTTAAATCCTCAATTCAAAAATCTTCAATACATCGTTCAAAATTCTCATCTTTTCCATCTCTTTCTTACAGCATTACGTTCCACATACCGAATGATTTCCTTGGCGACATTGATTCCCGTGGCCGCCTCGATACCCCGAAGCCCAGGGGATGCATTAACCTCGATAAGCAAAGGGCCCTTTCGGGAGCGGATTAAATCAACTCCAGCTACCCCAAGCCCCAAATATTTGCTAGCATTAAGGGCTATATGGTTCTCTTTTTCGGTTAGTTTTATAGCTTGGGTCTGGCCACCACGATGAACATTGGAACGGAACTCCCCTACATCGCTAATGCGTTTCATGGCCGCAACTACCTTGTTGCCCACCACAATGATTCTAATGTCCTCTCCATTGGATTCCTCGATATATTTTTGAATCAGGATACTAGTGTCCATCTTGTAAAAGGTGTCTATAATTGATTTGGCCGATTTTTTGGTCTCGGCAAGGATTACCCCAAGGCCCTGAGTACCTTCTTGAAGTTTTATGATTACGGGGGTGCCCCCTAAAATCTTGATCTGCTCCTCGATATTGTCCGGATTGATGGAAAACAGGGTTTCCGGGATGGGGATGCCCTTTCTTGCCATAATCTGTAGGGTGCGCACCTTGTTCCGGGCACGGGTAATGGCCAATGAGCGCGCCGTGCTGAATACCCCGTTCATCTCAAATTGTTTTACTATGGCCACCCCATGGCGTGTAACTTTGGCACCAATTCTAGGGATAATGGCCTGAAATTCCTGGGTAATGTTCTCGTCCCTGATATAAATCTGTGGTTGGTCCGAACCCAATTTTACAGAGCATTTGGTATGGTCTACCAATTCGAGATAATGTCCCAATTTTTCAGCTTCCTCCGCAATGCGCTTGGAGGAATAGACGCTCATGCTCACAGAAAGTAGTCCGATATCCATTGGGAAGCGAAATAGATTTAAGCATTCAAGATTGAAATATCGGGCAAAAAAAAGACTTGAGCCAATCCTGACCGTTGTTGTTTAGCTTTTTATCCAAAAACCGCTCCTTTTTATGCTTGTCCTTGGACAAGACTTCGAACTAGATCAAAATGGGTCTAAATAAGAAGGGGAAACCACTTTTAAACTTGGTATTCACTGGCCCGTGGCCTAAATTTGTGCGACTAAATTAAAACCAAATGAGCGGATTGATTACATCTTCGATCGCCCGGAAAGTGGTAATGGCACTTTCTGGTCTCTTTCTAGTGATTTTTCTAGTTTTGCACGTCACCATTAACCTCGCCTCCGTAATTTCCCCGGACTTTTTTAATGAAGCCTCTCATTTTATGGGATACAACCCTTTGGTGCAATTTATTATGCAACCAATTTTGATCGCCGGTGTGGTCATACATTTTGTAATGGGCTTTATCCTGGAATTACAGAACAAAGCGGCGCGTGGTATCGGCTACGTTAAGTACAAGGGCAATGCCAATGCACCTTGGGTATCTAGGAACATGATCTATTCCGGTTTAGTGATATTGGCTTTTTTGGGTCTGCATTTTTACGATTTCTGGATTCATGAGATGGCCTATAAATATGTGGAGGGCAATCCCGAGGATCCCACTCGATATTATCACGAAACGGTAGAAAAATTTACCCCTATCTGGCGTACCGTCCTCTATGTGATTTCCTTTGTGCTACTAGGTCTACACCTTTGGCATGGCTTTGCCTCCTCCTTGCAGTCCATGGGAGTTCATAACAAGTACACACCAGCCTTTACAAAATTTACAAAACTATTTGCGGTGATCGTCCCTTTGGCATTTGCCTTTATTGCCGTATACCATCACCTTAATCCTATAACACACTAATTATGGGCGTATTGGATTCCAAAGTTCCAGCTGGCCCCTTGGCCGACAAATGGACCCGACATAAAAACGAAATCGACCTTGTAAACCCTGCCAACAAACGAAATATTGATGTTATCGTCGTAGGAACGGGCCTTGCGGGAGGTAGCGCCGCGGCCACCTTGGCGGAGCTGGGTTACAATGTAAAAACCTTTTGTTATCAGGATTCGCCCCGTAGGGCGCACTCCATAGCCGCGCAGGGCGGAGTAAACGCCGCTAAGAATTATCAGGGTGATGGGGACAGTGTTTATCGGCTATTTTACGATACCGTAAAAGGGGGGGACTACCGCTCACGCGAAGCCAATGTGTATCGTCTCGCCGAAGTATCTACCAATATTATTGACCAATGTGTTGCCCAGGGCGTACCTTTCGCCAGGGAATACGGTGGTCTTCTGGACAACCGCTCTTTTGGTGGTGTCCTGGTCTCTAGGACCTTCTATGCCAAAGGACAGACAGGACAGCAGTTGTTGCTGGGTGCCTACTCCGCCATGAACCGGCAAATACAAAGGGGCAAGATAAAATCCTATACCCGGCATGAAATGTTGGATGTAGTTCTCATAGGTGGAAAGGCACGTGGAATTATCGCCAGGGACCTGGTGTCCGGTGAGATTGAAAGACATGCCGCCCACGCCGTAGTACTAGCTACAGGTGGATATGGCAACCTCTTCTTTTTGTCTACCTACGCCATGGGGGCCAATGTAACCGCGGCCTGGAAAGCACATAAACGAGGCGCCCATTTTGCGAATCCTTGTTTTACGCAAATACATCCCACCTGTATCCCTGTTTCCGGAGACCATCAATCCAAATTGACCTTGATGTCTGAATCCCTCCGGAACGATGGCCGTATTTGGGTCCCGAAACGTTTGGAAGATGCCAAAGCCATACGTGAAGGCAAATTGAAGCCAACGCAGCTTAAGGAAGAAGATAGGGACTATTACTTGGAAAGACGTTATCCCGCCTTTGGAAACCTAGTGCCTAGGGACGTGGCCTCGAGGGCCGCCAAGGAACGCTGCGATGCAGGACATGGCGTGAACAAGACAGGGGAAGCCGTTTACCTGGACTTTGAGGCCGCCATCATGCGCTATGGCAAAGAAAAGGCCTATACCTCAGGCATTAAAGACCCGGACAAACAAACTACGCGCAAATTAGGCAAGGCGGTAGTAGAGGCCAAATACGGCAACCTCTTCCAGATGTATGAAAAAATCGTGGATCAAAATCCCTATGAAACCCCTATGATGATCTATCCCGCAGTACATTATACCATGGGCGGACTTTGGGTGGATTATAATCTTCAGACCACAATCCCGGGTTGCTATGCCGCCGGAGAGGCCAACTTTAGCGATCATGGGGCCAATAGGCTCGGGGCCTCCGCTTTAATGCAGGGGCTGGCCGATGGCTACTTTGTACTGCCATATACCATAGGCGACTATCTGGCTGATGACATCCGTACCGGGACTATCCCTACGGATTCTCCGGAGTTTGATGCCGCTGAGAAAAACGTGGTGGGCCGTATCGAAAAATTGATGTCCGCTGCGGGCAAGCATTCCGTGGACCATTACCATAAAAAGCTGGGCAAGATCATGTGGAACAAATGTGGAATGTCCCGAAATGAAAAAGATTTAAAAGATGCCATTGCCGAAATTGCGGAACTTCGCAAGGATTTCTGGGCAAATGTAAAGGTTACCGGAGACAAGGATGCCAAAAACCAAGAACTGGAAAAAGCTGGCCGCGTGGCCGACTTTCTGGAACTGGGCGAACTATTTGCCAAGGACGCCTTACATAGAAACGAATCCTGTGGAGGCCATTTTAGGGAAGAATACCAAACTCCTGAGGGAGAGGCCCTAAGGGACGACAAGAACTTTACCTATGTGGCCGCTTGGGAATATGTGGGAGAGCCCAAGGATTCCAAGTTGCACAAAGAGGATCTGGTCTATGAGAACATCGAAGTAAAAACAAGGAGTTATAAATGATTTGGCAATGTCGGAAATGTAACAAGGCCCCGAATTGACACATTTTCAAATTGACAAATTATCAAATTAGATAGCTATGAAAATATACTTAAAAATCTGGCGCCAAAAGGATGCCAATTCCAAAGGCAAAATAGTAGACTATACATTAAACAACGTGGAGGAGGATATGTCTTTTCTAGAGATGTTGGATGTATTGAACGAAGACTTGGTGGCCAAAGGAGAAGAACCGGTGGAGTTTGATCATGATTGCCGGGAAGGTATCTGTGGTACGTGCTCCCTGATGATCAACGGGCAGCCCCATGGCCCAGATCGGTTTATTACCGTCTGCCAACTACATATGCGCAGCTTCAATGACGGGGATACCATTGTTATTGAACCATGGCGTGCAAAGGCATTTCCTGTAATCAAGGACTTGATCGTGGATCGGTCCGCCTTTGATCGTATCCAACAGGCCGGGGGCTATATTTCCGTTAACACCTCCGGCAATCCGGTGGATGCCAATGCCATTCCAATCGAAAAACATGTAGCGGACAAAGCTATGGACGCGGCTACGTGCATTGGTTGCGGGGCCTGTGTAGCGGCTTGCAAAAATGCAAGTGCCATGTTATTCACTTCGGCCAAGGTCTCCCAATTTGCCCTATTGCCCCAAGGGCGGGTAGAAGCCGCGGAACGTGTACAGAACATGGTGCGCCAAATGGATCTGGAAGGTTTTGGCAATTGCACCAATACGGGAGCCTGTGAGGTGGAATGCCCTAAAGGCATATCTTTGGAAAATATCGCCCGCATGAACCGAGAGTATTTGGCGGCCAGTGTAAAGGGGTAGTGCAATTTCCGAATTGGGGATAATAGTATAAAAAGGCTCTTTTTCCCTTTAGATACTATCTGATATTTGGGGATGGATTTAAATCGTATATTTCATACGTTTAAATTAACTTCAATATGCACATTCCATTTTTTACGTTGGTTTTTTTGTTTTTTTCAATGGGGGTGTCTTCCCAGGAAATATCGGTTTTTTCAGGTTTTTGGAGCCCAAAGTATTATCAAGATGATACATTGATCACAAAAAAGGAAGCCAAGGAATTGTTGTTGAACTTTAAAGACTCCGAAAAATACTGGAGAAAGAAGATGCTCAACGAGGGTTTTTTCTATGGTTCCTATACTGTTTCTTTGGCCGGTGCCGTCTGGTTGGGAATCGAAGCTGGGAGGGATAGCGATAATACTATTGCCCCCTCTTTAACCACCCTTGGGGGCTTAATAGTGTCCGCCATTTTTTTACAGGAATCCTCAAAGAATGGTAGAAAGGCCATTTTGGCATACAACAAGCAATTTGATAAAAAGACAGCATATAAATTGGTGCCGATCGGTAACAAAGATGGGTTCGGTTTAGCCATTAAATTTTAGTCTTTTGGGATTCCTTTAGGTTGGCATGTTGTAACGGGAATTTGTGCCAGGGAATTCCCAATATGAATGGGAGAACTTGGCCGTTAGCATAAAAGGATACCCTATTGAAAAAATAGTAACTATTCACCCGTTGTTGGAAATGGACAATTTCGACCTTTCTTTTCCCCACCTGCCAAAGGCAGGTGGAAAGGCCTAAATCGTCTTGTTTCCCGCCTTGGGCGGGTCAGGGAAAAACAAGTCGATTTCGGGCATTGGCTGAATAGTTACAAAAAACAGGAAGACCTTAGAGGTTTTTTGAAACCAGCCCCGTCTTTCTTATTTTTAGGTATGCCCAAAAAGTATCCCGAAAAACGTATAAAGGTGCCCCGTTTTAATGAGGAATCCGGTTTCTACACAACTCCGGAACGTTCCAAGATCATGGGCAAGATCCGCGGCAAAAATACCAAACCGGAACTCGCTTTTCGCAAGGCCCTCTACGCAGCAGGCTATCGCTACCGTATTAATTATAGGAAATTGATAGGCAAACCGGATATCGCCCTAAAAAAATATAGGACCGTAATCTTTATTGATGGGGAATATTGGCATGGTTACAACTGGGAGGAACGAAAACCCAAGATAAAAACCAATCGGGAATTTTGGATCGCCAAGATCGAACGCAATATGCAGCGCGACCATGAGGTAAACGAGGAACTGAAGCACTTGGGCTATACCGTTTTCCGGTTTTGGGAGGGAGAGCTAAAGAAAGACTTAAAGGGCTGTTTGGAAAAGGTGGTTTCCCATCTTATACTCGTTCCACTTTAAAACTTTGTTTTTGAGCTAATCCCAAAAATTCCCGTCTATCGGTACAGGGTAAAGTTACCCACAAAGCTTCTGGCATCCTCCCGGTCGTTCAGTTCCAGAATGTACCAATAGTCCCCAGAGGGCAACATATTGTCCTGGTACAGGCCGTACCATTTCTCCCCTGGGGCCAGTTCGGTGATCTGCCGGCCGTAACGGTCGAAGACCTTGGTCCGCGCGTTCGGGTAGACAATGATGTTCCGTGGGGTCCAACCGTCATTGGTGCCGTCACCGTCCGGAGTAAAGAAATTGGGGATCTCTATCGGTAGGAACTCCAGCTCCACCAAACGTACCACCTCACAGCCGTACGCGTCGCGCACCGCCACCTCATAGACCCCGGAGTAGCGTATAGCAAAGGTGTCCTGTGTACCGTAGGCCCCCTCGCCAAAACGGTACTCGTAACCACCGCCACCGCCGGAGGCGGACAATTGAACCGTATTGATACCGGGCTCTTCCACTACCATGGAAAGCGGGGAAACCGCCACTATGGCAAAATCCGGGCTTTCCTTCGTACAACCATTCTTGTACATCATGGAAATACTATGCCGCCCAGGGGCAACGTTCCTGAACACCGGTTCCGGGAAGCTGTTGGCAAAATCCCCGTCCAGTGCAAAAAGTACGTCCCCCAAGAGTGAGGGATCTACCCCGATGCGTACCTCGTTCCCCGGAACCGTGGATTCCGGGGCACACAAATATTCTACTTCCACCGTCGCTGCAAGGTTCACAGGGGCCTCAAGGGGAATGATGATCTCCATAGAACAGCCGTTGGCATCAATGACCTCCAATAGGTATTCCCTGCCGCCGAAAAGATCCTCGTATACTAATTTATCGGAAACCTGACCGTTGCCATCAAGATTGGTGGAGTACGGGGGCCTGCCGCCGGAGATGGTAAGGGCAATACGCCCGTTCCCATCACTCAGGCATAGTTCCTGGTCTATTCGGGACGTCACTAAAAGGGGCTCAGCGGCCAGGACCATTGCTGACAGCTCAACGGAACAGCCATTGGCGTCCACCACCTCGAAACGGTGCTCCACGCCAGAGGCAAGCCCGTCGTATACTAGCCTTCCCTCAACAAGCGGCCCACCATCCACACTTGTCGTATAGGGAGGTACACCTCCCGAAACGGTAAGCAAGATCCGGCCTCCCGAATCAACACATAGCTCCGCTTCTGTCTCCACCTCAGCCACAAGGGCCTCACGAAAAGGCAATTCCACCCGGGCAGTGCCCGTACAGCCCATATCATCCTCAACTTCTACCAAGACCGTTCCGCCTAAAATGTCTCGCCATATATAAACCGGATCACCCCCCTCCTGGAGCAATGCCAAAGAGGTCGATCCCTCCTCAGCTTCTTCCTCTCTATAAAAACGGTAATTGACGTGTGTCCCACTTCCACCATCCACCGAACCTTCAGGAAGGGCAATGCGCATGCCTCCTGCATTCTCTCCTGGACCACAGGGAAGTAGTTCCACCTCCGGATCGCTAACGGTCAATCCCATGATTTCTACCCCAAAGCTGGTCTCCCTATCGCAATTTGGCGCAGTTCCCGCATAAACATAGATTTGTTGGTCTGCCTCCACCACATGCCCGGGGGATAACTCCAAACGGCCCGGATCGCCCAAAGGAGCTGTGAAATAGTTGCCCACGGATAGGGGCGGAAGGATATAACGGCCACAGGTCGATACGTGATCCGGTACCTCCAGCACGGGCCTGCAGTCCTCCCTGTAGGCCGCCTCACCATTCCCAGGTAGGAAGTCCGGAAGGTCCTCCAAGGGATTGTCCACATTGCCGTCGGGATCTTGGTATGACGTGCCGCTTACAGTGTCCCCACCTTCCTCGGAATCCAAAAGGCCGTCCCCATCGCTATCCGGATCCAGGTAGTCCGGAAGGGCATCCGGTACCATGTCCAGGATCACGTCCGTGTTCCGGGGCTCCGGGAATACCCCGCCAAAACCTCCAGGGGCACCGTCGTCCGGGTCAAAAGCCGCAATAATACCGTCCCCATCATTATCCTCATCGCTCACGTCACCATCGTTGCCTGTATATCCTTGGGAGGGCAGGGCCTCTATTGCATCCGGGATACCATCCCCATCGCTGTCCAGGCTCAGGTAGTCAGGATCCGTAACAGGATCCGTATTGCGCGGAGGGGTGCCCGTATCTTGCCCATGGAGGGCCTCAATGGCATCTGCTAGCCCGTCCCCGTCCACATCCATGTAAGCCGTACCGTCTATGGTACCGTTGCCGTCCGGATCCAGGGAACCCACGTCAGCGCCACTTTCATAAAGGTCGCTAATCCCATCGTTGTCAGAGTCCAAATCTAATTGGTCCGGAATCCCGTCGCCATCCGTGTCGTTACTGCAATGTTCCCGCAACAATAGGCGGTCGTGCAGGAGGTAGACTCCGGATTGTCCTATTAAATTGGTATGGTTTTCCCCGCCTATCATTACCGCATGGATGTCTTCGGTAGGGGTAAACACAAACTTCTGCTCCGCCCATATCCCTTCTGCAAGAGTTACAGGCTGGCGCAACAGTTCCTCCATTACCGGGCTTGGGGGAGGTACGCTTTGAAAGGGAAGAGGAAAAGTCTGTGCCGCCGTAAAACCGTAGATAACGAATTCCCCATTAAAGGACCCATAAAATTGGGCTTGGGAATCTTTCATAGCTGTGCCCAATAACATATCCAGTTCGTACTCTATCCCGGCTCTAAGGGGCTCATCAAGATTACTACCAATATATTCCACATAGGAAGCATTCTGATAGATTGAAGCAACAAAACCCTTACCATCTGGAGTAGGGGCTGCTGTCCCGGCAGTTCCAGTTCCCCCATGCCAGCCGTCCATATGCAAAAAATCGCTTGTAGCCTGAGTGGCCTGGTCCCAGAAATTCAATAGATGCAATTGCGTGAATGAGCTTGGAAGACCGGTATACTCTTCAAAATCATGATTGCGGAAGCGGGTGGCATCATTTGGGATACAGCCCTCCACGGTGTCCAATATCCCGTCGTTATCGTCGTCCAAATCCTCTGCATCAATTATACCATCACCGTCGGTATCTTCCGGCACCCCAGATCCTGTGTCTTCCTCGCAGGGTTCCCGAAGCAGAAGGCGATCGTAAAGGAGGTAACCGCCTATCTTGGGGGCCTGTGGATTGGCCACAAAGTTCTCCCCCCCAATAATCACCGTATGGATGTCCACCGTTGGGGTGAAAACGAACCGCTGTTCCGTCCATACCCCTTCCGCCAAGTCCACGGGTTGCCGTACAAGCTCCAGAATCCCGGGATATGGGGAAAGTTCGTACTTGGCATCCAACGGAAAGGCTTGGTGCTCCGTAAAACCATAAATCACGAAATCTCCCGAATAGGCACCGCCAAAATCATTATTGGCATAGGCAGTGCCCATTAACAGGTCCAGTTCGTATGTCTCCCCGGCCCTGAGGGGTTCGTCAAGATTGCTGCCGATATACTCCACCCAGTTCCCATTATGTACTATGGAGCCGACAAAACCCCGTCCGTCCAAGGTGGGTGGGGCGGTGCCCACTCTATCTGTGCCACCGCGCCACCCGTTATTGTGAAGAAAATCACTGGTCCTCACAGTGGCCTGTTCCCAATGGCGCAACTTGTACAGTTCCCCTTCCCCCGTGGCGATTACCCCATCACGCTCCAAGTCCTCGAAATCATGGTTGCGGAAGCGGCCGGTAGCCGTAGCACAGTCTTCCACACTTGCCGATGGCGAATCTGTATCAGCGGTAGCCACAAAGGACTTTCCCCGTAGGTCTTCGATAATGGTATCTTTTTCCACTGTGCGGGTATAAAGGAATAGGGGCGTAAGAATATGTGGAGTGAGACCGCAAAACGCAAAAAGGAACGCATACCGGATGTACCGTGAATTTTGGGGGGAACGGGGAAACATGACCTAAAGTTTTAGAATTCCAAATTAGGGGCAGTGGACAATCTGCCTCCATAGGTATTGTGGATTTTGGACAAAAACCTTGAATATTCCGACGTACTTCCCAAAAAGTGTATTTCTGATTCAAGAGATGAGCAGGGGCTAGATAGGGGAACGGTAGAAATTATCGATGAAATCTATAAAGAAAATGGTGGGTATTCTCCAAAATCCATTTTTAATGGATTTTG
>JBCBSN010000065.1:0-18266 GCA_039819225.1 Bacteroidota bacterium | reverse complement strand
CGAAAGAAATCGAAGAAATATCAAATTAGCATGGTGCTCATACTCATTCCTTTTGTCGTTTATGTAGTTCGACAAATTCGATATAGTATCATTGATGCCTTAGGTTTGGGGAGATTAAGGGAGGCCGGCACCGTTTGGGACCTCTACATACCATTATTATTTTTCTTGATTCAATTTGGTTGCTTTTTTGCCTACCGCTATTTCATTGAGAACCAGAGAAAACTTAGAGTTGAAGGTGAGTTGCGTCAAGCAGCACTCAAAAGTGAATTAGCAGCCATCAAAGCGCAGTTGAACCCTCACTTTTTGTACAATGTTTTTAATACCATTAATGCTTCCGTCCCGGCAAAACAAGAAAAAACGCGACAATTGATCGCTACCTTGGCCGATCTCTTCCGCTATCAACTCAAAGCTTC
Organism: Bacteroidota bacterium; assembly: GCA_039819225.1. Lineage (GTDB taxonomy): Bacteria > Bacteroidota > Bacteroidia > Flavobacteriales > Flavobacteriaceae > Ulvibacterium. The sequence goes on along the minus strand of JBCBSN010000065.1, from coordinate 17,853 downwards.
CAAAAAAGAACTGGTACCCCTCTCTGAAGAAATGGAATTCGTCAATAAGTACTTGGAACTGGAAAAGGCACGTTTTGAAGAACGATTGGAAATAGAAATCAACGTGCCCAAGGAACTTCATTCTGAAATGGTGCCACCGATGCTATTGCAACCCCTAGTAGAGAATTCCGTTAAGCATGGTATTTCCAACTCTTTAAAAGGTGGAAAAATTTCCATTACCATATTTAGGGAGAATGAAAAGCTCAAATTCGAAATTGCCGATACGGGCAGGGGAGTAAAAGACAAGAAAAGTCTCTTTGGAAAAGGTATAGGCCTTAGCAACACGCAATTACGTTTGCAGAAAATGTATCAAACTAAGTTAGAGCTGCTAGATAATGAACCCCAAGGGCTAAAAATTCGTTTCTCCATATGAAGAAAGTACTGATAGCGGACGATGAAAAGGCCGGAAGATTGTTAATCAAAGAATATTTGGAGGACTTTCCAGATTTGGTCCTGATTGCAGAAGTGAACAATGGTGTTGATGCAATTACCGAAATCAATCGCTTTAAACCCGATCTCGTCTTTTTGGATATCCAAATGCCCGGAAAAACGGGGTTTGAGGTGCTTACCTACCTAGAGGAATTGCCTGCAATCATTTTTTCTACGGCCTACGATGAATACGCGTTAAAAGCATTTGAAGTCCATGCCGTGGATTATTTACTTAAGCCCTATACCAAGGAACGCTTTAAAAAAGCCATTGAAAGACTCAAGTATGACAATCAAAGACTGGGTGATTTGGCGGAAAGTTTGCTAATGGCAAAAACGGACTATCCCTCTCGGATATTGGTACAGCATAACAAAAAGCTCATCACTGTTTCAGTTGATAACGTTGAATGGGTAGAAGCGTATGGGGATTATTCAAAACTTCATGTTGATAAACAGGTTTATTTGAGCAATTTTGGCATTACAGATTTAGAACAAAAATTGAATCCCCAGAAATTCTTAAGGGTTCATCGCTCCTCTATTATTAATTTGGACAGGGTAAAGGAGCTGAACAAATACGGGAAGAGCTATGACGTTACCATGCTCAATAACGAAGTGGTGCGGGTGAGTCGTGGTTATATGGACGCTTTGAAGAAAATAATGCTTTAACTAATCAAAATCAAGTTCGAATTCCGACCGCTTTCTTCGTTTGGTCAGCACCCATCCAAAGGTGATATGCACTAAAGGCCCACTTCCCCACCAAAATCGGCGTGGCCCCGAGTGTCAATAATGTTGATCTTGGTATCCTTATAGGTCACCGAAACGTTTTTGGATACGATGGTAATGCCCCGTTCCCGCTCCAGATCGTTATTGTCCAAAATCAATTCGCAGGTGTTCTCGTTCTCACGGAACAGTTGGCAGTGGTGCATAATCTTGTCCACCAAGGTGGTCTTTCCGTCATCTACGTGGGCAATAATGGCGATATTCTTTGCTATGGACATAAGCCTTTACTTAAATTTAAAGCCCGCAAAGATACGCTGATTATCTCTTGTCCATCAGAACTTGTATTATTTTATAGTATTGATTTTGAGGGGGTTGTTTTACTTCCGTTTGCGGATGACCCATCCCAATTTCGCATCAATAAAAATACCGGAACCCGTATCAAATTCATCTATTAGTATCGCCGGCCCAAAGGAGAGGTTCCAATAAAAACCTCTGGGTGCCGTACGTTGAATACCATATACAATGCCCGTAGCATTGTAAAATGAGCTTGCCCGTTCCAGATTACCGATTAGGGCATTGCCCGAGTAAAATTGGTTTACGACACCTACGTAATCACTGCTGTTGCCCGACAAGTTCTTTCCCCGGGCCCTTCTTCTTTTGAAAGAAGTAAAATGTCTGAACTCCGCTTGTAGACCGGGCAAGATCCCAAATTGCTCTTCACCAAAAAAGTTCTCCTCAACAAAAGGGGCCAGAAAAACATCAAAGTTTAAGGAGATGTTGTTTGCAACCCCTAGCTCATAGGAAGCTCCTGGAAGCAGCGCATTAAGCTTAAACAGCCCTTTTTCTACATTTCTTCCAGATTGGGCATGACCAAAAAATAAAAGAAACAAAGTGAATGGGAGAACCAAGTCTTTCATAGGGAACGGGTTAGGTGGTTTACAGGACTACACCAAAAATTGGGCCAAAGGGGTAACTATTCGGCCAATTCCTGAAATCGCCTTGTTTTTCCCTGACCCTAAAGGGAATCAAAACGATTTCGGCCTTTCCACCCTTTAGGGAGGGGAAAGAAAGGTCGAAATTGCCCATTTACAACAACGGGTGAATAGTTACCCAAAGGGAACAGGATTCCCGCTTTTACGAATTCAAAGGATTCCCGGCTGCGCGGGAATAATCGTAGATGTTGCATCAATCAAAAACAGGTTTCCGTGATTTCCTTTTGGTGGCTACCCAGCCAAAGGTAATGTTGAGCAAAGGGCCATAGCCGTTTGGTATTCCATCGCCCCGATAATAGCCAAAACCCAGTTCCGCATTATAATTAAAGCCTTTCCTATTGGTGCGCTGTATGCCGTATACGCCGCCATAAAAGGCAAATGCAAAATCGTTTGGGCCATCTATATTGGTCGCAAGTTGCAATGGTTTCCAAAAAATGCTTCTTGCCGGGGCCACATAATCGGCCGAATTGCCCACAACGTTCTTGTGGATATCCAACCTATTTTGAAAATTCAGGTAATACCGCATGCGAATGTGCCAAGCATACCCAAAACTGTAGCCCGGTTCATAATAGGCCAAGGCGGGATTAAAACTGGTGGAAACACTAATGTTGCGGAACAAACCCAATTCATATCGAAGACCAGGGCCCAGGAGATTAAAGGTAAGCTGATGACGCTCCAGGTTTACCAAATCAAAAGTTTTCCCTTTTTCGCTGATTTGAGCCTGTAGGGATCCCACAAAAAATAACAGGGCCAAGGCCCGGTAATACCCATTTTCAGTGAACATACAAGTGGTTTAGGTTGGTATAAATCTAACAAGGAAACCGGGGCGAAACACTATCTTTACAGAAATTTTAAGAAATGGAGCTTTCCCGAATACCACAACTACAACATGCCGGTTCCAACAATTTTTTCCTGCTTTCGGGGCCCTGTGCTATAGAAGGCGAAGAGATGGCGCTCCGTATAGCCGAGCAAATCGTAAAGGTGACGGACCAACTTCAAATTCCCTATATCTTTAAGGGGAGCTTTAAAAAAGCCAACCGGAGCCGGGTGGATTCCTTTACCGGAATAGGGGACGAAAAGGCACTGAAAATCCTTCGGAAAGTATCGGAGATCTTCCAAGTACCTACCGTTACGGACATTCATGAAGTATCGGATGCCGAGAAGGCGGCCGAATATGTGGATGTGCTGCAGATCCCGGCTTTTCTGGTACGTCAGACCGATCTGGTAGTAGCTGCCGCAAAAACCGGAAAGGTGGTCAACCTTAAAAAAGGGCAATTTATGTCACCTGAAAGCATGCAGCATGCCGTCACCAAGGTAACCGATTCGGGTAACGATCAGGTTTGGATCACCGATCGTGGTACGATGTTCGGCTACCAAGATATGGTGGTGGATTTTAGGGGCATCCCAACTATGAAACAATATGCCCCGGTGGTTTTGGACGTTACCCATTCCCTGCAACAACCCAACCAGTCCTCCGGGGTAACTGGAGGCAGGCCTGCCCTTATAGAGACCATGGCCCGTGCCGGAATCGCTGCAGGAGTTGACGGACTTTTTATGGAGACCCACTTTGATCCGGCCAATGCCAAAAGCGATGGCGCCAATATGCTGCCCTTAAATCGTTTGGAGCAATTGTTGACCCATTTGACGGAGCTACGGAAAACGGTTAATCGATTGCCATAATCGATTTTTTTTGTCCTCGTTCTTAAAGACGTTTAATTTAACCTCTTGTAACTGCCATAACCGTGAAAATAGCATCATTCCCCCAAGTTTTATTATTGTTCATACTTCCCGTTGGTCTAAGCTTTGGCCAGGAGAAAGTTGCTTTTGGAAAAATCTCGCCGGCCGAAAGAGAACTAAAAATATACCCTAAGGATTCCTCCGCGCATGCAGTGATCCTCTATGAAAGGGGCGACAATTACTTTAAGGTCATAGACCGGAGGATACGACTCATAAAGGAATACCATACCAAAATAAAAATATTGCACAAAGACGGCTTTGCACAGGGCACCGTGGAAATACCCCTATATGACAACGGTACGTATTCCGAGAAAATTACCCAGCTAAGGGCCGCAACCCATAATCAAGGAAATGCTTATAATGTGCTATCCTCGGAAATCTTTGAAAGCGACCATTCCGAAAGGTGGAGGGTAAAAACCTTTACGTTTCCCAAAATGGAAGAAGGAAGTATCCTGGAATACACCTATACCCTGGTAACCCCATTTGACTTCAATTTTAGTGGATGGGATTTTCAGGACGCTATTCCCAAAATATACAGTGAATTCAACGCAGAAATTCCAGGGAACTGGGTGTACAACCGAGCTCTGACCGGAAGTTTGAAACTGGATGTCAACGAGGCGAAAATTAAAAAAGGGTGCTTTAGTGTCCCCGGGTATCCACAAGAAGCGGACTGTGAAATCTTAAAATATGCTATGAAGGACATTCCCGCCTTTACGGAAGAAAGCGATTTTATGCTTGCCGGCGGAAATTACAAATCCAGAATAGATTTTGAGCTTTCCGAATACAACAAATTCGATGGCACCAAAAAACGGTACACAAAAAGCTGGAAGGACGTGGATCGGGAGTTCAAAAGCGATAGGGATATTGGCCTTCAGCTCACCAAAAAAGGTTTTTTTGAGCGCCATGTCCCGGAAGAACTGTTCATGGAAAAAGACCCGCTCACCAAGGCCCAGAACATCTATAGGTTCCTCCAAGATCATTACACATGGAACCAGAAGTATTCCACCTTTGGAAAAGCCAGGGTAAAGGAAGCCTTTGACCGTAAAGAGGGCAATGCTTGGGAAATCAACATGTCCCTTATCAACCTATTGAACGCCGCGGACATCCCTACCAATCTTATGCTTGTTGCTACCCGCTAGCGCGGTTTACCAAAAAGACTTCATCCGGTAATATCGGACTTTAACTATATCCTTGCCAAAACGGAAATTAATGGAGAAACCTATTTGCTGGATGCCACGGACAAGTTTATACCCTTTGGCATGCTTCCTTTTAGGGCCCTTAACCACTATGGCCGTGTAATGGATTTTAAACAGGAGAGTTATTGGTACAATATTCACCCCCGACTTGACAATTCCGAATTCATTCGTATGCAATTAAAGCTCGACCCAATGGAAAACAGGGCCACAGGAGTCTTTGATGCCATTAGCAAAGGCTACGCCGCAGTTAATCTTCATAGAGAACTGGATAAAAAAAACGAAGAAGCCTATTTAACTTCAATGGAAGATAATGTGGGAAGGGATTTTTCCATATCGTCCTATGAATTGGTTAAAGAACGTACCGATCCCCAAAAAGTTAGCCAACGGGTAAAGTTTGAGATAGATAATTTATTCAATGGAACTATGGCCTACCTAGATCCTTTTTTGATAAAGTTCTTTACGCAAAATCCATTTCAGCTAAGGGAAAGAAACTATCCCATTGACTTTGGATACCCTAGAAGCTATAAATATCAGGTTAGCATTCCCATCCCGGACGGATACGTCTTGGACGAGTTTCCCAAAAACCAGGCTATGGCCGTACCGGGCAATACGGCTATTCTAAGGTTTGCAATCCAAAATGCAAACAATCAGCTATTTCTTTCCTTTCATTTGGATATAAAAGATTCCTATTTTGAAAAAGAAGCGTATGACTCCCTAAAATCGCTGTTCTCCGAAGTCGTAAATATTCAAAAAAATTCACTGGTCGTTCTGCGAAAAAAAACGGTAGAACCTTAGTTTTATTACCTATATTAGGGCTCATACCTATACCTCTGTATGAGATTACCAGCTTTTCATCTTATTTGGGCGAATACCCTTTTCATTATTCTTCTTTTTGGATGCAAGCCCAATACCAAAACAGTTCCCCAAAACCCCCATATCATCCTTATTATGGCGGACGATCTTGGTGTGGAGACCTTGGGCGTATACGGAAGTCAAAGTTATAGCACTCCCAACCTGGATTTATTGTCCAATGGTGGCATGCGCTTTACGCATTGCTATTCCACACCCTTGTGTACGCCCTCCAGAGTACAGTTGATGACCGGGAAGTACAATTTTAGGAATTATATGGGCTTTGGGCTTTTGGATGCCAAGGAACGTACCTTTGGCCATCTCTTGAAACAAGAAGGTTACCAAACCTTGGTGGTGGGCAAATGGCAGCTTTGGGGCAACGCCCACCAACAGAAACTGGCCGGCGGTAGAACGGGAAGTACCCCTGAACAAGCCGGTTTTGACGATTATTGTCTATGGCAGGTAAAAGAACGGGGATATCGCTATAAGGACCCCTTGCTTACCCTATCCAAAAAGGGTACCGTGGATTTTCCAGGAAGATACGGACCGGACATCTTCGTGGAGCATATGGCCTCGTTTATGGAAAATAACCGGGATAGCCCCATGTTTATCTACTATCCCATGGTGCTGACACACGATCCCTTTGTCCCAACTCCCCATGATCCGGCTTTCGATGGTTTTGATAGTGCCTCAAAAACAAACGATACTACGTATTTTGGGGAAATGGTGGGTTATATGGATCTGTTGGTGGGCAAAATCGTTAAGAAAACCGAGGAGCTGGGCATACGCGAAAATACCCTTATCCTTTTTATTGGCGATAACGGTACCGATCGGGATGTAACTTCACGAATAAACGATACATTGCTTACCGGAAATAAGGGCTATACTACAGGAGCGGGGACCCATGTGCCCTTTATCGCCAATTGGAAAGGAAAAATTAAAGCGGGATCGGTAAACCCGAACTTGATAGACTTTACGGACTTTCTCCCTACACTGCTGGAGGTGGCCGGAGCAATACCAAAGAACGACTTAACGACCGATGGGCTTAGTTTTCATCCCCAATTGATGGGAAACAAAGCCGAAACAAGGGACTGGATCTTTTGTAGTTATGCCCCAAATTGGGGAAAATTCAAGACGCGCCGCTATGTACAGAACCATAGATGGAAACTCTATGGCAACGGGGAATTCTATGATCTGGAAAAAGATCCATCGGAAAGGTTACCTTTGGACTTGGCGAAACAACCCGCCCAACTATCCCCCATAATAAAGCAATTTAAAAGTGTACTCCGAAAGTACGAATCGAACCAATGAACTCCTTGACCATGAAAAACCTGTCTCTACTTCTTCTCCTATTCGCCCTTTGTTTTTCCTCTTGTTTGGACAAGAGCAGTACAAAAACATCGAAAACCGCCAATAGGCCCAATATCGTCTTCATTATGTCGGACGATCACGCGTATCAGGCGATTAGTGCCTACAGCAACAAGTTAATACAGACACCCCATATAGACCGAATCGCCAAGGAAGGTATGCTTTTTACCAATGCCAGTGTTACCAACTCTATCTGTGCCCCCTCGCGCGCCGTTATCCTTACCGGAAAGCATAGCCACCTTAACGGAAAGATAGATAACCGCATGCCGTTTGATACCACCAATGTTACCTTTCCACAGTTGCTACAAAAAGCGGGCTATCAAACGGCCATGTTCGGCAAGCTTCATTTTGGCAACAATCCAAAGGGTTTTGACGAGTTTAAGATCCTTCCGGGGCAAGGGGCCTATTACAACCCGGATTTTATTACTTCCTCCGGAGATACCACCGTTACCGGATATACCACGGATATTATCACGGATTTTACCCTGGACTGGATGGAGAAGCGTAGGGATACGGCAAAGCCCTTTCTCCTTATGTACTTGCACAAAGCGCCACACCGCACCTGGATGCCGGCTGAAAGACATTACAAGGAATTTACCAAAAACACCTATCCTTTACCGGAAACCCTTTTTGACGATTACAAAACCCGAGGTGCGGCGGCCAAGGAACAGGAGATGACCCTTTTGCACCATATGGCCCTTCGATACGATTTAAAATTATCCGACTCTATTCATGATGCCCTGAACATCAATGAAAAGCGAGGCAACCCGGCAAGGAGGCTGACCCCGGAACAGCGTGCCGCCTGGGATGCCGTATACGACCCTATTAGTGCCGATTTTGCGAGCACATACAAATCCATGAACGATTCTACCCTCACCGTTTGGAAATACCAGAGGTATATGCAGGACTATTTGGCCAGTATCGCCGCAGTGGACGAAAATGTTGGACGACTCCTAAAGTACCTGGACGAAAACGGATTGGAAGAGAATACCATTGTCGTGTATACCTCGGATCAAGGGTTTTACTTGGGGGAACATGGCTGGTTCGATAAGCGTTTCATGTACAATGAGTCCTTTAAGACACCCTTGCTCATCAAATGGCCCAATGTAATTACTCCGGGCACCACCGCGGAAGAAATGGTCCAGAACCTGGACTTTGCCCAGACTTTTTTGGAAATTGCAGGAGTTAATACCCCTACCGATATGCAAGGGGAAAGTCTGTTGCCCTTATTGACCAATGAAAAGGAAAAATGGGACCGGGATGCCGTGTATTACCATTATTACGAATACCCCGGCGCACATGCTGTTAAACGCCATTATGGTATCGCTACCATGGCATACAAATTGATGCACTTTTATTACGATGTAGACGAATGGGAACTCTATGATCGAAAGAAGGATCCCCTGGAAATCAATAATGTTTACAGCGACCCTGAATATGCCGATGCTGTAAAGGAGCTAAAAGAAAAATTGACCGCTCTGCGGAAAAAGTATCGGGATTCCGATGACCTGGACCAGACCTTTATCCAAATTTATAAGGATGAGGGATGGATCAAGGAATAAGGATATATTCCAAATCATTGTTGTCCGGTAAAAGACGTAAGACCGCTTCGCCTCTAGAACCAAGAGGCAAGACTGAAAAACTACCTATTGATAAACAACCGTTTATACGGTTGATTTTTGATAAGGAACTTAACCGATCCTATTTTGGCAAAGCAAGCCCATAAATTTGAAAATCCCTCTACCTCCTTATTGGATAAGGGTTATAGCGTATGGACATAATTTTAACCGGAAAACAGTAATCCCAAATTTCAAATCTCAACTGTGTATTTGTTCAAGTCCGTTTTTAAAATTTGGGATTTGACCTTGGGATTGGAAACTTTACTTGTAAAATTTCTTGTTCCGAACGGAATACGCATCTTCAAGAACTTCTGTTAGAATGAGCGTATCAATTTCCCCCAAAGATCGGTACCGTAAGGTCTTCATTACCTTACGCCCGGCAGTGACCATAAGCTCCGTATGGACCGTAAGGTGGGCCGCATTCCAAAAACCTAGATCTACATAATCCTTTGTCCGATTCATATAACAAAAGGGCCGACTCTCACAATAATAATAGGGAATCCGATATTTGTATTTTAAATCCATATCCGGAACGGTCCGTTCAATAACCATTTGCAAGTGTAGCAATATCTCCCTGAAGGGCTGAGATTGATCTAAGATATATTCTTCGGCGGGATTCATTTCCTTTATCCGTACTACTATTTTAGAGGGGATATATCCCGCAAAAATTGAAAATTTATCCCAATTTAAAAATATTATTTATCTTTAGCATTATTCCATTTCCCCCAAATCCGTAGATATAATTATTGTTGGCATAAAACTCAAGAACCGATCATGAGAAGATTATCGTGTTTTTTTCTGTTTTTTGTTTTCCTCACAGCAATCAATGCGCAATTTAATCAAAGTGCGCCTTGGATGCAGGAATTGAAACAAAATCCCACCACTGGAAAAAACACAAAAAACAACTATAGTTTTAACGAAATACGCCAAGCTTTCGAAAACTACTGGTCGGATAAAGATAAATATAGAAAAGGAAGTGGTTATAAACCCTTTAAGCGCTGGGAAAATCAGTGGAAACACTTTGTGAAGAGCGACGGTTATCTGCCTACCGGCATCGAAATGCAAGCACTTTGGAAAGAAAAAAATGAACTTCCCCTAAGGAACAACTCCAGTGCCGATTGGGAAACATTGGGACCCTTTGAGTTAACCAATGAGCCATATACCGGCATGGGGAGGATAAATACAATAGCTGTAGATCCCCATAACCCCGATGTCTGGTATGCCGGGGCTCCTGCCGGAGGATTCTGGAAATCCACGGATGCCGGTAATACATGGATTACCACTACAGACCATTTTAATCAATTGGGGGTATCCGGAATTGCGATAGATCCCCGTAATCCGGATATCATTTACATTGCCACCGGAGATGATGACGGATTTGATACCCTTAGCCAAGGTGTATTTAAATCTATGGATGGCGGGCTCACATGGGATGCCACTGGATTACATATCGATACTGCTGAAATTACCGGGGATCGCTTTGGATTTGGTGCAATGAACGAAATTCATATTCACCCGAACAATTCCAACGTGCTATGGGTCGGGGCCGATACCGGGCTCTATAAGACCAGGGATGCCGGACAAACTTGGTACAAAGTCCTGGATATGGAAATTGTGGATTTTCGATTAAAACCAGGAGCAGGGAATGTAGTGTATGCCTTGGCCCGTGATGCCAACACCTTTCTTTTCGACTTCTACAAATCTGTGGACGGTGGGGAAAGCTTTGCCCCCACTACCGAGGGCTTCTCCAAGACATCTTCTCGGGCCATGTTGGCCGTTACCCCGGCAAACCCTGAACTCATATATGTAATTAGTGTAAAAAATGGTGCTGAAGGTGTAGAATTCGACGGGCTATACAAGTCTTTGGACAGTGGTACCAGTTTTGTAAAAACATCCTATGACGGAAATGGTGCAGCTTGGTTTCAGTCGTGGTATGACTTGGCCATTGTAGTTTCCCCCAAAGACGAAAACATCGTTCTGATTGGGACCATATACCCCCATAGGTCAATAGATGGCGGCAACACTTTCCGGACTTCCTTTGACTGTTTCAATCTGGATGAATGCTTTCATCCGGATGTCCATTATATGAACTATTATAATGGTAAATTGTATGCGGGAAACGATGGGGGCGTTTTTGAATCGATCGACGACGGACGTACTTGGGTCGATAAGTCCTTTGGTCTTGGCATCACTCAGTTCTATAAAATATCGGTTGACAAGAATGACCCATACCGAATCATTGGTGGCACACAGGATAACGGTGGGTTGGCATACAACAGGAATCATTGGATTTCATGGCATTATGGAGATGGAATGGATAATATTATCAACCCAAACAAGCCTAATGAAATATGGGGTATGAACCAGAACGGAGGGCTTTTAAATAAATCCACTGATTTTGGAAAAACCATAGATTTATATATCCTTCCACCGGAAAAGGAAAATGGAATACCTTATAGTGGGTTATGGGAAACTCCGGTTGAAATGGCAGTGGACGAGACATTGTATGTGGCCTATGAAAACGTACTGTTCAAAATAAGTGCCGGTGGCCAATGGCAAAAAACCGGTGAATTGAGATTGGAGGGTTTTATTGAAGAGATACGTACAGATTCCAATAACCCCAACATACTTTATGCTATTTCCCTCAACAAAGTATGGAAAAGTAAGGATAAAGGAAGGACGTTTACCCTATTGGCCACCTTTAACGATTTTATAAGTGATTTTCAGGTTAGCCCGGATGATCCCGGTACACTATATGTGAGTCTTGGCCATAATGAAGGCAATAAATCAGGGGTTGGCATTGGACTGGTATACCGCTCCTTGGATGGAGGGCTAAACTTCCAGGATATTTCTTATAATTTGCCCCGGGCCAATTGGTTCGTGGCGCGAATTTCCCCCCAGGCCAACCATAAGGACAAACCGCTGTTCCTTTCTGATCGACTGGGCAAAGTGTTCCGCTTTAACAGCACCACAACTACTTGGGAAGATTACAGCCAAGGGCTTCCCCAAGTATTCGTTACGGATATGGAAATAAACCCTAAGGAAGGGGTGCTTACGGTATCAAGCTATGGCCGCGGTATTTGGCAAACTCCCATCCCCCTTGACCCTCGGGATAAAGACCAATTGACCATCATTGAAAACACCATAAACCATGGTCAGATCATTTGCGACAATCCCATACCCTCGTTTACCTTAAAGAATACCACAAATAACGAATACGGAAAGGGAAATGCACAATTCTTGCTTGATGGTGTAGTCCAATCAGAAGTTGAAATAGGCGGTATCCCCCCAAACAATGAAGTTGATATTGAATTTCCAAAGCTTTCACCAACTAAGGGAAAGCATGTACTGGAACTGCGTATTACCCCAAGAAGATATTTGGAATGGGCGGTACAAAAAGAACAGTTTACGGTTTTTGCCAATAACTTTGCGCCCTCCGAAAAAGTATACTCTTTTGAGTCAGACACCGAACGGTGGATCAGCTATGATCAAGACAATCTATCCGAAAGTCAATGGGAACAAGGTATTCCGAATGGTGAAAAACTGGATCAAGCCACCTCTGGAACTATGGTGTATGGTACTGCTTTAAACACTTCCTACCAAAATAACAAAAAGAGTATCCTGGTAACCCCCTGTTATGATTTTAAAAGTATCACAAACCCTGTCCTGGAATTTTCGATGGCGTTTGAGCTGGATAAAGGATTGGATTCGTTTAGGGGAGAAGAAAACTTCTTTGATCTCCTGTATCTTCAATATTCCATTGACAAAGGGCGGTCTTGGCATTTACTGAGTACCCCGACCCCCAACGCATCTTGGTACAATGACTTAAGTGTGGGCCTGGATTTTTCCGATCCAACATATTATAGTTTTTATTGTAAGAACTGTGTTGGTGGGCAATGGGTTGGTGAACAACTGGATTATCAACGCTATCAATTTGATTTTGAATCAAATAGGAATTCCGGAGGAATTGACTTGACCGAGGAAGAAAACGTGATGTTCCGTTTTGTGTTCCATTCGGACGAAGATACGTTCCAATCTGAAGAGAATAGCTTTGAAGGGATTGTGCTCGACGACTTTGTCATTAGAGGGCAACAAGGGGATGATGATATGGACAATGACGGAATTTTGGATGTGAACGACAACTGTCCCCATATGCCCAATGGGGATCAGGCCGATAGCGATGGTGATGGTGTAGGCGATGTATGCGATGATGATATTGATAACGATGGCATTGCCGACGAGAACGACAATTGCCCACTTACCCCCAATCCGGGACAGGAAGATGATAATGAAGACGGTATAGGTAATGTGTGCCAAATGGATATGGATGAAGATGGTATCCTAAATGAAAACGACAATTGTCCCAATAGGCCCAATCCAGATCAAGAGGACGCAGATGGAGATACCTTGGGCAACACATGTGATGAAGATGACGACAACGATGGCATCCTGGATGTGGAGGACAATTGCCCGTTTATGGCCAACGCCGACCAGGCGGATACAGACAAGGATGGGATAGGAGATAGCTGTGACCAGGACAGCGATAACGATGGGGTCCTAGACACCTATGATAGTTGTCCCAATACTGTTCCTTACGCTGTGGTAGATGTACATGGCTGCGCGCTTTTTACATTACCATACGATAATTTCACCATCACCACTTCCAGTGAAACCTGTAGTTCCATGGACAATGGCAAGATTAGGCTCACCGCATTGGAAACGTATACCTATAGTGCCCATATTACCTCGGAAGGTGGTTTTGATAATACCATTGCATTTACGGACACCATGGAAATTACGGGATTGGCCTCGGACGACTATACCATCTGTATCAGTCTTGAAGAAGATCCTCGCTTTATACAGTGTTTTACGGTTAATATTACCGAGCCGGACCCGTTTTCCGTGACTACGGCAATTGCTGTTTCCGGAAAATCGATTACGCTTTACCTCAATGGCGGGGAAGCGTATGTTATAACACTCAATGAACAGAACATACGTACCTCTGCAAGCGAAATAACCTTGGATCTAAGTAAAAACAGGAATGCACTTGAGGTCAAAACAGAAAAAGACTGTCAAGGGATATATAAAGAGGCTTTTATACTTTCCGATGCCTTTACGGTATATCCAAATCCCATAAATCAAAATCAATTAAACATCCACACAGGCAATGGAGATACCGATTTGGCCCGTATAACCATCCGTTCGCTTACAGGGCGGATCGTATTTCGGAAAGAAAAAAAGGTCTATAATGGGAGGTTTTCCATAACTACCGATTTTTTGAGCCAAGGTACTTATATCATTATCATTAAAACCAAGGGAACCACATTGATGAAAAAAATTATTAAACAATGAAGAATATTCCATGAAAACACTATTTCCCAAGATTTACCCCTTGTTACTCGCTATACCCGTGATAGTTTCATGTGGAGGAGGTGAGACTAGTGGTTCTACTGACGAAATACCGGATACCGTGGTTCGTGGCCCTTCTGCGGTAACCCTAATTTTCCCGGAACACAACACGGAGTGTAATGAAGGTACCAATTTTACGGAGACCACGAGCGATGTACTCTTTTCATGGAGTCTAGCTGAAAACGCGGACAGATACGACCTCCATTTAACCAATCTCGATTCAGGTACGGAATTGATTAGAAATGTAAATTCCAATAATTTGACATTAACACTTTTAAGGGCTACCCCATATTCCTGGAAGGTGGTATCCAAGGCAGATGGCAGTAGTAAAACAGCGACCAGTACCACGGCCAATTTCTATAATGCCGCTGCCGCCCATACGTCCCATGCCCCTTTTCCGGCGATGGCAATCCACCCAAAAATGAGTGCCGCTGTCGATTCCGGAACAATAACCCTGGAATGGAAAGCGGATGATATTGACAATGATATCCTGAACCATGAATTACATTTCGGAACGGAAAGCCAATCTATGGAAAAGTTGGTGACCACGGAAGCTACTACCTATGAAGTAAGTACCTCGGAGGACACCATATACTACTGGCAAGTTGTAACTTCCGATGCCTCGGGAAATAAAAGCACCTCCATTATTTTTCAATTTAGAACTAAATAGATGTCAAAACCAAAGACTATTTACCGCGAACCCAGGTTTTGGAAGTGATGTTTATGTTTGGGGCGGGTTGCCGGTTCTTGAAATCCCTACAAGGGGTACCAAAATACTCTAGGTAGAACCCTGAGAATCAAAACGCAATTGGATTTCAGGCTCACCTTCCCGAAGGGCCCCTTTACCACTCCAAGAATATAACCCCATACGACATGGTATAATATTCATTCGGAACTTGTCTCGAGCAGTTTTATTTGAGTGAAAAACAAGATTCACGGCAAACATCAACCACTCAAGAAGAGTCCAATAAAAATCTTTTAAAGATAGCGTAAAGATCCTATGCGAATAAAAAGATTTTTGATGTCATATTTTGGTAAGATCAAATAAAATCATTTACTTTGTATTTCAAAGTACTTTTAAAATGGAATCAAAGAACTATCTGGACGATATCTCGGAAATCAAGACCATGATGCACCGCTCCTCCCGCTTTCTTTCCCTTAGCGGGCTATCCGGTGTTTTGGCCGGTGTATATGCCCTTATCGGGGCGTTTCTGGCACGGCAAAAGCTTAATGCCATCCAAAATATCGATTGGTACGATCTTTCGGATAACGACTCCGTTAAAATTGAGATGGATTTGGTCATCGATTTATTTATCATTGCTGGAGGTGTCCTGTTTCTGGCCTTACTCACTGGGGCAATTTTGTCTATGCGAAAAGCAAAAAAGAGCGGGGAAAAAATCTGGAACCCAACGAGTCGTCGTTTGTTATTGAATTTTCTTATCCCCTTGGTTACCGGAGGCCTATTCTGTTTGGTTCTTATGCAATATGGTTTTGCCGGACTTGTGGCACCGGCTACTTTGATCTTTTACGGCCTGTCTTGTGTCAACGCCAGTAAGTACACCTTGGGCGATGTACGGTATATGGGAGTTGCCTTTGTTCTTATCGGGTTGATCAATACCCAATTTATCAGTTATGGTCTCTATTTTTGGGCCTTGGGATTCGGGGTTTTCCATATAATTTACGGGGGGTTGATGTATTTTAAGTATGACAGGAGTTGATGCTAGATGCTAGATGCTAGATGCTAGATGCTAGATGAAGTAAGATGTTTTTTGAATCAGGCAAGGCAAGTGAAATAGAATTAATGAACAATTTCCCTTTTATGGGGCAATGGTATCCATGAGTTTAATAGACAACATAAACAAAGCCTTTGACCATCGTATCCGTTTGGGTATCATGAGTATCCTGATGGTGAACGCCTATGCGGATTTTAATACGCTTAAGGAACTGTTGGGTGCCACGGACGGCAATTTGGCCAGCCACACCAAGGCCCTGGAAAAAGAAGACTATATAAAGGTGGAAAAGCGATTCATCGGCAAAAAACCCAATACACGATACTCGGTCACCCCTTTGGGCAAGACTGCATTTAAAAAACATATTAATGCCTTGGAAAGACTGATTCGAAAATAATTTTTTTATTAATTTACTTTGTATTTCAAAGTACTTTTAAAATAAAATGAGAGCTATTATTCTTAAAAATTTGTACCAATGGAGCCTCATCCCATATCAGTCCCTAAAGAGAAGGGTCGCCTGGGGTATTGACACCCATACTTTATTGGGTTATCCTACTGGAACCCTTGGTCATGCTCTAGGCATCTTTCTGAAAGCCCACCATTTTACCCTTCAAAGGAAACTGGAAAGCCACGATGTTTTTCATGTGCTTACGAATACCGGCGCCTCGGTCCCGGAAGAAATAGGGATGCAATTTTATCTTTTTGGGAACGGTAAACGTAGCATGTACCTTTTTTCCGTGCTCCTTTCAGGCACACTTCTGTATCCAGATCGCCTCCCTTACTTATATAAACAGTGGAAAAGAGGCAAAAATGCCCTTCAATTTCACCAACTGGACTTTTATAAACTATTGGATCAGCCTTTGGAGCGAATCAAATCCACATTTTTAATACAATAGATTATGATATATAAACCTTTAAAAAAACAAAATAGCACGTACAAAAATCTAGCTTTGGCCGTCGGTTTCTGCTTCTCGGTACTTCTGATCCGCATCAAACTAACGCAGAGCCTCTTCTATTCATTTTTAGCATGGAACCTTTTTCTCGCTGTCCTACCCTACTGCATCACACAGCTAATGGAATACTCAAAAAGTTGGCGAAATTCCACAATCAAAATGGGTTCTCTTTTTACGATCTGGTTGCTTCTCTTACCCAATAGTCCCTATATCATTACCGATTTGGTACATCTCCATAATAAAAGTTCAACTCTATTATGGTTGGATCTTTTTTTAGTCTTTGTTTTTGCTCTTACCGGATTACTCTTCGGCTTGCTATCCCTAATCGATATGAATGGATTTATCCGAAGGAAGTATTCCAACAAAATAGCATCAAAGGCCATTTTAGGAATTTGTATACTTATAGGATACGGAATTTACCTAGGCCGGTTTCTACGCTTTAATTCTTGGGATGTATTTACCAGACCGTTTTTTCTATTTGAACAAATCATAAGCAGTCTTACCAAGCCTAAGGTCTGGGCAGTGTCCCTTGCCTTCGGCTGTCTTATCTGGATCTTATTTTTAGTGATGCGGTCCAGCTTCATTGAATACCTCAAACAAAAACAAAACTGATCCTTCTTTTACACTCTGTTATGAAGTCAAATGAATTAGAATTTAAAAACGGAACCATAAAGTCGCCCTCAACATTATTTTTCTATACGATTATTATTGTAATCTTCTTTATATTAAAAGTAGGTTTTACTATTGCGCAAAATCATGAGTTACTTTTTTTACTTAAACCGATAACTCAATTCATAGGATTTCTAACAAGATGC
>JBCBSN010000064.1:0-18314 GCA_039819225.1 Bacteroidota bacterium | reverse complement strand
GCCAAGAAATGGTATGACACGGAGGATTTTAGCAGTATTCCATTTAATACCCAACAGGCAAGGGACAAGGTACTAAGAAAAATTTCGCAAAAGAGGACCGAGAAAAAACCTCAAGAAATCAAAACTTTGAACTTTCTTATCGGGATGGCCGCCACGTTCGTTCTGATCTTTGGCTTATACCATGTTACAAAAAATGTTATTCTTGAAGATGCGGGATGGAAGGAATTTAACACCGTTGATAACGAAAAACTAAGGGTGTTGTTGCCGGACAGCTCGGTGGTATGGTTGAACGGGAATACCTCCATGTCCTATAACTTTTCCAACTCTAAAGAGCGCCGATTGCGATTGGATGGAGAGGCATTTTTTGAAGTATACCGAAATGAACGGAGACCCTTTACAGTGTCCAGTTCATATTTTACCACCAAGGTATTGGGTACAAGTTTCAATATCGACTCCAAGAACGAAAGGGAGGCTTCGGTAAGTGTCATCAGCGGTAGCGTTGCCGTTAAAGGTGAAAATGAAAATATACTTTTCCTGGAACAAGGATATCGAGCGATCTTTAACAAAAACACGGAAGAACTCCGTAAAGAAGAATCAATGGCCATAGCCAACGAAATGGCATGGGTACATCGAAAATTTGTTTTTGAAGACCTGCCATTGGAGAAGGCATTAGGTTACCTCTCCCAAAATTACGGAACCGATTTTCATGTGCTCAACGAGAAACTCAACTACTGTTTGATCACCGGGACCTTTCAAAACGAATCATTGAAGAATATTTTGACCATCATCTGTGCTTCGCTCGATTGCGAATATACCGAAACGCAGAAGAACCGCATACTATTGTCCGGCGACGGATGTGAAAAAAAACCGGAGGATATTGGAACTATCCCCCGGCTAAAAACCAATAAATGACTTTTAATTTAAATGCACTTTAAAAATGAAAAAAATTACGCTTAAACAAAAGGGGTATCTGTCTTTTTTTACTATGCCCTGTTTTCTTTTCTTGTTGACACATTTTTTATGCTCTTCCGCTTATGCCAATTCATCCCTGCAACCCACGATCCTGGATTCCAAGGTCTCCGTAGCGGTAGAAAATGAACCTTTAAAGGTGCTCCTTAAAAGGATAGAGCAGGTTTCCAGGGTAAACTTCGTGTATAGCGAGAGCAGAACACCATTGGACGAGAAAATAAATAAAACCTATAAGAACAGGACCATAAAATACATTCTTTCCGATGCGCTTCCCAAAAGTATTTCCTACGGTATCACCAAGAACAAGGTCATTCTAAAAAGGCGTGCAAAGGAGGCCATGGTACAAACACCAATCCAAGGTTATGGGACCGTATCCGGAACTGTGGTCGATGGCGATGGGAATTTTTTGTCATTTGCTACCATCATGGTCGTTGGGACACGAAAAGGGACCACTTCTGCAGTGGATGGTAGGTTTTCCTTGAAACTACCGGCTGGTGAACAGACTTTGAGGGCAAAATATATCGGTTATCAGGATACTGAGATAGCGGTAACCGTTGAGGTAAACCAGAACACCGAGCTCAATATTGTTTTGCAGGAGAACGTATCCGCACTTGAAGGTGTGGAAGTATATGGTACATTGACCCGAGGCCAGGCCAAGGCACTGAACCAACAGAAAAATGCCGAGAATATCAAAAATGTCGTCTCTTACGAGCAGTTCAGCAAGTATCCGGACAGGAACGCCGCCGAAGCGTTACAGCGGATTCCAGGTATAGCGTTGAGCAGGGACCAAGGAGAAGGCGAGCTGGTTTCCATACGGGGCCTTTCTCCCCGTTTCAATGCCATACAGGTGAACGGGACCCGAATACCGAGTCCCGATCCCGATACGGACCGGGCGGTAGGATTAGATCTTTTACAGGCCGATTTGATGGAATCCATCGTAGTAAACAAAACACTGACCCCAGATATGGACGGGGATGCCATTGGGGGTACGGTAAATTTCAATCTGAAACAGGCCCCTGATAAACCCATCTTAAACGTTGTTGCCAGTGGAGGGCTCAACCAGCAGCAATCTGAATTTGAAGATTTGGGAAGAGATTTACAAGCGTATTCGGTAGTCTTGGGAAAACGTTTTTTCAATGACAGGTTAGGGCTCATCGGGGCGGGAAGTTATTACCGGACCAACAGGGGCTCATTGTTGAACCAGTTTATCTATACCGAGGACGATAACGTAATCATCGAGGAAAAGCGGAACAACGATTATGATGTAAGACGCGTGCGCTATGGTGTCATGTTCAGCCCAGATGTGCGATTTGATGAGAAAAACAGTTTGAAATTTCTTGTCAACTACAATATATATGATGACGATGAGATACGCAGACGTGTGGATTACCTGGTTGGTGATGGAGAGGAAGAGCGTGAAATAAGAAACCGCGGGGAATATCAAAAACACATCCTTTATCAACTGTCCGGAAAGAACGAACTCTCCTTTATGGACATCTCGTACAATTTTGGCTATACCAAGGCCGAAGAGGAAATGCCCTTTCGTACCTATTGGCGTTTTGGCAGGGATGTGGATTACAGCTCCTTTTCGAATCAAGAACTGACAAATCTTGGTGTCTCGGACGATGCAGATCCCAATAGCCAGTTGTTTCTCAACAGGGTACGTTTTGATGACAACATAACGGAAGATGAAAACTTTGAAGGACAAATAGATGTCCGTGTGCCGTTCAAAATGTTCGGTATGGAAAGCCGTCTGAAATTTGGGGGCAAATTCCGCAACAAAGAGCGATTATCCGATCAGGTGCGTTCCCAATCCAATGTGGATGAAGAGACCAATCCCATTCCACTGGATGGGGGAACCTTTATCTTGGAAGACGTAAGGGCAAATGACCCCGAAGTAGGGGCTTTGAACCTGGAGGATTTTGAGTTGGACGAGGATCGCGGGGATGGTCAGGATTTTATGGCAGAAGAAGATATACAGGCCGCCTACATTAAATTGACTACCAATTTTACCGAAAAGCTATCCTTTGTCACCGGGCTGCGCTATGAGCGTACCAGCAATAGATATACCGCCATTCGGGCCGATGATTTCAACACGATTAACGAATTTTCCTATTCCAACCTGTTGCCCTCGGCACAGTTCAAATACAATTTCAAGGATAACACGCTCATGAGATTGGCCTATAGCTCAGGTTTCACAAGACCTCCATTTAGTGCCCTTATTCCGGGTCCGGACGGTATTGACTTGGACAACCGTACCATCACCAGAAGAAACCCGGAATTGGAGCCCAGTAGGGTCAATAATTTTGATTTGATGTTCGAAACGTACTCCAAGAACCTCGGGGTATTTTCCCTGGGTGTTTTTGGTAAATTCGTAAATAACCAAATACAGACCCAACGTACGTTTGAAGAATTTGAAGGTGAATTGTTCACGGTTTTTCAGTCCATAAATGGCGAAAATGCAGAGGCACTTGGAGTAGAGGTCTCGTTGGTGCACAAGTTTTTGAACGATGGTATCCCCTTTTTAAAATGGTTTGGTGTGAGTACAAATTACACTTACGCCTTTACGGAGCAAAGGATATCCACCACTGAGGGCGATGAAGTCGTCACAAGAACACTACCATTTGAAAGTCCCCGACATATCTTTAACCTTGGCCTGTTCTATGAAAACCCCAAAATAGGGCTTACGTTTACCGCCTCCGGAGTATTTCGCGATGCTATCCTCATCGGTTTGGGAGACAGCGAACTTACTGATTTCTATTTTGGCAGGGAATTTCATTTGGATATTTCGGCAAGTCAAAAGATAACAAAGAACCTATCGACCTTTTTGCAGTTGAACAATTTGACCGATCAAGATGAGCGGGAGTTTTTTGGAGACCCCGGCGAAGATTTTTCAAGGATACACCAGACCGAAGGTTATGGTTTTTGGGGATCCTTAGGTCTTAGATACCAATTATAACTATAAGCGTCCTATGCTAAACGTCCGTATTGTTGTTTTGTTCTTTTGTAGTCTGGTACCAGGGCTTTCCAGTGCCCAGGAATTCACGATAGATAAAAGCTACCAAGTTGATCGGGCCAGACAAGGGGTGGCATTGGATGATATTCATTTCTATGTCATAAACAACTCGGATATTGCAAAGTATACAAAAAATGAGGGTACAAAACTACAGCAGTGGCAAGATGCCACCGGCGCAATTAAACATTTGAACAGTGGAATCATAATCGATGGAAAACTGTACTGTGCCAATTCCAATTATCCCGAATCCCCCATGGCAAGTTCTATTGAAGTGTTTGATCCGGAGACCCTTGCCCACGTGGAGAATATCAGTTTAGGGATATATATCGGATCGGCCACTTGGTTGGATTTTTATGATGGGCATTGGTATGTCGCTTTTGCCCACTACACAGGTAGGGGAAGTACCGAGGGCAAGACTAATAGTTGGACACAGTTGGTAAAATTCACCAAAGATTGGCAACGATCGGAGGCCTGGATTTTTCCAAGGGCATTGATAGAAAAATTTGGCACACGCAGTAATTCTGGTGGGTTTCTTACGAAAGAAGGGATTATTTACGCCACTGGTCACGATAATAAAGAGTTGTACCAACTGGTATTCCCAAAAATAGGGCATACCCTGATCTGGAAAAAGACCCACCCTGTTCCCTTTGAAGGCCAGGGGATCGCCCTTGACATAAATTCCGGTGACAGCATTACACTTTATGGTATCATCAAAAAGGAGAACAAAGTGCTAAAAACGACATTCAAAAAATGAACCATGCACTTTTCAGAGTTCATCGGTAAACTTTTAGTTGTAGTTGTCCTTGCGGTTTCTTGCCATGAAACTGCAGATCTGCGGGTGGAAACGAAAGAACCGAAAGCTGTGCTTTCTCAAAGTTCGATTACGTTGGACAATGATCAAAGAAGGGAATTCTTAAGGCATTATTCCCCGATTATTTTTAAGCAGGCCCATGAATATGGCAATGACCATCTTGGTTATGACTGGTTGACCAACTTCTTTTTTGATGGGGACACCGACCTTGCCAACAATAAGGAAAACTGGAGTACCGAGCTTGATTTTTTTATAGACGGATCCAAACATGCCAACTGGCAGATTCGGCCAACATTGTATTCCTCAATAATAGAGTTTTATGACAATGAGGCCGGTACAAAAAGTGTCATCCTGTTATACCATGTGTACCATGCCAAACAAAGGGGTTCCATACACGATTGGGAGCGTATCGAAATCCGTATTGATGATGTTCAGGGCGGTCCAGGTTCGGGCGAGGACATAAACTATGTGGTCATTACCCGCCACGGACTGCACAATGCCCGTGAGTATCCGGATGAGGATCTCAATTTCATGGAAACCGCCAACGGAAAGCATGTCATGGTCTGGCAGGCGGATTGGGACTATGGACTTATCGGAACTGCGGAGCTTCGGTTCGTGGAAGATTCATGGGGCACCATTGATTCAAGAAAAAACAATAACAGTAATGCAAAAGTCGATATCAATGGGTCTGGGGACAATCGGTTTCACTACATTTTCACCTACAATGGGGACACGGAAGCCGTAAATTATTGGAATGCCCAAACCTTGAACCAGGACAACGCGATTATGTTAGCTTCGGGAAAGTCCCAGGGAACAACTGTAAATTTCAACGGTGTTAAAAAAATCACCTATGAGCTTCAGGATATCGCCGATATCATTCCAACCCACTTAAACGGCCACAATTGGACAAAAACAAGACAGGTAACCCTAACCTCGGCAGTTCTCAATGAAGATGGTTCCGAAGCGATTACTACGGGCACCAAAACATTTTATTATGAGGCTTTGGATGACCAAGATCCTGATGAAGATCGGGATGGCTATATCCGTAAACACTGGTTTTGGGGCGTTTATTATTATGGGGAAAAAGGAGATTATTTCTATGAGGAGTTGGATCCCCAACCCTGGCAACAGCATGTTTACTTTGTACATAACGGTACGCGCGGCAATGGAACCAAAAATGATGAACTCGCCAATAGAGGTTTCTTTTTGGGAAAAGGGAACCATACCCATTGGTTGTCCAACGGCGGTTTTGATGGGAGATGGGTGCAATTGTTTCAGGATTAATGCACGGGGGAATCCCTATTTGATAACAGGGATTTGATGTTATCCTACTTTTAAATAACCTGTTCTGACGATTTTTGCACTGTTAGTTTGAGTTAGTCCAGTTGAAAGGCGCAGTATGGGTTATGCTGCGCTTTTCTTTTGTTTGGGAAATGGCTCGTGCCGAGCATATGTTGCCATATACGGTTATATCTCGGAACAGATCATCGAAGTAGGTTGTCCGAAATGGACTATTTTTAAAAATACGTGAACATCGGATAAAGGTTTAAAGGACGAAAATCTTTTCCCTTTGGGGCCAGGGGAAAAGGAAAATTCGATTATTCCACTTATCCATTATTCATGTTAAAATAGTTTTGAAAATCATAGGATGCCTTTTGTTTAGAACAATCTACCAAGTAAGTTCCCTAAGATGGCGGCCATCAAAAGAAATTAAAAGAACACTGATCCCATTTCTTTTGAATTGGTAAAAACTGCCGATTACTAAACCAAACCTACCGTTTAGGGAATCCAATAACCTAACAGGGCCGTTCATTTTTAATTTTGTCCCAAAGAAATGGACAGTTCCCCACCAGGCCAATATCCCATAAAATCCCAAATCAATATTGGCACCCGGTTTCCTAAAAAAGTATACCGACCGTGTCTTTCTTTAAAAAAATTGACCTACGTTTTACATCCTTGTTGTTGCTTGTGTTAGCGCATACACTTACCGCCCAAGTAACATTGACCCATAACGTTGGGGAAATTGTACCCGGTGACCCTTTTTCATGCAGTCCATCCAAGATGGCCAGGGTTTTTGACCTCCAGGACTTTGGGGTTGCAGAAAATGAGATGTTTGTTATCAATTCCCTGGAAATAGCATACCAGATGAAAGTAGAAGAGGATTTTGAAACTTTTTTGCATTTCTATGTGTACGCGGTCGATGACAATTTTCCGGCTTCCTACCCTTTAGCGATTCCGATTTCAAGAAACCTCCAATTTATTGAATTGGAAACATCACCGACCTCAAATGGGCTGACTCCTGTTAAAATGTTGAAGGTCGATTTAGACACTCCAATCCATGTACCCCCAAACATCAATAAAATACTGGTCGAGATAGAAGTGAGTCGAAACCCCTTTTATTTAGATATAGGACTTGATATAGAAGAGGGTATAAGCCCAAATAGTTTTTATTTGGCATCTACCCAAGATGAAACGGATGCATCCTGGGTGGATTCGGGCGATTGTCCACCTCATGGCTATATCACTACAGATGACTACGGATATCCAAATTCCCACTTTTACCTTAAAGTGTTTGGCAACACCGAGACACCTCCTAGTAGTTGTGCCACTCCTCCGATTGGCTATGGAGAACATGGTTGTGATACTGATAATGATGGCTTCTTGGAGTTTGATACTTCTTGGTTTAAAGATGCTCATCGCAGATTTGGATTTGTGGTTTCCTATTTTGATGGTCAAGGAAATCCGATTCCCGCCCCCTTCCCGGACACCTATACCAATAAAACGCGTAATTCCGAAGCGATTACAAGAAGGACATTTAACACCCTAGACGGGACATGTGAAGATGTCAAATTTACATTTACGGTTCATGACAGACCGGATGCAATTAAGCCGACTAATCTATACGCTTGTGACGAGGGGAATGGTTTTGCCACATTTGATGCCTCGTCAATCGAAAGTCAAATAATTGGCTCGCAGACCAATGTGAGGGTTTCATACCATGATGCCAATGGTCAACTATTGTCCGGTTTTCCATCCTCCTCCTACAGGAATCAAGACCCCCATACACAAACCATCACAGCAAGGGTGGAGAGCAGATCTTTTCCTCATTGTGAGAGAGAAACCTCTTTTGATCTTATTGTGCAGCCGCGTCCAGAAGTTGGGCCTCTCCAAGATCTTATCGTCCCGGACACTAGTACTAATGGGATTGCCGAATTCGACACTTCCAACATTGAAAGTCTCGTAATTAACGGGCAGACGGGAATGGAAGTCTCTTACTTTGATGCTTTGGGGTCTGCTCTTCCCTCCCCACTTCCCAATCCATTTACAAATACAACCCCATATCATGAAGTCATTACGGTGCGAGTGACCAACCCGATTACCGATTGCTTTGCCGAAACCCCTTTGAACTTGCGGATCTCGAATACCCCCATAGTGATGAAACCATCCGATGTATACGCCTGCGATGAGGGGAACGGCTTTGCCTATTTTGATGTTTCTTCCATAAGGGCGCAAATCATTGGCACACAGACCGGACTCAATGTCTCGTTTCTGGATGCAAGTGGACAACTATTGCCTAATTTCCCCTCCGCATCCTATAGGAACATTACCCCCTTTTCTCAGATCATTACCGCTAGGGTCACAGATGAGAGCGACCCTACGTTTCATGAAGAGACCACCTTTGACCTTATCGTAAACCCCCTGCCCTTAGCACAACCTTTGAACAATTTAACGGCCCAAGATGACGACGGGGATGGTTTCGCCGAGTTCGATACCTCAGGTATCCAAAGTGCCGTGCTAGGCAGCCAGACCGGTATGCAGGTATTGTACTTTGATGCCCAAGGGTCTGCACTTCCAAGCCCCCTTCCGAATCCGTATACCAATACGGTGCCCCATTTTGAAACGATTATGGTACAGGTGACCAATCCGATTACCAATTGTCATGCCGAGACCCCTTTGACCTTCGAGGTCCCTTTGATCTTGCCGGGTTGCACCACACCTGTTGTTGAAAGGCCGTCCGATCAATATGCCTGTGACGAGGGGGACGGATTCGCCCATTTTGATGTTTCCGCAATTGAAGGGCAAATAATAGGTTTACAAACGGGACTGATCGTTTCCTACCTGGATGGTGATGGACAGGTATTGCAAGATTTTCCCTCTACATCCTATAGAAACCAGGAACCCTATTCCCAGACCGTTATCGTAAGGGTAACGGATGAAACGGATGCATCTTGCAGTTCTACTACCAGTTTCAACCTTATCGTAAACCCTTCTTCCATGGACGATTTGCCTGCCTTGGAGAACGTATCCGCCTGCGGTTCCTTTGTCCTTCCTCTCCTTGCAAATGGGGACTATTTCACGGCCCCAGGCGGTAGTGGAACGGCCCTGGCACCTGGAGATGTGGTGGCAACCACCCAGCGTATCTATGTTTATGCGAGCACGGGCCCGGATTGCGAAAGTGAAAGAAGCTTCGAGGTAACGATACTTCCTCCCATTGAAGTGGCGCATCCTGACGTGTCCCTGCTTCCCTGTGGGCCTGGGGAAGATACAGGTGGGATCCGTATTTCCATTTCCGAGAGTTCGATCACCGGCGGTAGCGGTTCATACGTCCGGTATGGCTTCTACTTGGAGGAGGAAGGGCCGAATGACGAAGTGTTGCTCGTCCCGCTCGGACAGGGGGAATATCCTTTCTACCTATGGCAAGGCCTTTCTGGTGGCCGTGTTGTGGTGGAAGTCGAGGACGATATGGGCTGTACAGGTAGCGTCAGCGTGGAACTCCCCCCCCGCGAGGCGCTCGCGGCCACGGCAATTGGGGAGCAAGAACCATGCGCCGGTTCCGATGGTCATATCGTACTTGCCATAGTGGGCGGCGTTCCCCCTTATGCTACGGGAGTCAATGGTGGGTCTCTCGTTGAAGGGAAGCTGGTCTACGAGGGGCTTCGTGCAGGGATGGAACATCGTTTTGAGGTGGTGGACGCCAACGGTTGTTCCACGGAAATCTTAGTACCCCTTGATGTGTCGGTGAACCTTAGCATGGCAGTAGAAGTGGAGTATCTTTGCCAAGTTGGATCCTCCGTTCCGCGGAACCTGGTGCACATCAGGGTAGACCCCTCATTGTTGGGCGATGTGTTGTTTGCCCTGGACGGGGACTTTACCAACAGTACACCGGAGCCTCTTTTCAGGGACGTCGCCCCTGGCCGGCACAGTGTCTTTATGACGTATAGGAACGGCTGTATCCAGGAGAGTCCTTTTGAGATAGTTGAGACCCCTCCATTGGTATTGGAGTTGGAGGAAACCGGAATCAATACCGTGCAGCTATCCGCCTCGGGGGGTGGAGGTGGCTACGAATACCGTTTCGAAGAGGGACCTTACGGTGCGGGGGAAACCTTTCGGATAAGGCGTTCGGGGACTTATGAGGTGGCCGTGCGCGACGCCTATGGCTGTGAGGTGTTGCGTTCCGTGGAACTAGAGTTCCTTCCTATTGAGATACCTAATTTCTTCACCCCGGACGGCGACGGGATCAATGATGCTTGGGGACCAAGGAACATGACTACCTTTCCGAATGCACAGACGAAGGTATTTGACCGTTATGGACGACAAATCGCCGTGTTGACTCCTGGCGAGAAATGGTACGGCCTGCTCAAAGATACTTCACTTCCCTCTGGGGACTATTGGTACATCCTAGAACTGAACGACAGGGAGGACGCCAGGAGCTTTATGGGAAGCTTTACCCTGTACCGATAGCGCTATTCCCGATATGATTTAATAGGTGCCGTTTCAAACGATGGGAAGGCTCCGGGAATTCGTTTTCAATTTAGCGTACGACCTAAAGGGGCAACTCTATCTTTTGAATTGGCAAAAACGGCCGATTACTAAATAAAACCTACCGTTTAGGGAATCCCATGACCTTCCTAGGCCGTTGGTCTCTAATTTTACCCCAGCAAAAATGGACAGTTTCCCAACAGGCCCATATCAAATAGAAACCCAAATCAATATTGGACGCCTGGATTCCGAAAAAGCATACTGACCATGTCTTTCTTTAAAAAACTTGACCTACTATTGGCCCTTGCCCTTTATATTCAGGGCCATATCATTTTTTCGCAGGAGGTAACCTTGGACAATAATATAGGTGAATTTTTAACCGTATCGCCAGGAACATTTCATTGCAACGACGGTAATAATTGGGGGCGGACCTTTACTCTTTCTGACTTTGGTGTCCCCCAAGACAAGGAACTGGTCGTTAAAGCTGCGGAAATAGCCTTTTTGCTTGCAACATACAACAATGAGGCCAATCTTATACGTTTCAATATCTATGAAATAGATAACAACTTTCCAGCATCTTTCCCCCAGGCCAGATTACTTGGATCGAGCCAAGACATAGAATTGACGGATCCAGCAGGTCCCTGGCGTGTTGGTACTTGGCAAAATTTAACTTTTAATTTCGATGTCCCGGTGGTTGTGCCCGCAAATGTAGAAAGGATATTGGTCGAAGTAGAGGAAATGATTACAAGACCCAATACCCTCAATATAGCATATACCCCTGAGGAATCCGATTCATCCTGGTTCCATCCCCTTGGCATTTGTCCTCCTTTCCGTTATGTTACTACTGACGATTATGGCTTTCCCTTTGCGCACTATTATCTTAAAGCATATGGCGAATTGCAGGATCCCCAGGAACCTGTGATAAAATATACCCAGAACTGTTCCGATCCAACTGTCGGTTTCGAACTGTTCGGCGGCGACCCGGTGGCCTCGGTCACCTGGGATTTCGGAGATACCGCTGCGGGAGCAGGCAATACCTCCATGGATATGGTACCTTCCCATAGGTTTACCTCTAGCGGTCCCTTTACCGTCTCGGCAGAAGTGGTTACTACTGCGGGCTCCGTATTTAATATAAATACTTCGGTTGCCGTTCCGGATACAATTAGGGTCCATGCCGTGGAAGATCTTTTGAACTGTGAGGATGTCCGGGGGTCGGGAATAGCATCTTCCTTTGATACCTCCGCTATCCAATCCACGGTCATGGGAGGGCAAACAGGGGTTACGGTCTCTTATTTCGATGGCCATGGAAACTCCTTGCCATCCCCATTACCCAACCCCATGACCAATTCCATTGCGGGAAGGGAGAC
Organism: Bacteroidota bacterium; assembly: GCA_039819225.1. Classification (GTDB taxonomy): domain Bacteria; phylum Bacteroidota; class Bacteroidia; order Flavobacteriales; family Flavobacteriaceae; genus Ulvibacterium. The sequence goes on along the minus strand of JBCBSN010000064.1, from coordinate 6,391 downwards.
GATTGTTGCAAGGGTTTCGGATAGCAACGATCCAGGATGCTATGCCGAGACTTCTTTTGATCTTATCGTGAACCCCTTACCCGTAGCACATGCCCTTCAGGACATCGTTGTATGCGATAACAATGGTATCGCCGAATTTGATACCTCAAGTGTGGAAGGGACCGTAGTTGGCCACCAGACCGGAATGGAGGTCTCCTACCTGGATGCCCAAGGATCCACACTTCCGAACCCGTTGCCTAACCCTTATACCAATACTACCCCGTACCAAGAGATAATCACGGTACAGGTAACCAACTCCCTTACCGGATGTATGGCGGAGACATTTTTGACCTTGCGAACCTCGGATACGCTCGATATTCCATCCCTTCCTGATGTATATGCCTGTGACGAAGGAAGCGGCTATGCCCAATTCGATGTTTCCTCGATCGAGACGCAAATCATCGATTCACTGACGGGACTCAATGTTTCCTATCTGAATACCGATGGGCAGGTACTGCAAGATTTTCCCTCTACATCCTATAGAAACCAAGATTCCTATTCCCAGACCGTTACGGTAAGAGTAGCTGATGATGCTAATCCTCACTGTTACGCCGAGACCACCTTCGACCTTATTGTAAATCCTGCTCCCATGGCGTACATCCTGCCGGATCTTGTGGTTTGTGGCAGTGATGGCTTTGCCGAATTTGATACCTCAGTAGTCGAGGATATGGTAGTTGGTGACCAGATAGGAATGGAGGTTTCCTATTTCGATGCCCAGGGATTTTCGCTTCCCGACCCTTTATCCAATTCCTATACTAACACCCTTCCCGATCTTGAAACGATTACTGTTCAGGTATTGGACCCCAATACCGGGTGTTACACGCAAACTTCCCTAAATCTGGTCGTGGCGCAGCCACCGGTAATAGACCTTCAAGAAACCTATTACCTATGTGATTTGGAACCTTCCATAACAATTACGACAAACTCTGATGCGGATACCTGGACATGGATGTCATCCGATGGCAACATACGCTCCACTTCTCCCGAGGTTACCCTTACGGAGGAGGGAGAATACTCTCTTTTGCTAGGCAGTACGCAAAATGGGATTAGCTGTGAAAGCACGGCCTCCTTCCAATTAGTCCGTACCGTACCGCCCGTTATCCGGGGGTTGGAAACCGGGGAAAATTTTTCCGATGATAACTATATCAGCGTTATCGCTTCCGGGTCGGGCGACCTGGAATACTCCTTGGACGGGGAGCGCTATCAACGGGAAAACCTCTTTCGTAGGCTTTCGGGAGGGGTTTATACCGTATATGTCCGTAATCGCCATGGTTGCGGGGATGATTCCATGGAAACGATTCTAATGGACTACCCAAGGTATTTTACGCCCAATGGCGATGGCATTAACGATTATTGGCAAATTGCCGCAATAAAGGATATCTCCGGTGCCCAGATTCAAATCTTTGATCGCTATGGGAAGCTCATTTGGGAGATACGATCCAATGATATGGGTTGGGACGGCACCTATGGCGGGCGCCCCATGCCGGCCTCGGACTATTGGTTCGCATTGGATTTTGGAGACGGAAAAGAATACAAAAACCATTTTACCCTAAAGCGATAAGCGGGGAGCGTTTCATTCATGAGACCCCAATTTCAAAAGCTATGGGCGTATTGAAATTGGATGGTCGAACGAACCCCGACTTTTCGTCGGGGTCTTTGGTTCGATACCTCTCCCGATTACTCGGGATTGGGTCAGTACCGTTTAAAGGTTCCAGGGCTTGCCCCGGGGTTCAATGCCATTTACTAAAAAAACAAGACCATGATGAATACCGATATTTTGGGTACTGGGCAATACCGTTTTTTCAGAACCTTATGGCCAGGGCAAATACCTGGATTTTTTCTTGCACGGAGAGGAGAGAATCTGGTCCTTTGGAAGGAATTCCATTCCATATCCGAGGGCGAGGGAAGCCCCTGCTTGCAAGTCATCCAAAGGTTGCCGATTTATTGTTGGACTCTACCGATTAATGGATGGATACTACCGTTTACGGAATCCCATAGCCTTCTTGGGACATGGATCCCTAATTTTACCCCATCAGAAATGGACAGTTCCCCGATAGGCATAATTTTGATAAGTCCCAAATCCTTATCGCGCGCCTATATTCCACATAAACTGTACTATAATGTCCTATTTCAAAAAACTTGACCTACAATGGCCTTTGCTATTTTTAGCCAAGGGCCTTACACCGTTCCCCAAATTCGGTATTTCATTTTCTATTGATTGTTTCTATGTTTCGGTTGCTATTCCTGACCCTCTTGTGGCCTCTGCCATGGACGGCCCTTTGATTTGTAGGGTCGTTCAGGGTTCGGGAATTTTTCTGTCCATGCCCACTCCTATAATAGTAAATGGAATTCATATGTCTGTCTTCCGGAAAGAATTATAGAATCCCACAATCTTTAAGTCTTCGCTCAAAGATTCGCGGTGTAGCCTGTCCCAAAACTGACCGACCATGAGAAAACCCTGTTCCAGAGCTTCCACTTTGCTAATTCTTTTGGTGGCCTTTATCCACCTGAAAGGTAGTGCACAATGTGACCCCAATACGCTTCAGGTGACAATGAATCCAGGAACCTGCCCCGCTAATGGCTCCCTTACCGTAGAACTTTCCGGAGGGCCACCCTGTACGGGATGGCAGATTGTTTTAACCAATCCCAGTGGGATAGAGACCCTACGTAATGTTCCCAATACTGGCGGCCCTATGAACTTCACCTCGCTATCAGAAGGTGATTATTCATTGAGATTGATCAATGGGCCTAACGAAATAGTCTATTCTGGCAACCCCATAATCGTGACCTCAACCTATCAAATAATGGATATTGGCACGGCCGTAACTGCACCATCATGTCCGGCAGGAGCAAATTTGTATGCACCGGACGGTGCTTTGGATATCTTGGTCAACAGTGGGGGAACCGGCCCTTTTGTATACGAGGTAACTTCCCAATTTGGGATACAAAACTTTGGCCCTACCACGGACCGATCTCATGTTTTTGGAAATATGTCCGGTGGCGAATCGGTATCCTTCACGGTAACCGATATGGGCTGTGGGGTATCCCAAACCCAGAATCCGGTCATTACCAACAACCTTACCCCCTTGTCCCGAGTACAACTAGGTGAATTTCTTCGAAAATGTAGCCCGGATTGTACGGCGTATGATGCACTGTTCCGAGTACTGGTCTATTCCCAAGATGGTATTAATACCGTGCAGCTAGCGGGCAATTCCACCATAAGCGTCAATGGGGGTCCGCCCCAGGATTTGACCCTTGTTAGCATTAACAACGAGGTGATGACTTTTGATTACCCTCCCGGATTACTGGAAAACGATGCCTATGCGCTTACATTCAACGATGGGTGTCATGTATTTGGTAAAAGTGATACTGTATTACCTATAGATAATGACTTCTTTGAAGTAGTCCCTGCAGTAGCATTGGATAATAATACCTGTGCCTTCATACATGAAGTACGCGGTAACGGTAGAACTGGGCGGCCTAATGATGAAGATGAGTTTTTTATGTTTTGCCCTGTAAATACCGTTAGCATAGATTGGGAAACCGGACCAGGCTCATGGGTCAATATCGTAAACACCAGCTCCTTGGACGCAAACAATTTTACCTATACGCTACCGGGCCTTGGGCGCTATAGGGTTACCGGCTCTGACGTTTGTCATTCGGTCATCAGGGAATTTAATACCCTACCGGAGACAAATAGCCTGGGCGAGGTACTGGTAAGACCTTCCCTTTCCATTTTGGAAGGTACGGGTGCCTTGGTCATCGATAGGTTTTCTTCGGTACTGGTGAGCAACGCCACTGTGCCTACGACCACTTATGAAATACGTCCCGTACCTTTTGTACCGAGCGTGACCATAAACCCCGGGCATCCCTTTACCCTTGGCGGATCGTATACCTTAAACTTTCCAATTACCTATACCACCACTATCAATCGTTCCATAATAGGGGACCTCCCACTGGGGGACTATGAGATCAAGGTAATTTCATGTGGCGCGGAAGCTACAATTCCCTTTGAGGTGGATTCTCCCGCCCTTTACAATCCGGATATACAAGCCATAAGCGGCTGTTCTAATTCCGGGCGTATCATTTATGATATGGGCCCCACCGCGGTAGCCAACTCCGGTAACGACCGGAGTCTTGTTGAACTATGGACTAATGATGGGAGCAATGGGCCAGGGACTATGGTAAGCGCCGATATTCCTCCGGAAGGTTTGTCCGGTTCCTTTGACAATCTCTCTCCAGGGGGCTATATCCTGCGCTTTAGGGGAATACGGTTTCAATCCGGGAATGATAATGAGGTCTTTTCTGCCGCTACGCTAAACAATTTTGAGAGGGAATATACCGTGCCTGTTACCATAGCCCCGCACCAGAGTATTACCGCAACAACGGCCGGGACCTTTTGTGATTTTTCCGATCCTACATCAGGTATCGTCCTTACGGAAATTATCAGTGGCACCCCCTCGTACCCCATGGTTTTTGAGTTGTATGAAACATCAGATCTAAATACCGCTGTACGAACCTATACGGAGACGGACCCATTGGTTTCAGGCCATTTCTTTCAGAACGTCTCCCAAGGCGATTATCTGGTAAGGGTTACCACCCCTTGTGATGCCTTGGATTTGAACCTAAACTTAATGCCGGCATCCATACAGCCCCAGATAACGGCGGACACCGAATTTGTTTGTTCCGCTGGAACGGAGGTGAACCTATCCCTAAATCTGCCCGAGAGTCTTTACAATATTCGTTGGACCGACGATTTAGGAAATCCCCTGGGAACCCAAGCTTCGTTAACGGTCAATATAAATACCACTTCAACGTATACGGCAAGTTATTCCTTGAAACCTGTTTTTTGCCCCGTAACCCCTACGGAAACCCTTTCTATTACCATTCCCCTGCGAACGGCCCTTTCCCTGTCGCTCCCAGAGGTTGCCAATTGTGATGTACAGGATAACTCCTATACCTTGGTGGCCGAGTTAAACGGAACCGCCCCGTACACGGTGTCAGGGACAGGCGCTCCCGGTAGGTTTAACGGGAATATATGGACTTCAGATCCCATTCCCATCGGAACTGATTATAATGTGGATTTTGAAGATCAAAATGCCTGCAATACCCTTATCATTGCAGATATCTCTCCCAATTGCTGTGCTTTTCAGGTGGTTTGCCCTACATTTTCGGTAACCACCGTGGAATGTTATGGGGATATCCCTTCGGCAACGAGCCTTACACTCACCGAATTTGAGGCCTTGGGCAATACCGATGGCAGTATTGGCCCTGGCTCTTGCGGCGTTATCGAAATCTCTGCTCGGAACAGCCCTAATCCTAATACCTGTAATGGTTCCGTGACACGTACCTACACGGTAACCGAATATGGGGATGCCAATGGAGACGGCATTAGGAATCCAGGGGAGGATACCATACTGAACACTGTGGAATGCACCCAGTTGATATCGTTCAGGGACAATACCGCTCCTTCATTTGTTGGGCCGTTACCCGGTTTTATGAACGCTTCCTGTGATGCCATACCCGATGCTGCCACCTTAAGTGCGATAGACAATTGCGATACCAATGTATCCATACAGTTCAGTGAGGAAATAAACGATAGGGATGCCTGCGGAGCAAACTATACGCTAGCCCGCAATTGGATTGCCGAGGACTGTACCGGGAATGTAATCTCGCATACCCAAATAATTTCGGTACGGGATTTTGAGGCCCCCACATTCGTAGAGTCCTTACCAGGGGATTTAGAAGTCATAGGCTGTGAAGCGGTTCCCCAAAATGAGCTATTGACGGCTTTTGACAACTGTGACCTACCGGTAGACGTACAATTTACAGAGGAGGTCTTTCCACTGGATGATACTGGCTATTACGAAATTTACAGAACTTGGACGGCCAGCGACTGCAGCGCTAATGAAGCCATCCATACCCAGATGATTTCGATTGTTCCACGTATGGAATCCATTACAGTTGAAATTTGTTTGGAAGACGATGCTTTGGACCTGAACTCCCTTTTGCCCCAAACCCTAGATTTAAATGGATCCTTTGAGGTCACCCAAGGAACCGCTGCTTTGGACGGAAGTTTTTTTGACCCCTTGGATTTTGGTATAGGGGAGCATCAAATTTCCTATAGCCTTAGCGGTGAAAACTGCCTGTCCATTGTGGATCTTACCCTGGAGGTACATACGGATTGTGTTGAATGTAGCGGTAAGGATATCACCATTTCCAAGACCGTTACGGCCAACGGGGATGGTGTTAATGACTTCTTTGAAATCAAGGGAAAGGAAAACTGCAACTATATCTTCGGGCTGCAAATTTTCAATAGATGGGGGAATATAGTCTACCGTTCAGATAACTA
>JBCBSN010000063.1:0-18342 GCA_039819225.1 Bacteroidota bacterium | reverse complement strand
TTGGCTTTATCTTACCAGGCCATTTAACGATAAACGCGGTCTTAAGTCCTTGGTCATAGCATGTCCATTTGGCGAACGGAAATTGAGACCCCTGCTCACTGGTGAAAATCGAAATCGTGTTGTCCGTTTTGTTGGCTCGCTCTACCAATTCCAGACTTTTCCCCAACAGACTGTCCGCATAGGTTATTTCCGCATAGTACTTGACCATCTCGCTTCTGGTCTTGGCGTTGTCCACGAAGTTTTTGGGCACTTTGATCGATTTAGGATCATATTGGGTAGTATCGCCCCTATTCCAAGGCTTATGGGGCTGGTTTTGAGCCACTATGATGAAAAAAGGTTTTTCACCTTCAATAATTCGTTTTAGACTATCCAAATGAATCTCCCTTCCATCCTTACCATCATCATGTTGTCTAAAGGGGATGTATTGCAAGGGATAGGAACTATCCGGCCCAAAATGTTTTTTACCAATGACCACTACCTCGTAACCCAATGCCCCAAAATGATGTCCCAAACTTTTAACCCCCTTGTAGACTTTTGAATGGTTGGGAAATGCCCCGCTCCTTACCGGAAACAATCCCGTTAATATTTGTTGTCGGGTAGGGGCGCACATTGCCGTTGAAGTGAACATATTATCAAAGCACAGGCCTTCATTTGCCAACTTTTGAATATTTGGGGTAAAAACGTCCGTGTTTCCATAAGGGGAGCAATCACTCCACGTCATATCGTCCGCCATGAAAATAAGAACATTAGGCGGTTTTTGCTTTTTATCCGCGCTTTGTTTACAAGAAAACAAAGCTACCAACATAATAAAGCGTAAAAGCTGTTTATGCATCAAAACGTTTGAAAACATATTAAAAAGTTTAAAATGCGACATAGGCCAATAAAATCCCTTCGTTTCATTTTTATCGCAATTCCCGCGCTCTTGGATAGTTATCCAAAATAGCTTCCAATTGTTTTCTTGTTTTTTTGTTCTTTTTTGCGATGTTCTTCGTTTCCAAGGAGTCTTCCCCAAAATCATAAAGCTCATAGGCAATATCGTCAAAATCATTGGTGTTCGTCCACCGCACCATTCGGTAACGTTCATTTCTGATCGCTTCCCCAATATATCCTCCTCTTTTAAAGCAATGGTATACATGATCCTTAAGCTGTACACTTGGCTTGGAAAGTGATGGTTTCAGACTAATGCCATCCAATGATTGGATTCCTTCGGGTTTGGGCAGGCCGGCCAAGTCTACCAAAGTTGGATAAATATCCACGGTCTCCATGAACTGCAGGGTAATCGTCCCTTTTTGCGTTACACCGGGTACGCGCATCAAAAATGGAATACGCGTAGGCTGTTCGTAATTGGTATGCTTTGTCCAAATACCATGATCTCCCAAATGCCAGCCATGATCTCCCCACAACAATACAATGGTATTTTCATCCAATCCCAATCGATCCAGTTCATCCATGACCTTGCCCAATTGGGCATCCATATAACTAACGCTGGCATAGTAACCATGGATAAGATTGCGTTTTAGTTCTTCGGAATAGGTGGCGTCCTTATCTTCCGGCACCGGAAAAAACTGCGTAATCTCACCGCCCTTTTTCTGGGCAATTTTAGGGGAATCTTCGGGAAATTCCTCAAACTCCGGCATCGGAAGTTTCGCCGGGTCGTACATATCCCAATACTTTTTTGGTACCGAGAAGGGCAAATGGGGCCTGGCAAACCCAATGGCCATCATAAAAGGCTTTTCCCCCTTTCCCAATTTCCGTAATCGATCAATGGCATGCTTTGCAATTCGGCCATCGGCGTAGGCATCGTCCAACACATCCGGACTTTCCCATGCCGCCCCCCTCGGCAATTCCTTATTGGGCGGTAAACCATCGATGTACATCCTGGTATTCTCAAAAAAAGCTTCCTCCCGCGTCAATTCCCCTTCTTTGCTGTCTGCAAGAATATATTCAATGACCTTATCCATTCGAGAAGGAACGCTCCATGACAACTCATCGTCCCCCTGTCCATGTCCTAAGTGGTATACCTTGCCCATGGATTCCACATGATAGCCATTTTCCTTAAAATACTGGGGAAGCGTTACCGCCTCCGGCATGGTCTTTCTAAAATTTCTTCCAAACCCATAAATTCCTGAACTCGTAGACCGCATACCCAACATTAAGTTGTAGCGGGAAGGACCGCAAACGGCTTGGTTAACATAGGCCCTGTTAAATCTAAGTCCACTCTCCGCCAATCGGTCAATGTTGGGACTAACCGCTACGGGATCGCCATAACTTCCGAGGGTAGGTTTCAGATCGTCGACCAATATCATTAAAATATTGGGTCCGGTTTCCGCGTTTCTTCCCTGCCCATAAATCGATACAACTACCGCTAATAGCATGAAAAAGTTTGTAGCATATTTCTTCATTTTGTGATTGTTAAGAATAATCATTTTTTAAAAAGGCTGTTTAAAACTCACTCGATAGACCAATTCGTTGGGGGTACCCAATCCTTGTCTTGGAATTGGTAACCTTCGGAATCCAGTTTTTCAAAGTCCGCCAAGATTGTTGTTAACCGTTTCACGACTTCCGGATATTCGGAAGAAACATCGTACTTTTCAGATATGTCATTTTCGATGTCGAACAGTTGACCATTGATCAATTTCCATTGTTTTGATACCAGTCCCCCTTTACCCAAATAGATAAATCTTTCCTCCTTTTTCCGACCGCTTAGCCTATCAATTCCACTCTCTCCGTCCAAATACATTTTATATTGGGCCTCTCCTATCATTTCCAATAAGGTCGGAAAAACATCGATATAGGCTATAGGCTCATTGGAATGTCCCAGTTCCATTTTTTGACCTACTCCCTTAACAAAGGATACAGCGCGAACACCGCCTTCCCATAACTGGTGTTTTTGCCCCCTTAAGGGCTTATTGTCCCCTCCAAAAGTGTAGGTGCCCCCATTATCACTCAAGAACCAGATTATGGTATTTTTAAATTGCCCCGAAGACTTAAGGGAACGGATTATTTGGCCTATACCATCGTCCAAGGATAAAACCATGGCCGAATAGGTTTGTCGCAAGGTATTTCCCCTGCCCAATTTACCATAGATCTCGCTTTCACGTTCACCGTTCCTCTGCCCACCTACAGGATAGTCTTCCATCTCCATTTCAGAAGAATATCCATAATCGATTAAATCTTCAGTCTTGGCCTGCATGGGCGAGTGAGGCGCATTGAAGGCCACATAGGCAAGAAAAGGTTCCTCCTTTTTTTGGGTTGCTATGTATTGAGAGACCTTTTCCGCAATCAAATCCGTAGAATAGCCTTGATCAAAATTGGCTCGATAGTTTTCATGCCAGTCCATCTCGGCATCGCGCTTGTGGGTAAAATAGTCTATAGCCCCATTGTAGTGGCCATAAAAATAATTGAACCCATGGTTCAAAGGGTGGTACTCTTTTCTGGAATGGCCAAGGTGCCACTTCCCAAAGGCTGCCCGATTTTTATAGCCAATCTTTGCAAATGCTTCGGCCAAGGTTTCCTCTTCAGAAGGAAGACCACTTTTCACCTTAGGGGACACGACCCCATATCGCATAGCGAAGCGACCCGGATATTTCCCGGTCAGCAGTCCCGCCCTTGTCGGAGTGCATATAGGAGTCACATAAAAGCGATTGAGGAGGGTTGCCGTTGCGGCCAAGGAATCGATATTGGGTGTTTTGATATCACTTTCATGAAAGCCAACATCGTTCCAACCCAAATCGTCGGCCAATATAATCAGTACATTGGGTCTCTTTTCAAGCTCTTTTTTTTGCTTCGTCCCGGAAATACAGGAAACCAAACCAATCCAAAGAGCGAATACTAAAACGTTATTCTTCAAATCAAGGCTTCCTCCCTTCTTCCTCTTTTAATTTTTTATGTATTTCCGAGAGTGTTTCCACTGGAATTTTGACCACTTTTCTATCGTAAGTAATCAAACCGTTCACCTCACCCTCCACATCGGTAGTTTGGGTATAAATGGCGGCTGATAGCCCATTTTCATTCTTCATTTTAACGATTTGGTCAAATTTGGACTTGTAGTTTTCCAACAATTCGGACTCGGATTGATACGTTTGGTAACCCCAATTGCGAAATCCGGGTTTCCATAGATGTCCCTCTACTGGATAACCGATTCCCCCATATTCACCGATAACCGAGGCCATATCCCTGGAAATAGAGGGAATCCTCACTTCGGTCTGATAGGTATGGATATCGTAAACCTCCCCACAGGGACGTAACGACCAGCCGCTTACGGCATTGACCAAGCGTGTGCCGTCAAGGGCCTTGACCATTTCGCCTACCCTACAAGTATTGTACTGGCCCCAACCTTCATTAAAGGGTACCCACATTACAATGCTCGGATGATTATAATGTTCATATATCATTTGCTGCAACTCCAACTCATATTGCATTTTGGTCTCTGCGGTTAGATGAAGGTCGGGGCCTCCCCTTTTTGCGTGTTGTAAATGCAAGGGACGTTTTTCCAGTTCGGGATTGGGTACCACCACCATGCCCGAGGGCATATCCTGCCAGACCAGCATACCCAAACGGTCGCAATGATAATACCAGCGGTCAGGTTCGATCTTTATATGCTTCCGGATGGTATTAAAACCCATTTTCTTGGTCATTTCAATATCCCAAAGCATGGCCTCGTCACTGGGCGGGGTATGAAGTCCATCCGGCCACCAGCCTTGATCCAAAGTGCCGTATTGAAACAACGGTTCATTGTTCAGGAAAAGATATTTGCCTCCCTTGTGGTCGCCCAAGCTTATTTTTCGCATGCCAAAATAGCTCTTTACCTCATCTACCGTATTGCCCTTTTCGTCCACTAGGGTAACGAGAAGGTCATAAAGATGGGGAGTATCGGGAGACCAAAGTTTGGCATTATCGATTTTGATTTTGGCCATTTCGGCAACACCTGTCTCGGTTTCATTCAAAGTTGCCCCCCCGGAAATCACCTTTATTTTGGCCATGTACTTTTCTTTTGAAGGTGTATTGGGCATGGGCAGGATCGAAACGGTACCCTTGTCGATGTCGGGCGTGATCTTTAGTTCTTCCAACCACGTTTCCTTGGAAACGCCCTCCAACCAAACGGTCTGCCAAATACCACTGACCGGGGTGTACCAAATCCCTTGTGAGGGCAACTGTTGCTTTCCCCTAGCCTGTGGGCCAAAATTACTCGGGTCATCGACTACCACGGTAATCGCGTTTTTACCTTCTTTCAGATAAGGTGTAATGTTAAAGGAGAATCGGTCGTAGCCCCCCTTATGAGATCCCAAAAGAATATCATTTACCCATACCGTAGCTTCAAAATCCACGGCTTCAAAATGTAGTATTATGTCTTTCCCCCTTAATGCATTATCAAGGGAAAATGTCTTTTTGTACCACAGCCGATGTTCCGGTAAAACCGTTTCTTGAATGCCCGATAATTTGGATTCCACTGCAAAGGGGACTAGAATTTTTCTAGATAGTTTTGAAGGCTTGGCCTCGCCCTTTTTGCCAAGGTAAAAATCCCATTTGCCATTGAGATTTTGCCATGATTCCCTTTGCAATTGGGGTCTCGGATATTCTTGCCAAACCGAATTTTTATTCAATTTTTCGCCCCATGGGGTCACCAAAGTGGTTTTGTGAGGTGTAGTCTGTCCCAATAGGGCAATGGGAAGTAAGGAAATCAGAAAGGATAAAAAAGCTAATTCTCTGTTCATTATGTATTGATTTAGTAGACGAAAACAACATTCCCGGAATACCAGTCAAGTAGGGTCTGGGTATACTCCTTAACCTTTTCCTTTTCGTTGTCCGCAATGTTTATTTTTTCAAGAGGATCGTTCTTTAGATTATATAGCTGGGGCGCACTACCGTCTTCTTTGACCAGAAATTTCCAATCCCCATCCCGCATGGCCAATTTTGGGGTAATAAAGTCCGGGTTGCCCGGGGTTGGAACGTTCGGAAAGTACCAGAAAATGGGTTTGCCCCTTTTCTGTGGTATTCCATGTATAGATTGGTTTAGAGCAATACCATCCAACTCCGATGAAACTTCGCCAAAATCGGTGTTGGTAAAGTTCATAATGGTAGGAAACAAATCCATTACGGCCCCAATGGTAGTACTATCTACCCGGTTCTCAGGCAAATGCCCTTTCCATTGCACTATTAATGGCTCTCGAATACCTCCTTCGTACAAACTCCATTTTCGACCTCTTAGATTACCTTGACTAGAAGGTGGCTTATTCCCGTTTTTATAATATCTGGGCCAATCTGTAGGGCCATTGTCACTTGACATAATGATGATGGTATTCTCCACAAGACCCATTGCTTCTATTCCTTGTATCAACCTTCCCACCTGCTTGTCGGTTTCCTTTAAAACCGCAAAAAACTTGGCCTCTTCCTCATCTCTTGCAACGGCCCTAAATTCAGAAGTCTGCCCATCGGTAGGTTTAAAAGGGTCGTGCACATCACCAGGGAAAAAATTCAAATAAAATGGATTGTCCTTATTACGTGCAATGAACGCCAACGCACTATCCACATAAATTTCCGTAATGCGATGTTTATCCGTTCTTATAATAGTTCCTTTGCCCAATTGGGCACTCATACCGCTTAGGAAATGATCGTTATCCAAAATACGATCCCCAATACCTTCAAAACCTACTAAAGATATATCATAACCATAATCGGTGGGATAGGGAACTTCATTGATATCCCTTCCCCCACCCATATGCCATTTACCGATATGGGCGGTAGCGTAGCCGTTCTTTGTTAAGAGCTTGGGCAATAACGGCCCAAGGGTATCCAGAAAATGGGCCTGCCTCCGTTCCCTATTGTTTCTGGTGCTGCCAACTACCCCATGAATCCTTCTCCTAAAAGGATACTGACCCGTTATAAAGGCCACCCTGGATGGTGAACAAACAGGGGCATTGCTATAGAATTGGGTAAAACGAATTCCGTTTTTGGCTAGGTCATCGAAATTAGGAGTCTCTATTTTATCGTTTCCATAGCAACTTAAGTCCCCATAACCCAAATCATCGATAAAGATGAAGATCACATTTGGGGCTACTTTCTCCTTAATGGAAGAGGAAGGTTTTGCCTCCTTAGCTTTAGGTACACAAGAAAAGGTAAAAACCAAGAAAAGTACGATTCCAAAAAACACTTTTCGCATAATTGACCAAGTTAAATAAGGCACCATTAGTTCGATAGCATTTTTGATTATTTTTTCTATAATTCTGTTGATGAATCAATGAGATAATCCTATTTTTCCGGAACAAATACCAAAAAATGTGGTTTAACTACTACACCTAACGACCTTGTAAGCGCAAAAATTCCCGTACTTATCTTATCCCCTATGATTTATGAAAGAAAAAGCCCGGAAATCCGGGCTTTTCAGTTTTCCTATGTTGAACTCATTCTTTAATCCACAAAAGGAAAATCCGAATCAATTTCCGTCCAAATCGGTCTGCCCATTTCACCAATATCACCCCCAAGCGTACCCGGATTTCCGTTAACACTGGCATCGTTAACAGAGGTTCCCGTGCCTTCGTCCAATTTCCAATAACCGATAAGACCCGCTTCGTCACCATTTAACCTCCTATTGTAATCCGCAGCTATTTGCGAGGCACTTCTTGCCGTGTCCCAGACCCGGATGTCCGTCAAGCCACCGATCCAATATCGATCAGGTTGTGCCGCACTTCTACCAATCTCAAAATCATTGAGTGATGAGCTGTTAATCGGGTTCCCGCCCGAAGCTGAGGTTGTGGGTTCGGGTTGACCGTCAACATAGAGCAGTACACTGGTTAACGGTACCCCATCGGCCGGTACAACGATGGCAATGTGGTGCCACTGCCCATCACTTAATGGCGTGGTTCCTACTACCCCCCCACCATTGTACTCAACACGTAATGCTCTATTGGCATTATGAAGTCTTACATCCCACTTCTGTGCGCCCGAGTTTTCGCCCCAAGACATAATGATGACATTGTTTTCCGAGGATTCCGTCCTGACCCATGCCTCGCAGGTTCTTGGGCCTCCACCCGGGACTGCCTTGAAGCCCTCTACTTTTATATAATCATCCCCTTCAAAAGTCAAGAAACTGGGAGGCACCACTTTACCAGCCTCAAAAATTGAAACAGCCGAATTGAGTTCATCAAGTGCCTGGTCAACATCTAATTGGGCAGACGCAGGGTTGTCCGCAACCATTTGGGCCGTATCGATAGCCATTTGCAGAATGGCCTTTGACCCTTCCGCATATTGTCCATTTTCCGTACCCTCAATGGCATTGTCCACTAATTCCTGAGCCGAAGAAATGGTATCGTTCAAGGCAGAAAAATCCGTATCCGCTACAACACTGGCCTCAAAAACCGCTGTGGCCACGTCAAGATCGGCTGCAGCCCCATCAATTTCATTTTGAGTGGCATCAACGTCATCGGCAATCATCTGCGCTGCGTCAATAGCCTCTTGAAAAATGGACTTTGCCCCCACAATAACATCGCCTATTTCGGTTCCCTCGGGGCCCGAGTTATCCAATACCGTCTGTGCCGCATTGATCGATTGCAATAGGGAAGCATCGTCAATTACGACCACACTAGTACGATAGGTATCCAATGCTATGGTCAATAGATTTACGGCACTATCTATAGTACCTTGATTAAGGGCGGTCTCCCTGTAGCCCGAATATCGCGCTATGGCATCTTCCAGAATTTCGGTAGATCCCACAATGAGATCGCCCCCACTTTCACCTTCTTTGTTCACATCTGCCTCCGCACTGGCTTCCGCAACAATATCGTCAAATGCAGAATAGTCGATCGCGCCGATGGCATCATCGTCTTCACAGGAATTGGAAAAGGTAACGATAAGCAATAGAAATAGATAGGTTAACTTTTTCATTTTAAGGATTGTTTAAGTTGGGGCGTTACTTCAAAATTGGCTTTGATAGCGTTGGCTCCTTTGAATCTTCTAATTTATAAGGATTAAAAATTTTGCGTCTCTCATAAAAAGGGTAAAAATGTTGCAAACCTTCAATTTTTAGTAAAAATCAGACTGTTTAAAATCAGCATCCCCAAGGGCATACTGCCTCATATTGCTAACCGTTATCCGAGATTTAGGGTTCACAAGCAACGGTTGTATCAAATTGGAGGTATCCATGTTGCAACCTCCTAAAAATGGTCCTAGCCAGGCATAGCTTTGATTACTTTTAAATGACTTATGCCGATCAAGGGTTGAGGGTCTCTATTCTTCGAATCCTTGATTTTTCCGCTTTCATCCTTTAGGACCGAGGCAAAAAAGTGGGGAAATCCAGATATATGGGTATTTTCTTCAACCCTTGATTCGCATGACTTCCTGAAAAATAATACATCCATGAAAGCAACACATCCCTTACTTCTTTTTACCCTGATGTCCATTTTTTTATTGAACCAGCGTTGTAGTACGGATACAAGTAATGATGAAATGGCCCGATCCGAGAATACTGGAGAATCCGAAGAACAACAGGAGGAAACTGCGGTCGAGGCCAACAGCATTATCAATACCAACGACCAAGGCAAATTGATAGATACCTTTTTCTTTGATCTAAAAGGTTGGCCGGATAGAACCAATACGGTGGAAAAAGCGACTTCCTACTTGATCAATGATGGTATGAACGGTCTTAGGATATCCATTTATGGAGATATTCAACGCCCGGCACACCCGGGCCCCGGTGTTGTTTTGGAACCCTATTATGAACCTATGCTGACTTCGGTCCTTACCGCTTTATCGGTTAAACCGGATATCAAGATTTTTGCGAGCAAAAAACTTAGAAATACGAATTCCTTCCCAGATTGGGTCAAGGATGGAGGCGGTATTGTACCGAAACAATATGCGATCATGTTGGCCGATTTCATCCAGTTTATGAACAATAAGGGCATTACCATCGATTATTTGGGAATCGACAACGAGTTTGTGTACAATGAAGGGAACATTACGCCCCAAAAATACCATGAAACCATTTCTGAATTGCGGATCTTGGCATCGACCCGGGGCTTTGACCTGCCTATTCTGGTAGGCTATGAAGATTTTGGCCCCAACAAAAGAAATTGGGTGCAAGATCTGATGGACGACGGATGGGGCAACGATATGGATATCTATGGAACCCACTACTACCCACAATTTAGACCAAAAGATAAATTGATTGCAGACCTGAACTCCATTGGCGATAGACCTTTTTGGGCAACGGAGCCACATTGGGACAATGTAAAAGAGGATAAACCCGATAGCTTTTTAAACGCGGAAGCGGCCATGGTAACCTTATGGGATCAAACGGATTTGGGAACGACAGGTTTTATGTGGTGGGATTATAATCTAAAAGATGAGTTGCGTACCAAATTAATGCAGGCGGCCTCTACCCCACTTCTGGGTTCAAGACCCATCACCATGACCGATATTGATGGAGCGGACATTGCAGAGTTGGGCAAGCTTCAAAGTCGGGCCTTTATAAAGGATAAGCTGGTTACCGTGTATTTTGTTAACATGACCGAAACCTCGTACACAGATTATGCCATAGCCTTTGAAGACTACCTTAAGATCGATGGTTCAGTGCCCTACACTCAGTGGCGGGACAACACTACAATTGATGGGGAGTCATTATCAGCGGAGGTTATCGAAAACAACACAATGATCCAAGTAAATTTGCCAACACGATCCATATCCAAAATTGATATTACCCTTGAATAGCAAGGAATGGATCTAAGGGCTCTTATAACTTGTATTCAATTAATCAAACTTTGGCAAAAAATTGATTTCTAATATTTTACGATAAGCATAAATAATAACACCTCCTTTAGTACCCCGCCTTGGGCGGGGAGAAACTGTTGCGGAAAGTGTGGAAAAAGCGTAACTATTCACCCGTTGTTGAAATGGACAGTTTCGACCTTTCCTTTCCTTCCTACCTCTGGCAGGAGGAAAAGCCGAAATCGTTTTGATTTTCTTTAGTGTCAGGGAAGAACATGACGATTTCGGACATTGGTAGAATAGTCCTTCGTAAAAGGCAGTAACCCCAAGGCAAGCTCTGTACCCAAAATAAGGAATAGACCCAATCCCAATGACTGTTGGGAGAAGTATTGAACCAAGACCCCGACTTCTTGTGCTGAACTTGTTTCAGTATCGTCGGCGTTCTTTCGACCTCCGTATTTCGATGCTCCGCCATGGGCGGATTTTGAAATTCGGGTCTCATGAATAAAAAAAGGGCTTTTGTACCAAAAGCCCCTTTCAGCAAAGAATTAACTCAAACTAACAAAAACTCAATTTCTTACTTGCTGTTCAAATAGGTTCCCTGACTAAACCTAAAAACCGAAGAGGGTGTTCTGGCATCTTGTATCAACTGTTCCATCTCCGCAACAATATCCGGATATTGTTCCGCCACATTGGTTGTTTCTCCGATATCTTTGGAAAGATCGTACAACTGTATTTTAGAATTTCCCTTAAAAACATTGTATTTCACAGCCTTCCAATCCCCTTTTCGAATGGCCTGGCGACCTCCTTTTTCATGAAATTCCCAATACAAATAGTCGTGCTTTTTTTGTTGTTTCGGTTTTCCCATTAAAGTGGGTAATAATGAAATACCGTCCAATTCTTCCGATAGCCCAGCACCTGCCAATTCCGTGGCTGTTGGAAAAATATCCCAAAACGCGGATACATGATCCGTGGTGGAATTCGCTACTATGGTTCCCGGCCATTTGGTTATCATCGGTACCCTGATCCCTCCTTCGTACAAATCGCGTTTATGCCCTTTTAAATCCCCGTTGCTATTGAAATATTCCGGATCTGCGCCCCCCTCCTGATGGGGGCCATTATCCGAAGTGAAAATCAATAGGGTATTTTCGCTAAGTCCCAAATCTTCCAGCTTTTGGACAATCTCACCGACTTGCCTATCCAATAGATCCACCATGGCCGCGAAGGCGGCGTGGGCCTCTTTTTGGGATCCGTAAGGGCCTTCCCTATAGTTGGGCCCCTCATCATAGCCCTCATATACTTTTTCGGGGGGATACTTTCCACGATGCTTTTGCATAAACCTTTCCGGTGCCGTTAACTCGGCGTGTGGAATAATCGAAGCTATATAAAGAAAAAAGGGGCTGTCCTTGTTATCATCAATAAACTCAAGGGTTTTTTCATGTATCAGTTCAGGGGCATAAATACCTTTCCCTTTCCCTTTGTTCCCCTCGATGACCAAAGAATCCGAATTGGACCATAAATGCCTGGGGTAATAATTGTGCCCTAATCGCTGACAGTTATACCCAAAAAAGGTATCGAACCCTTGATTATTGGGATCCCCCTCGGAGCCCGGATATCCCAATCCCCATTTACCAAAAGCACCTGTAGCGTAGCCCTTTGCCTTTAGGGCTTCTGCAATGGTAAAAGTGCTATCCGGTATCGGAAATTGTCCTTCAGGCCTTATTTCCTTATTTCCCCTAACCACGGTATGTCCGGTGTGCATTCCTGTCATTAATGCAGATCGTGAAGGGGCGCATACGGTATTTCCGGAATAATGTTGAGTGAACAACATCCCCTCCTTGGCCAGTTGATCAATATTCGGGGTACTGAACTTTTGTTGACCATAAACACTTAAATCGCCGTAGCCCAAATCATCTGCCAAAATGTAAATGATATTTGGCTTCTTGGATACCTTTGTTGAGGCTTCCGCAGCCGCACTTTTCTCTTTTGGCTTTAGATTGCATGCCAATAGCATAAAAATCAGCACACAACAACCAATCCTACTAAATGTACTCATTGAACGGGGATAAATTGGGCTATACAATTTGTGACCAAGGATATTAGTGATTTTACCTATACCCATTATTCGTTGGATCAGTGTTTAATAAATTTGGATTCAGTAGGAGTTCATTTTGTGGAATGGGCAACAATACATGAAAGGGTTGAATGTTATCCCCTGGATTGTTCCATGGTCTATGTTCCACGTTTCTAACGGTTTCCAACAAGATACCCCAACGAATCAAATCCATTCTACGCCCACCTTCGGCACAGAGCTCAAATTTGCGTTCATCATACAGGGCCAGACGAAACTCTTCCTGCGACAGGCCACTCCAAGGCTTATCGGGCTCAAAAGCACGTTCCCTGACCCGATTCACATAGATATATGCTGCTGAAGGACCATTTAATTCATTTTCAGCTTCGGCCGCCATTAAATAAATGTCCGCTAGTCGAAAGATCACATAATTTTCATTGTGGTTTGAGCGTGGTGAGGTATTATTCAAGTTCCAATTTTTCCTGAAATACGGGAAACTTAGCTCATACCCTAAATATTCCGATACAATGGTTACATCATATCGCAGATCATCTGGATCCCAATTGGCCCTATCGGCCAGTTCGGGCAAGGGAACGGCCCAGCCAAAACCGGTCATATCTTGGTTTATGACCTGAAGATCGGCCAAAAGCAATTCCCATCTGGTAAGGGTACCGCCGTCCGGCCTGTCGTTGCGATTACTAGGTTCGTCGCGCAATCTGGGATTGTAATCATCGGTACGACTTGTATTGCTATCGCCAAAAACGCCATCCGTGGTAAAATCTACCACGAATATCTGCTCATCATTGTATTGGTTCGCCGGATCGGTTTGATCAAAGACAGCGGCAAAATCATCCAATAAACGGTGCGGTGAATTATCGATAATGTTGTCACATTCTGCCTTGGCATCGGCCCACTCCCCATCATACAAGTGAAACTTGGCCTTTAGTGCGGCGGCCGCCCATTTTGAGGCACGGCCCAAATCGGGTTGACTGGGCAAAAGATCAAACGCCAGTGCCAAATCGGCCTTCATATCCGTCCGTATCTGAGCCCTTGGAGAACGTTCAAGAGCCCCAAGCTCTTCCAAAGGCAACAACTCCCTAAAATAAGGTACATCGCCCCAAAGATTGGTCAGATGAAAATAAGCCAAGGCTCTCATAAAATAGCATTCGCCCAAGGTCTGGTTGCGAACACCTTCCGACAAAGCTTCGTTACCGTCGATATTCGCGATACTTAAAGAAGCATTCCTCACTAATTCATAGAGCGCTCCCCATGTTCCATTTCCATCGGCAACGCCCTCGGCGATTAAATAGTTGTGAATATTGCCGTTAACGTTTCTACTGGGGCCAACGACATCGGCACCATTGACCAAATAATTATCAAGGCCCCTAGTACGGTACAAGGTACCTCTGTGAAGGATTCGGTATAAACCGTTTGTTGCCAAAAATGCCTCTTGATCGTTATTGTAAAAATTATCGGTCGCAATTTGATCGCGGAGGTCTTCCTCCAAAAACTTTTCACAGCCTGAAAAAAGAAACAGGGCCGTAAAAACCGTTACTAATAAAATCTTATTTTTCATGACCATTTTTTTAAAAATCTAGTTTAACACCCGTTACTATACTTCGTGCGTATGGATATGTCCCGGCGGCAAATCCCTGGGATACCCCACCGAATTCATTGTTCGTACTTCCAGAGGTAAAGTTATTTACCTCTGGATCGCCCAAGGTAAAGTCCGAGATCAGCCAAAGGTTCTGCCCTGTTACATAGATGTTCAATCCTTTAAAGATACCATCGAGCCGTGCTTTTTTTAGCGGAATATCGTACGAAAGGGTAACCGTTCGCAAACGAACAAAAGAACCGTCTTCGATATTGGCCGTACTGTTGGGGTTAAAGAGACTTGTGGAAGTCCCTGCCCTGGGAATATCCGATGTCTCGTCTATACCCTCGCGCCATCTGTCCAATACCCTTGGATCCACGTTCTCGTCTCCCCTACCGAAAAGGGAACGTTGGGTGACGATATTAAATATTTCGGCTCCAAAGGAATATTGAAAGAACACATCCAAGTTGATTCCTTTCCATGAAAAATTATTTCTTAGCCCTCCAAAGAAGTCAGGTTGCGGGCTTCCAATAACCGAGTAATCCAATTCATTGATGACCCCATCTTCGTTGACATCCCGATAACGCGGACTCCCCAAAAAGGCCCTTACAGCTTGGTCATCAATAATCTCCTGGGGATCTTTGTAGGTGCCCAAATATTCCGCCCCGAAGAATATGGGGAAGGCCTCCCCTGGTATAAGACGGGCAGAAGGGCCTCCCTGATTACCCGTTGATTGGATGTTAATAAATTCTTCATCGCCCAAATCAAGTACCTCACTATCATTTGAAGTCAAGGTAAAGGTGGTATTCCAACTAAAGTTTTCATTGTCAATGTTACGGGTGTCTAACAAAAACTCAAAACCACGGTTTTCAACACTGCCTACGTTTTCCAAAACGCGATTACCGGCTACATTGGAAATGTCCCTAAACAACAACAAATCTTCCGTGGTTCGTTTATAATATCCCGCCTCAAATGAAACCCGATTGTTGAAGAGACCTACCTCTAGGCCCAAATCGAGTTGTTTGGTAGTTTCCCAAGTTAATCCTCTTGAGCCGGGAGTATCCAAAATAACCGCTGGAACCAAGTTCTCATTAAAATAATTGAATTCCGGGTCGAACAGATCAAAGGAATTATAGGGATCTACCCCTTGCTCCCCGACCAAACCATAACTACCTCTCACTTTCAACCTATTTATAGTATTTGAATCGGCCAAAAAAGCCTCTTCATCAATATTCCATGCCACCGAGGCAGACGGAAAGAACGCATATTTATTGCCTTCCTCAAAAACAGAGGAACCATCTTGCCTACCTACCAAACTTAAAATATAGCGGTCTTTATAGCCATAAGTAATTCTACCCAAGATGGACGTTAACGTGCGCTGGTTATAACCGGAACCTACCTGATAGGTTTCCGGATCGGAACCCAATGCCAAATTGTTAAATTCTACCACATCATTAGGGAAGCCTTCCGCCTCTTGATTCGTAGTTTCACTAGTAATTTTTTGTGCGCTAAAGCCCCCGAGCACGTTCAACGAATGATCGCCAAATTCTTTATCATAGGTAAACGTAGTTTCACTCAACAAATCCTTTCTCAACGTAGTTCGTATTCGACCATAACCGCCGATGTTGTTATTTAGGATTCTTTCCGGAAGCGCACCTGGTTGGTATTCGTTACGCTTGAAATTATTAAAAGTGGCCCCAAAACTTGTTTTTAGCTTAAAATCTTTGAACAACTCATATTCCGCGTAGGTATTAATGATCAGGTTATTGACCAATTCATGATCCACGCGCAATTGATAGTCGGCCACTGGATTGCGTTGAAGCGTGCCGCTTATGGGATTTGTACCGGTAAAGTTGCCCTCATCATCAAAAACGGTACGAACGGGTAAGACATTTGAAACTATACCACTAAAATTGACCTTATTATTTTCCCTCCTAAAGGTGCTATAATTTAAACGGGTTCCCAACTTGAAACGATCGGAAACATCAAAGTCCAGGTTTGTCCTAAAGGTAACCCGTTCCAATCCAGAGTTTTTAAGTAAGCCCTCTTGGTTAAAATAATTGATCGAGGAATAATAATTGACGTTTTCTGCACGTCCCGTAACCGAAAGATCGGTGTTGTAGATGAAACCCGTGGTAGAGACCTCATCGATCCAATCGGTAGTGGGTATTTCACCCTCAAACTGTAAGGGGAGATTGGGATCGGTAAAACCAATGGCGACAGGGGTTCCATTTACGTCAATGGGCGTTCCCGGTACAAATTGACCAGCTTCGTTCACGTAATCCACATAGTCCTGTCCACCTAGAATTTCAATCCTATTGGCCATTTGATCCATACTCACAAAGGAGTTGACCGAGAATGTAGGCTTGCCCACAGGTAAGGATTTCCCACTTTTAGTAGTAATCAATATAACACCGGATGCCCCCCTTGTACCGTAGATGGCCAAGGCCGAGGCATCTTTAAGAACCTCTAAGGACTCAATGTCATTAATATTGATGTTGTTCAGGTTAAAGTCCGTTCCAACAATGAAGCCGTCGATTACAAAAAGAGGATTGTTATTCCCATTGATCGAACTATTCCCTCGAATACGTATAGTTGCCGCGCTACCCGGAGCACCGCTGTTTGAGGTGACCTCGACCCCTGCGGCCCTTCCTTGAAGTGCCTGATCTACCCTGGCCACAGGCTGGCTATCAATGGCCTCCCCTTTGACCGAGGCCACGGCGGAGGTCAATCGTTTTTTAGAGGAGGTACCGTAACCAATTACTACCACTTCTTCCAGCAATTGCGTATCCTCGGCCAGGACCACATCTATTGTGGAAGCGGCGCCAACGGTAATATCCTGTTGCAGGTATCCAATGTAGGAGAACTGCAGCACGTCCCCTTCCGCGGCCTGGATGGCATAATTTCCATCAAAATCCGAGGCAACCCCCGTTGTGGTACCCAGGATAACCACGGATACCCCGGGCAAAGGTTGCCCCCCTTCTTCCGTAACGGTTCCCGTAATGGTCTTTTGCCCTTGGGCAGAAAACCACATGGCTCCCAAAAAGAAAAATAGTAATAATCGCATAATTGTTTGGTTTTAGTCCAGTTAATTCTGATTCTAGTTGTTGCATGGTAAACTTATAAAGAGTATTTGCATCAAGCCCTTTCCTTTTTCTCAACAATGGGCAGTAATTGTCTCAAAAAATTCACATTTCTTTAAGATTTTCCACCTTAGGCTATACATGCAACATTTTTATCCCATAAATTGGACGGAGAAGTATTACCTACTTTGGTGAACATTGCATAAGTCTTTATTTTTGCTAAAATTCATAGCTTGGTTTTTAACAAATCATAAATTGATAGACAATAAAATACACTTTTTGTATTCTTTAAAGAAAATGATGATGCGACAATGGTTTTTTAAGCTGCAACATTTTAGGGCTATTTGTTTGCTTTTTCTACTCCTTGTAGCGCAATTGGTACGGCCACAGGCTCCCTCATTGCGTTCCAATATCCTACAGGTGGATGGAAAGCCATTTGATATAAATGCCAATGTAATTTTCCAGGACGCCGTCGGGTTTATGTGGATAGGTACCAACAACGGACTCTTCCGATATGATGCACAGGATATAATCGAATATCAGTTTAATGTCTTTGATAAGAGGTCAATCCCCAACAATACCGTAAACAGTATCCTAGAGGATGATTTTGGTAACCTATGGATAGGAACCGAAAGCTATTTGGTCTTTTTTGACAGGGCCAAGGAAGAATTCCACGGTTTTTATAAAGACACGACGGCTTCCGTTCTTGGCAAATCGGCAAAGGGCAACATCTATGTCAATTTATGGAAATCGGGGCTTATAAGGGTACATCCCAATCCCCAAGTGGACAGTCTAAAATTTGAAGTCATCGATGAAAGCGAGGCCATAAGCCAATTGCTCCCTGCCCATAAACGGATAAACGCCTTCGTAGAAGACGTACACCAAAGGCCATGGAT
>JBCBSN010000062.1:0-18502 GCA_039819225.1 Bacteroidota bacterium | reverse complement strand
GGATTGAATTTTTATGAGTCGCGTGATTTTGTAAGGTTACAAGATGTGCGGCTTGGATATAGATTCCCAGACGCTTTGATGGAAAAAATGAACCTGCAAGCCCTAGAACTATATGTAAGTGGAAGAAACCTATATACATGGACCGACTGGTCCGGATGGGATCCGGAAAATCGAAGTGGGCACGATAGTGCAGCGGGAGGTTTTGCAACACCTAGAGCGGTCTCCTTAGGTTTGTCAATAAGCTTTTAATTGATAAATATGATTAAAATGAAAAAAAATAGATTTTTTAATTTCAAAAGGATTGGCCACCTTATGTTGGCGTTAGTTGCTTTGTTTACTATGCAAGCATGCGACGAAGACGAAATTTTAGAGGAAATACCATCGGATTTCTTGAATAGCGATGTGGTCTTAGTAGATAAAGCAGGTTTCGAGAGTGCCCTAACAGCATTACATGTGGGAGTGCGGGATGGTATTTACTTAAGCGATGGGTTCCCAAATTACTACGCCATGCACATTGGTACCGATGTTGCAACCACCGGAGTAGAAGGATTGCCACAGTTTAGGGATTACAACATTACACTTACACCTTTTTTTGGAACTGTTGATTTCTTTTGGAATTGGGCATACTTAAGTGTGTTTCCTAGGGCCAATACCATTATTGAAGCTGCTGAAAACCCAGACGTTGTATGGGAAAGTGAGGCGGAAAAAAATGCAGTAATCGCAGAAGCGCGGTTTATGCGAGGCTATGCCAACAATGTCATGGCAAATATATTTGGTGGTATTCCCATAGTGGATAGAGTGGAAACAGCACCAAGGCTAGACTACGTAAGGAATACAAGGGAAGAGGTATTGCAATTCGCTAAAGAGGATCTAATTTTTGCTTCACAATGGTTGCCCGAAACCACTGAAATTGACGGTAGGATTGTAAAAGGGGCGGCCGATCATTTGCTGTCGGAGGTGTATATAAGCCTAGGCGAATACACCAATGCCATAGCAAGTGCTACCGATGTAATAGACTCAGGATTATATAATTTAATGACCACGAGGTTTGGAAGTGCTGCTAATGAACCAGGGGACGTGTTCTCTGATTTGTTCAAAGATAACAACCAGAACAGAAGCTCGGGAAACATGGAATCCATTTGGGTGATCCAGATTGAATTTCAGACACCTGGTGGAGAACCGGGAGCGGGAGGAAACAACTGGTTAAGAAGATGGGGGCCAAGATATTGGGCATTGCGAGACCCGGATGGGAATCCAGGGATGATACTGGCATCGCCTTTTGGAAGGGGGGTGGCCCAAGTAAGACCTAATTCGTACTCGCTGTTTACTATCTGGCAAAGTGATTTTGATAACGATATTAGAAATT
Organism: Bacteroidota bacterium; assembly: GCA_039819225.1. Lineage (GTDB taxonomy): Bacteria > Bacteroidota > Bacteroidia > Flavobacteriales > Flavobacteriaceae > Ulvibacterium. The sequence goes on along the minus strand of JBCBSN010000062.1, from coordinate 17,136 downwards.
CTGAATTTAATATTAGAAGAACTTGGTTTTATAACAATCCTGAGTCGAATTTCTTCGGGCAGGAAGTAATATATGATCCGGCAACCTCGGGTATCGATTCATTGCGTTTTTATCCTTCTTTTACCAAGATTGAAGGGGAGGCTTTAGCTGGTGCTAACCGTGGAAGAACGTTCACCGATTATATGATCATGAGGCTTGCCGAAACCTATCTATTAAGGGCAGAGGCCCATTTGTTGAATGGCAACCCCACAGCGGCGGCAGACGATATCAACATAGTGCGTGCACGCGCCAATGCAACACCGGTCTCTGCCGGTGAAGTGGACATTGACTATATCTTGGATGAAAGGGCACGGGAACTTATGGTTGAAGAACCTAGGAGGAGAACCTTGGTAAGGATGGGAAGATTGGTAGATCGTGTTAGAGAGTATAACATACGCCAAGATACCAGGGAAACCATACAGGATTTTCATAGATGGTTCCCAATCCCCCAGTCAGCAATTGATGCGAATATTGGAGCCGAATTAGAGCAAAATCCCGGGTATTAAGATATTGTATTGTTAGTTTAGTTGAGATGGAAGCACGCCCTGTTTTTGGGCGTGTTTTTATCCTTTCCCCTTAATCCGTAGTCTAAACCTTAATTCAAAATGAAGCGAAAATTTCCATGGGCAACGTTTTGTATGCCCCTGTTAACCTTCGGCATCCTACTTTCCTGTTCCGAAAGGCAAAACGTTCATCCATCCCGTGTACCGGATATAGATATCGCATCCGGTTCCGTGGCAAATGTGGTTGTCCTTGATGCCCCGGAAAAGACAGGTAGTTCGCAAAGGAAGATAATCTTACCGGAGTTTGAGGCGTTTGTCCATGTAGCGGCAGATTCCCTTCCTTTTCGTTGGATCGGGGCCAGTAACCGGATGTTCCCCTGGGTGGGGGAAAAAGACCTAAGGTCCATATTCGAACCAAAAAATCCAAAACCCCCCAAAATTCCTAATCCAAATAGGAGGGCATTGACCATGGTCTTTAAGCTTGGCAATAATGACTACCTTGCATTATTGCCCCTTTCCGGAGAAGCCAGTGTAAGCTGGTTAGAGGTAACGGAATCCGGAGATTTGGTATTGGACTACGGTTCATTGGGCACCAAACCCATTCCAGAAAACACCAAAGTGCCATTATTGGCATGGTATCGGTCCAAAAGCGTATATGAATCATTGGCAAAGACCTGGGAGTTGGCCACATCCGATGAAAACATCATGGCTAAGGGAAACTTGAGGGATAGTAAATCGTACCCCGAGCCATTGAACTATCTTGGATGGTGTACCTGGGAGCAATACAAAAAAACGATCAATGAAGAATTGTTGACCACAGCTATTGATAACATTGAAACATCCGGGATTCCCGTCAGGTGGGTGCTTATCGATGACGGTCACCAAGATGATGAGAATTTGTTATTGAAATCATTTACGCCAGATCGTGAAAAATTTCCTAATGGCTGGAACCCCATTGTTTCCAGAAAGCAAGAGGATAAAATTAAGTGGATGGGTATCTGGCATGCATTTTTGTCACATTGGAACGGGGTACATGTAGACCACACCATGGATGAACTCATTCCATACCTGACTCCCAATCCAGGCAGGGAAAAAGGACTTCTGCCCAAAGATGACGTAGCATCCAGTGAGGCATTTTTTGAATACCTGGTCACTACCATAAAAGAACAGGGATTTAATTTCATGAAATCCGATAATGTATCCAGATCCACCATCGAATATTATGGATTTCCCAATGCGGCCGAGGCACAGAGACAAAATGTGCTCGCCTTGGAGCAAGCATGCTACAGGTACGGTATTGGCCTGATGAACTGTAGCGCCCAAAACACTATTGATATGTTGAATGCTTCCAACAGTGCCACCATGCGGACGAGTCCCGATTACCAGAAACATAACCTGCCCACTTCAAAATCACAGATCTTACAATCCGTATTCAACGTGAGTTGGTTGGGACAGACCCTTTGGCCGGACCATGACATGTTCCATTCCTCGGACGAAGAAGTAGGGGAAACCATGTCCGTGACCAAGGCGTTATCAGGAGGCCCCATCTATCTGTCGGACGACCCTGCCGATTTCAAACAAAAAGTAATTGCCCCCCTTTGCTATGCCAATGGGAAACTCATAAGGCCAGAAGCTCCGGGAGTACCCCTGCCATCTTCCATTTTTAACGATGCACTTTACGAAAACAAAGACGTTTACAAAACAATTGCCCCGTTAAAGAATGGTTCATGTGCCATTGCTGCCTATAATTTAAGTGTTACCGCCAAGAATGCACTCACCGGGAAAATAACACCGGAAGATTATACCCAGGCATCCGCAATGATGCAGCCCTACACCGGCCCATGGGAAATGCCCAAGGAGGGGCTGGTCATCTATGATTGGAAAAATCAGGTGGGGCAAACACTGGATGCTAATGGACTAAACTTTCAAATTGACGGATTTGGTCATAAGCTATTTTTAGTGTCACCTATCAGCGAGGGTTGGGGAGTGATTGGCAGGCCAGATAAATACTTGTCCCAATCAACGGTTAATATCCAGGATATTAGTGAGAATAGCATCACAATTAAGTTTGTAGAACTGGGGTCCGTGGTTTTGTATTCATCCAAAGGGGAATTAAGTTCGGACCAAATGAATATGATAAGTTTAGGCAATAATTTTTACAAAGGGGTTCCAAAAGATGTATTTAAAGGCAATTTGGTGAGAATTAAGAGAATCAACATATAATGGGTGTAACTATAAATAATCTATTCTTCCTGTCCGCAATCCTTTTTTTTGGTACTGGTTGTTCAAACAAAAGAATGGAAAGGGCAACGACAGTTTCTAAACCTGATTTATTGCCCAACATCATTTTATTGATGGGGGACGACCATGGATGGGAAGAGACCGGTTACAATGGCCATCCATTTGTTAAAACCCCGGTATTGGACGATATGGCCAAAAACGGGTTGGTGCTAAACCGTTTCTACGCGGCCCATCCCAGCTGTTCCCCTACCCGGGGAAGCATTATTACGGGGCGCCACCCAAATCGGTATGGTACGTTCAATCCCGGTTGGTCCATCCGTCCCGAAGAGGTCTCAATTGCCCAATTGCTAAAAGATTCCGGATACACCACGGCCCATTTTGGGAAGTGGCACCTTGGGCCGGTAAAGGCGGCCTCCCCGACCAATCCGGGGGCCATGGGATTTGATACCTGGGTATCCCATGATAATTTTTTTGAGATGGATCCCCTACTTTCCAGAAATGGAGCTCCCCCGGTGAAAATAGAAGGAGAAGGTTCCGAAGTGATCATTGATGAGACCATTTCCTTCATTAATGATGCCAATACAAGTAACATTCCCTTTTTTAGCGTGGTATGGTTCGGGTCGCCCCACGAACCGTATCAGGCACTGCCCGAGGATTTGGCCCTTTATGAAAACCTTCCCGATAGTTTAAGTAATACAAGGGTTGGTTTGACTTCATTTAAAACGGGTACCCGGGTAAACCGGCCCCTGGATTCCGTGTTGCAGGAGCGGTTCGCGGAAATCACGGCCATGGATCGTGCCATAGGAAAGTTGCGGAACTACCTGGATAGAAAAGGGATACGGGACAATACCCTTATTTGGTACTGCGGCGACAACGGGATTCCCCCCAGCGGCCTGTACAATTCCATGTTTCATGGGTTGAAAGGGACCGTATATGAAGGGGGAACACGGGTGCCGGGCATCATCGAATGGCCGGAAAAGATAAGTAAACCGGCAATAGCCGAGGTAAATTCGGTTACCTCCGATATATTTGCGACCTTGGCGGCACTAGTTGGTATTCCAGTTCCTGATCGCCCTTTGGACGGTATGGACCTGATGCCCGTAATTCAGCAGGAAATCAAAGAACGTCCAATCCCCATTTGTTTCTGGAATTTTGACAGGTCGCATCTAAAGGATACGGTTCCTTATATAGACCCTGAATTACAAGTAGGGACCACGCCTTTGGTTAAGAAGTCCGGTGATGTATTCACAAGGACGTTCATAAATTTTCACCATAAAAAGGTGGAGGGAAAGGATTATTTGGGCAACAGGGCCATTCTAGGGAATCGCTATAAGCTGGTCATCAAGGATCGAGGAGAGGAGATAAAAAAAGAACTTTATAACATACGGGAAGACCCAAGGGAAACACGGAATTTGATAGAACAGTATCCGGAGGTCGCGATTGATCTTGAAAAACGAATGAAGGCCTGGCAAGCATCGGTACTCCACAGTCTTACAGGACAGGATTATGGGAAAAAGAACCAAGAAGCAAACTAAAACAAAAATGATGGGAATACGTAAGCCTAACATGTTGCTCCTGGTAGGAACATTTTTAATGGCGACATTCACCGGGGCCCAAAACGGAGGCTTCACCAATGCGGCAGATTTTGGGTTTTCCCCGGAAGCCAGTGGTGTGGACAACGTGGCCGCACTGCAAAAGGCCGTTGATCAAACAGGCACAATTATCGTGGCCAAGCCCGGGGTATATAAAGTTGCGGGTACTACCTATATCGGAAGTAACACCACACTGGAGTTTGGCAATGGTGTCATCATACAAAAAATGGATGAAAAGGGGCTTTTTGCCCATGTGCTGTTGAACAAGGGTGCCCTCACCAAAACCTATGATGAACATATTGCCGTAAAAGGATTGCACATCAGCGTCAATGGTGTGGTGAAACGAATGAGCGATGTGTTTGGCTTACGCGGACAACTGGCCTTTTTCTATGTGAAAGACCTTAGGATTGATGGGTTCAGATCTTACGATATTGAAGGGGTGCAATATAGCATCCATATCTGCACCTTTGAAGATGTGATTATTGATAATGCTGTTCTTAAGGGGGATAAGGATGGCATTCATTTTGGCAAGGGGAAACGCTTTACCGTGTCCAACTCCGTTTTTCAGACCCAAGATGATGCATTGGCCCTCAATGCCCATGATTATTCCACCGGGAATCCTGAAATCGGCTGGATCGAGGATGGGCTTGTGGAGAACTGTTATGATATGGCCGCCCCGGAACAAAAAACACTGGGTTACTTCTGCCGCATATTGGCCGGTGGCTGGAAAGATTGGGAGCAGGGCATGAAGGTACAAAATGGCGATGCAGTAGTCACCAATGACCGGATTTATCGTGTCGATGGATTGACAGAAAAAGGAAAGCCAGATGAAAAAGTATATACGAGCAGTACAGCACCGTCCCATGAAAAAGGGATGCAGGAAATAGACGGCATTAAATGGGTTATGATCCAGGAAGGAACCCATCACACCGCAGGAGTAAAAAATGTGACGTTTAGAAACGTCTTTCTGGAGAAGCCACGTATCGGTTTTTCCATCCACTTTGATCAAAACTGGTGGAGCCGGTCCTATTATCCGGGGGCCGAGGTACCGGTGCAAAAACAGCTTCTTTTTGACAACATCCGGGTTTTACACAGGGAGCGTGCACCTATACTAAGAGTCAATACCCCGGTAGATGCATTTAGCATTACCAATTCAAGCTTTGGCAATTCGGGAATACGCGTAGACGCCAAAAAAGACGTGTTGTCGGATTATTTCCCGACCAAGATCAACATCACCAACAGCGTGTTCAACGCAGAAGGAGAAATGGTGCTATTGGATAATCAAGTGCCCGGCAAGGTAATCCATTTTAAGACAGCCAACAACATTGAAGTAAGTGACGATTTTTCAGCGAAAGTGATCGAAGGAAGAGGCACGGTTAAAGTGGAATCTGACCTTACGGGACTAAAAAAGTAATGCGCTCTATGAAGTTGGTCAAGGGACATCACGTAAAATGTATGGTGCTAATATCGGTTTTGTGGGCCGCTGGCAGCGTATATGGCCAAAAATCCAAAATCTATAAGAACGGTTGGATCGATCTCAACAAGAACGGCAAAAAAGATATCTATGAAGACCCTGGGGCCACCATTGATTCCCGGATCGATGACCTATTGGGGCGGATGACCGTGGCGGAGAAAACGGCACAATGCGCCACACTTTACGGTTACAAGCGCGTACTAAAGGATGAACTGCCCACCCCGGGATGGAAAGATGAGGTCTGGAAGGATGGCATAGCCAACATCGATGAACAGCTCAACGGGCTTCGCCCCACGGAATATTCGTATCCCCACAGCAAACATGCCGAAGCGATCAACACCATCCAACGGTGGTTCGTGGAGGAGACCCGATTGGGTATTCCCGTAGATTTCACCAATGAGGGCATACACGGCCTCAACCACGAAAAGGCGACGCCGCTTCCCGCCCCCATTGCCATAGGCAGTACCTGGAACAAGGACCTGGTCAGGAAAGCGGGGGAGATCGTGGGCAGGGAAGCCAAGGCACTGGGGTATACCAATATCTATGCGCCCATTCTGGATCTGGCCAGGGATCCCCGTTGGGGGAGGGTGGTGGAGTGCTACGGTGAAGATCCATTTCTGGTGGCGGAACTGGGTACACAAATGGTATTGAGCTTACAGTCCCAAGGGGTGGGGTCCACCTTGAAACATTATGCGGCCTATAGCGTACCCAAGGGGGGTAGGGACGGCAATACACGGACGGATCCCCACATAGCGCCACGGGAGCTTTTCCAAATGCATTTGTACCCCTATCAAAAAGTTATTGGCGCGGCACGCCCAAAAGGGGTAATGAGCAGTTATAACGATTGGGACGGCGTACCGGTCAGTGCCAGTTACTATTTCCTGACCGAGATATTGCGACAAGAGTTCGGCTTTCGCGGCTATGTCGTCTCGGACAGTGAGGCCGTGGAATTTGTGGAATCCAAGCACCGCGTAGCAGGGGATTACAAGGAAGCGGTGCGGCAAGTGGCCGAGGCCGGAATGAACGTGCGGACCCATTTTACCCCGCCCGAGGACTACATTTTACCGCTCCGGGAGTTGGTCAACGAAGGGAAGCTTTCCATGAACACCTTGGACAGGAACGTACGGGATGTGCTAAGGGTGAAGTTCGAACTGGGACTGTTCGATGGGCCCTATGTGGCCGATACAAAGGCAGCGGATAGGATGGTGGCTCAGGAAACCGAGGACTTTGTGCTGAAAATGGCGGAGCAATCGCTCGTCCTGCTTAAAAATGAAGGGAACCTTCTTCCGTTAAAGCCGGGGTCGCTCAACAACATCCTGGTAACCGGCCCATTGGCCGTGGACAAGTCGGTTTATACAAGTCGGTACGGGCCACAGAACATGGAGGTCACCAACGTGTTGCAGGGTATCCGGGACTACGTGGGCAACAAAGCCACGGTAGACTTTGCCCTAGGCAGTGAGGTAGTGGATGAAACCTGGCCGGAAAGCGAGATCATACCTACCCCCCTAACGGACAAAGAACAACAACTGATTGATGGAGCAGTGGCAAAAGCCAAGACTTCGGATGTGATCATTGCCGTAATGGGAGAGGATGAACAACGCTGCGGCGAAAGCAGGTCCAGGACAGGTCTGGGGCTTCCGGGAAGGCAGCTTCAATTGTTACAGGCCCTGAAGGCGACCGGGAAACCCATGGTCCTTGTATTGATCAACGGTAGGCCATTGACCATTAATTGGGAAAATAGACATGTCCCCGCGATATTGGAAGCCTGGTTTCCCAATACAAAGGGCCCGGAAGCCCTGGCCAGGACCCTTTTTGGAGAAAACAACCCTGGGGGCAAACTCCCGGTGACCTTTCCAAAATCCGTGGGACAGGTAGAACTAAGTTTTCCCTTCAAGCCGGGCTCCCATGCCGGGCAGCCCGCATCCGGGCCAAACGGTGTGGGCAATACCTCCGTGGTAGGCCCGCTCTATCCTTTTGGATATGGGCTCAGTTATACCACATTTGCGTATGACAATTTAAAAGTGACCCCGGAAACAGGTAAGACCCAACAACAAATAGCAGTTTCGCTAGAGGTAAGCAATACCGGAAAAGTAAAAGGTGATGAGGTAGTACAACTCTATGTGAGGGACATGGTAAGTAGTGTAACCGTGTATGAAACCCAGTTAAGGGGTTTTAAAAGGGTAACGTTAAACCCTGGAGAAACAAGGACCGTGGACTTCATAATAAAACCTGAGGATTTACAGCTATTGGATAAAGCCATGGACTGGGTGGTAGAGTCCGGGGATTTTGAAGTGTGGATAGGTTCAAGTTCCGAAGATATTAGGGCAAAAGGAAAGTTTAACTTAAAATAGGAATACCATGGGCCGGCCAAGAAATCTTTTTAAAAATACATCGATAACCGTTATAAGCCTTATGATCGCACTGTTCGGCGTATTGATTTCCTGTAAGTCTTCACAAAAAGAAGAAAAATCGGAAACCGGAACAACATCGGAGAGCAGTGTAGCGGTAACTTCATTGTTCAATGGAAAGGATTTGAGCGGCTGGTACACTTATCTGCGTCCGCCGGAGCCTGGTTCAGTAGTGGAAGGCATGGAAAAGGTGGATGGTAAATATGTAGAGCCCATTGGTCTGCATAAAGACCCTTTACATGTTTTTACGGTAGTGGTAGAGGATGATGCCCCCGCCATTCGTATTTCCGGTGAGGTATTCGGGGTCTTGACCACGGATCGGGAATTTGAAAACTATCATTTAAGTCTCGAATTCAAATGGGGCGAGAAAAGGTTTCCGCCCAGGGAGGACAGCAAACGCGATAGCGGAGTGCTCTATCACTCTGTGGGAAAGGAAGGGGTAGCGGGAGGTTCCTGGAAGCGTTCGGTAGAATTACAGGTCCAGGAAGGGGATGTGGGCGATCTATGGTGCGTGGATTCTACCACCGCTATGGTAAGAACGATTCGATTGCCGAACAAAAAGTATCGATATGATCGACAAGGGGAGTACAGGGAAATCGATATGAGGGAGGACCGGTACTGTCAAAAATCGGCGGACTTTGAAAAACCGAACGGCGCATGGAACCGGTTGGATATCTTTGCCTATGGCCGGGAAAGCATCCATGCGGTCAACGGGCAAAAAAACATGCACCTCACAAACATTGGCGAGTTTGTGGACGGCCGGATAATGCCGCTTTCAAAAGGCAGGATCCAGATACAATCCGAAGGGGCGGAAGTTTTTTATCGGAATATAAACATCAAATCTATCAAAGAACTACCGGAAGTAAGGTAAACATGATAATTTGTATCCTTGTATGAGTTAAATGTGAAAAAGAGCGTGTACATGGCCTGGGTACTGTTGCTGTTCGTAAGTTCGGCATTGGCACAATCAACGTCGGGAAAAATAGACGTTTTGATCGTGGATGGTTTCAGTAACCATGATTGGAAGCAAACCACCGAAATAACACGCATGATATTGGAAGAAAGTAAGCTTTTCAATGTGAGCGTGTCCACAATACCTTCCGATACCACGAATGCTGCCTGGCGAAGATGGAATCCAAAGTTCAGCAGCTACGATGTGATTATTCAAAATACCAATAACATTAACAATGAGGCGTGCCGTTGGCCAAGACATGTAGAAAAAGCCCTCGAAAAATATGTAGCCGGTGGAGGCGGGCTGTATATCCTGCACTCAGCAAACAACGCTTTTTCAGATTGGGAAGAATACAATATAATGATCGGATTGGGCTGGCGGGCCAAAGACCAAGGCGTGGCCCTTCAGGTAAATAATTATGGTGAAGTGGTTACTATACCTTCCGGAAAGGGTAAGGCTACCTATCACGGCCCACGGGAAGATGAGATCATTTATATCCTGAATGACCACCCTATCAATACAGGCTTTCCCAAGGCATGGAAGACACCCGATATGGAGCTGTACAAATATGCCCGGGGTCCTGCTGAAAACCTCGCCGTTCTCTCCTATGCAAAAGATGAAAAGACCGACCTGAATTGGCCCGTGGATTGGGTCATCTCCTACGGAAAGGGTCGGGTGTACAATTCAAGTATGGGCCATTTATGGAAGGGTATGACCTATCCCCTAGGCTATCGATGCATTGGATTTCAGACCGTGATGATCCGGGCATTGGAATGGTTGGCCATGGGAAAGACCACCTATGCCTTACCGGCCGATTTCCCTACGGCAACTACCATGAACCTCAGCCCGGAAAAAACGGATATAAAACGTAACCATTGAATGATGCTAAAAAGTTGGGAACACATCCACTTCAAATGATAAAATAATCAATCATCGAACACATGAAAAAAATTAAGACAAACATTGTACTCGTTCTTTTACTTATTGGTTCGATGCAACTATCCGCCCAAGAAAAGCCCTTGAACCTGAACAAACCCGAACGCGAAGCATGGTTCACCGAGTTGGGTTTTGGTATGTTCATCCATTGGAGCATGGACGTGCAGTTGGGCATGGTCATCAGTCATAGCATGGTAGGAGCTTCCGACGACTATCTCGATCGCTACGTCAATGATCTGCCGAAAACCTTCGACCCGCAATTATTTGATGCCAAAGAATGGGCCAGGGCCGCTAAATTGGCGGGGATGCAATATGTGGTGTTCACCACCAAACACCATAACGGGTTTTGTATGTACGATACAAAGACCACGGATTTCGGTATTATGCATACGCCCTATGGGAAGGATGTTACCTGGCAAGTGGTGGAAGCCTTTAGGGAGGAAGGCCTGGCTATCGGGCTTTACTTTTCACCGGACGATTTTTATTTTTTGTATAAACAGGGTACGCTTATCTCCAGGGACCGAAAAGAGGCCATTGCTTCGGGGAACGAGCCGCTCAATGTGTACGTTAAGGAACAAATGCGGGAGTTGATGACCCATTACGGAAAAATAGACATCGTGTTCCTGGATGGTCGTGAACAATATGCCAAAACGGAGTTGGCCAAGGTCTGTTGGGAAATGGATCCCAATGTAGTGGTGACCCGGGGGGCCATCGAGACCCCGGAGCAGGAAACGCCCGGCACCCCATTGCCTTCCCCTTGGGAGGCGTGCTATACCTTTGGCGATCAGTGGCAGTATCGCCCCACCAATGAAAATTTTAAATCGGCCGGAGAGGGCATTCGAAAGCTGATAGAAATCAAAGCGAAAGGTGGAAACTTCCTGCTGAATTTCGGACCGGATGAGTTGGGAAGATTCCCACAGGAACAAAAAGGTGGATTGAATGAGATGGCCCTGTGGATGTTCGTCAATAAGGAAGCCTTTGAGAATACGGTTCCATTTAAGGTGACGAATGAAGAGGACATCTGGTTTCTGAAAAAACAGGATGAGAATACGGTCTATGCATTTGTTCAGGAAGAAAACTGGAGATTAGGCGATCGTAAAGTTTTTCGTATCGAATCCCTGAAAGCAAATGACAAAACAAAAATCTCTGTTTTGGGGCATAATGGAATTGTGTTGGAATACAATCCAGGTGTAGATCCTAAACCCGAAATAAAAAATACGAAAACAGGTGTAGAATTATCGGTGATGCGTGCACATCGGATTTACAACGATCGAAAATGGCCCAATCCTATTGTTGTGAAATTGGAAAATGTCACTTACTGATTTTGCATAGGACGTAACACGCTCAAAAAAAAGATAACCGGCAGGATTAGTATTCCTGAAAATACGCTTCCCATTTAGCGCAAACCGATTATGCATCACTTATCTTTGATTTGGATGCCAATGCTCCCTATTTTTGAAGTATGCGCAAGTAAAAATCCAGTACTTATGAAGAAAACTATATTCATGTTGGCCATTATGGTGGTAGGTACCATTGGCTCCACCAATGCCCAAAAAATAAAACCTGCCCAAGTAAAAAAGGCCATGAAGGCCGTGGCCGATTGGCAAATAGCCCATTATAGGGATGCCTATACCCACGAAAAGCCGCACCATCCATTGGATTGGACCAATGCGGCCCTCTATGTAGGTATGGTAAAATGGGCCGCTATGGCCAATGACGGGAAGTATTATGATTGGCTCAAGGAAATAGGGAATACCCACGATTGGAAGTTGTATGACCGTATGTACCATGCGGATGATCATGCGGTAGGGCAAATGTATTTGGAACTGTACCGGAACTATAAAGATGAAAAAATGATGGCCCCTACACGGGAACAGTTCGATTATTTGTTGCTCCATCCATCCATAACCTCGTTACAATGGGAATCTCCTTATCATTTAGACCGTTGGAACTGGTGCGATGCCCTTTTTATGGCACCCCCCGTTTTGGCCAAATTGTACAATATTACCGGAGAGCAAAAATATTTGGACTTTATGATGCAAGAGTACCGTGCCACTACGGACTTCCTGTTTGATTTTGAGGAAAGCCTATACTACAGGGATGAAAGGTATATTGGGCAATTGGATAACGGAACCAAGATTTTCTGGGCACGCGGCAACGGATGGGTGTTTGCCGGGCTGGCGCTCATTATGGACGAATTGGAACCATGGACCAAAGAGTACCTTTATTTTTTGGAGATCTATAGAAACATGGCCAAAAAGCTTTTGGAAATACAGACCCCGGAGGGGCACTGGGCCATGAGCCTTTTGGGTCAGAAGTTTTATCCCACCCCAGAAACAAGCGGTACTTCTTTTTTTGTCTATGGTTTGGCCTGGGGCATCAATCAAGGCCTTTTGGATGCGGAAATATATACCCCTGCAATTGAAAAAGGATGGAACGCCCTTATGGGGCATATTACCAAGGACGGCATGCTGGGCTATGTACAGCCCATTGGGGCGGCACCCGGAAAGGCTTGGCCGGACAAGACCGAAGTCTACGGTACCGGTGCTTTTTTAAGCGCAGGTTCCGAGATATATAAGATGCTTCAGAAATAAGAGGTGTTTCTCCTGAAAAAGGTTTCTGATTCCACTTGGTATGGAAGAACGGCGGTGACATAGAGTTTCACAAAAGTTCTAGGATACCCGGATTATTGAAGGAATATGTTATCCGCAAAAACAAGGCGAAACTTAGGCAGAATAGTTCCTTTTGGCTTTATTTGGCTTATTACGGGTTGGTTTTTTCTGTTTGTTGAATCCGCTGCTACGGGAAACAGGAATATAGATCCTTCTGCAATCATTAGCATAACCCCAAAGGTTTTTGTTTTTGCAAGTATTACGGTTTTCTTGGTGGGACTTTTGGTGGGAACCCTAGAGGTGTTGTGGCTGGGCCACCTTTTTGATAAAAAGAGCTTTGGACAGAAAATAGTGTGCAAATTGGGTATTTACATTACCCTGCTCCTTCTTGTTATTTTTGTCCTTTATCCCTTTGCCGCCGGAATTGAATTGGGGCTTTCACCTTTAAATAATGTGGTTTGGAGGAAGTTCACTAAGTTTTTCATGAGTTGGGACTTTTTTGGAACCCTGGCCTCTATTCTCTTTAGTCTTTTTCTTAGCCTTTTTTACGCAGGTATTAGCGATAACCTAGGACATGGCGTATTTATGAACTTCTTTATGGGAAAGTACCATAAGCCAATTGTGGAGAATCGTGTCTTCATGTTTGTGGATATGAAATCGTCCACCACCGTGGCCGAAAGGTTGGGACACATCCAATATTTTGAATTGCTCAAGGCCTACTATTCGGACTTTTCGGATGCGATTATCCGGAACTCGGGTGAGGTATATCAGTATATTGGGGATGAAATCGTTATTTCCTGGGAGTATGATGCGGCCGTAAGGAACAACAACTGTGTGCAGTGTTTTTTCGCCATGAAACAAGATTTGAAAAAACGGGAGGAATGGTATCGTACTAAATTTGGAGTAGCCCCGGACTTTAAGGCCGCGTTGCACTATGGGGAGGTTACCACGGGGGAGATTGGGGCACTAAAGAAGGAAATCATCTTTACCGGGGACGTACTTAACACGACTTCCCGTATACAATCCCTGTGTGCTGAAAAGAGCGTGGATATTCTGGTTTCCTCCCAGTTAATGGAACAACTGGATGTAGTCCCGTATTTCAAAACTCGATCTTTGGGCAGTAGCTCATTGAGGGGCAAGGAGGAACAGATAATGCTATATACCGTTTCCGAGAGTACTTAGATAGGGAACTGGTTTTGGGATCCCCTTTTTTAGAATTCCTTTTTTGCCCACTAAGTCTGCAATGGCCTCTTCCCAAATTTAGGTGCAGGCCATAACTGAAGAATCCAATCCGGGTTATTTTCTATTTACATACATGTAGTATGCCCCTAAAATCGGTTCTCCATCCTCATCGTTAAACCAGCTTTGAATTTCAATATTCCCTTTTTCCAGTTCAAAGGCGAAGTTTGCGGAAACATCCATTTCGGAGATTTTGATCGATTTTTTCTTATCTCCTACTTTTATATGTGCCGAACGTACAGGAAAGCTGACCCCTTTTACAAAAGTACCGTCTGTTACCTTTTTCTTTGGAATTCCCTGTCTAAGACTGAATCCAGACTCTTTTGGCCAGCGGCGCAATTCAAACTCATATTCCCCAGCCTCGGCCACGGATAAATGCCAGATTCCATTTTTTTTTGCTCCATAACGAGTTTGTATTTGTTGATCAAGAAAAACATCGAGCCATTCGCACGCGGAGACCAACATTGGATTTTCATTTTCGCTTCCAATGATGACACGTTGTGGTTCATGAACCTTATCTTTTACGTTATTCCACCATTTGTCCAGATGGGCCCGCATTTTTGCAACAACCTCAGGATTCTCTGCTGCAACATCATTATCCTGATGGGGGTCTATCGATATGTTGTACAGTTCCCGATTTTCAAGTAATCGCCAGTTTTTCCACAACACCCCGGCACCATCTTTCATGGGGATCGCCGGATTTTCTGTTGTATATTTTACTTGGAACATAGGCATTCGGCTATAGTTTATTACCAACATTCTATCATCCAGTTTTTCTTTTTCTCCCCTAAGTAACGGAGATAAATCTACGCCGTCCAGCTTTTCCGGGATAGTGGTAATTCCTGAAATAGATGCTACTGTTGGCAATAAATCCTGTACATGACACAGCTCGTCAATTTTTGATGGTTGTTTTGACAAATGTTGAGGGATTTTCATTAGAAGAGGAACGCGATGTCCGCCTTCCCACAGGGTTGTTTTTCCCCCTTTCATGCCTGCATTAAAATAGTCCTTCCCAAATGTGCTCCCGTTGTCCGTAAGAAAAACCACTATTGTATTTTCATCAAGACCGGATTCCTCCAAAAAGTCCAGAAGCTTCCCCATATTATCGTCAATATTGGTTCCCATAGCCAAAAAACTAACCAATTCTTTCCGTTTTTCTTCGTCCAGGTTTTTGAACAATCCGGGATTCTTTGCTATTGCTTGGCGGATCGGCCCTCTATAACGGTCGGGAACAAAATGGGGCCAATGCGCCGCGTTCAACGCAATGTATGTAAAGAACGGTTTTTTTGAATCGGCTTTTGCCTGCATCCATTTTATACTTTCATCAAAAAAGACATCGGTACAATATCCCTCAAACGATTCCTTTTCCCCGTTGTGAATGTAAGTGTCATCAAAATAGTCATTATCCCAATGGTCGGGCAAACTGTTAATATGCGAAGATGGGAACCAAATGGTTTTTTCAAAACCACGGTCCTCCGGTCGAAAAGGATAATTATCGCCCAAATGCCATTTCCCGAAAAGACCGGTAGTATAACCATTTTCCTTGAATACATCGGCCATCGTTTTTAATTCAGGACGCAACAAAGTCCTTCCGCTGCTGACATTGATGGCCCCATTTCTAAACACATCCATTCCGGTCAATAGTTGCCCCCTTGTGGGTGTGCACATTGGGGCCACATGGAAATCTGTAAATTGAGTTCCTTCTTTGGCCAACCTATCTATGTGAGGTGTGTTTATTACGGGGTTTCCATTGAAAGAAAACTCCCCATAACCCTGGTCGTCGGTCATCACAATGATAATATTGGGGGGTGTACTTTTCTTTAAACGATTCGGATTACATGAGCTAAATACAATGGCAACAATAAAAATGACGACCTTTAATGTTATTATTTTCATTTAGTTGACCTGTTGATGCTAATTTCTGTTTTCTAATTGGAGAACTCGTATTGAGTCCGGAACGGCAGTTTCGAATTTGATTCGATTACTTCTGCGATGCCCCATATTCTCTTAACTTTTCGTACAACAATTCAAAAGTACCATCACGTTGTATTTTTTTACAGCGTAGAAATTTCCCGTTAGTAATGTAAAAATTATAGTCCATATACGTGTTGACAGTGGGGCAAATAGTTTCTTCCCATTTCCCCAACTCGGGCTCGATCAAAACAGCGATGTCTCCAAGGTCGAAAAAGCCTTTTTTCGTACCTTGCCAGTATTCGCTTTTAAAGCGGTATTCATAGAGATACTCACCAAGTTTACCATTCGGTTTGACCTTCTCTTTGGATTCCTCCATTGTCCCTGCAGATAAATTGGTCCCTGTATCAAAGAGTACTAAGGGTACCGGTGAATGAAACATTAGACGTGCCGCATGCATGTCTCCCTTAACGTTATAATTATGTGCACGATAAGGCCAAGTGTTTTCCGTGCGGCCATGCCAAAAAAAGATGACCTTGTCCGCAATTTTTGGTTCTTTAAGGTAAGCTGATGCCAAATCCGTGGCGGAACCCAGGCCGATAACCCATAAGGGATTTTCCCTTGACCCTTCCATGGCCTTTTCTATAATAAAATCCACCCCTTCCGAATGGCTTGGTTCAAACTGATATTGCATGGGATGTGAGCCCTCATAAACTGGGTATTTCCCTTGTAGACCAGCTTTGTCCAAGATAGTCTTGATAACGCTGACCGATCCGGCAATACTTTCTTTCCCCACTCCAAAAACGTGATCAAAATTACTTCCTACAAAGCCTTCAATTTGTAATCTTTCCGGGGAGAGGATAGCTAGGGCGATGGCCCAAATATCATCTATCTCATTCTTGGCGTCACTTACAATGATTGTTCGGATCTTTTCATCCTTAGGTGGAATTTTTGGAACGGTTTCCTTTATTGCATGATAAACATCTTCTTGTCCGAAAACAATGGTGGAAAAGAAAAGGAATATCAGAACTTTAAAACTACTTATCATTTTGAATATTCTGCTTGGGTTTCTGGACTCGTTTCTCATTGTATGTTTTGTTGTTAATTGCATAATTCTAATTTTAAGCGCTGTCCCATATGTACCCCTATATATTGGATTAGAATGCGGATAGTTGTTCGTCCTATTTGGAAATTGCCACCCCAATGTACGAGTCTGCGGTTCCGTAATA
>JBCBSN010000061.1:0-18622 GCA_039819225.1 Bacteroidota bacterium | reverse complement strand
AAGCCTTCCGCATACATAAATAATCTCTTTTATCAATTGAGAAAAGGATTATTTATGTATGCGGAAGGCTTTTTCCGCCATAAGGGAAATTTAAGTACATGAACTCAATAAGAGTTCAATTACCTAGTGGGTTTTCCCCTAAGTTTTTGAAATTGAGCGTATGCTCTTTGCACTTTTTTATTTGGGGCTTTTTGAAACTCCCTTTCCGTAACCTTGTAATGTCGCTGGACACTATCCAGTTTGCGTTGCATTTGGGTAATGATTTCTTGATACAAGGGTTCCTTAATGGCGTTGAACATTTCCTCTGGATCGTTTTTGAGGTCGTAGAATTCCCAAGTGTCTATATCGTCATAGAAATGCATTAGTTTATAGCGTTCGGTCCGGATGCCATAGTGTTTTTTTACCATATGGAAAGCGGGGTAGTCATAGTAATGGTAATATAGGACATCCCTGAAATCTTCTTCCTTCATGGTTTCGTCCAACAGGCCTTTAAAGGATTCGCCTTGCATGTCAATGGATAATTCCGGAAGTCCCGCCAATTCCAGGAAGGTAGGTGCAAAATCCAGATTCTGTACCATAGCGTTTATCTTGGTGTTCGGTTTTATGGTCCCTGGCATTTGCATGAGCAAAGGAGAGCCAAAGGATTCTTCGTACATAAAACGTTTATCGAACCACCCTTTTTCACCAAGATAGAACCCTTGGTCCGAGGTATAGACCACCAAGGTGTTTTCATCCAGGCCGGTTTCTTCCAAATAATCCAAAAGTTGGCCCACACCTTCGTCCACTGCCGCAATAGTTGCCATATAATCCTCTAAATAGCGCTGACCTTTCCATAGCGCCAGTTCCTTGCCGCGTAGATTCGCTTTGTGAAGAGCATTGTTTTTTGGGAGATACCCGCTATCCCAGGTTTTTCGCTGTTCAGGGCTCATCCGTTCAAAATCAGTGGTCCAGGGATTATGGGCCAGATCCGTGTTTCCAAATGCCAGGGTCATTTTAAGATCGTGACCCTCGTACATATCCGTATAAATGGTCTGCAATTGTTCCTTTGCCGCACGTTGATCTGTGAAATCCGGAAAATAGGTTTCAGGCAACGGAAATTGTACGGAATCATATTTATTTATATGGCGTAGGGAAGGCATCCAATTGCGATGGGGGGCCTTATGGTGTACCATTAAGAAAAAGGGTAGGGTGTCTTTTCTTTGGTGCTGCAGCCAATGCAAGGCATCTTTTGTAATGATATCCGTGGCATAGCCGTTTGTGTGTATGGTATCTCCATTTTCGATAAAGTCGGGATTGTAATAATTCCCCTGGTCCAGTAAGATTTTCCAATGGTCAAAACCCTGTGGTTGGCCATGTAAATGCCACTTGCCCAATAGGGCGGTCTTATATCCTGATTTCCGGAGCATTTTGGGAAGTGTGGGCTGATTCCCGTCAAAGTAATCCCCATTTTGTCGAAAACCGTTAATATGGCTATGCTTCCCGGTGAGGATAACGGCACGGCTTGGGCCACAGATGGAGTTGGTCACAAAACTGTGGGTGAATAGGGCCCCGTTTTGCGCTAGCCGATCAATATTCGGCGTGGGTGCCAATTGACTTATTGGATGGTCGTAGGCACTAATGGCTTGTATGGCATGGTCGTCTGCCATAATGAAAATAATATTGGGCCTTTCCCTTTTTACCCTTTTCCCATCTATTTCCGGTTGGCACGCAAGACAAAGGAGGGTGAGCAAGACCGTGGGAAATACTTTTGGCAATAGGGTCATGGTTCTTTGGATAAGGTGATTTTGGTTTGATGAATTTTGCCTTCCAGGATCGAAGCTTTGATAAAATCGGCTATAAGATCGGTATGGGCATAGGGCAGATTAGCCCAATCATGGTTTCCTTGTTGGTCTACTGCCAAGGTGTAAGCTATGCCAAGTTGGCCCAGTTTTTCCGAAATGGTTTCCGAACCGTCCAGCAAAAGGTATCCCGGACTGGTTTCCGGACAATAATGATGCGGTGCGGTACCAAAAGGGACCAGTCTGTCCTTTTCCCCATGGAACATTAGGGAGGGAAGAGCATTTTTAGGGGTGATGTAGTCCGCGTCCAAAACCCCTCCGGCAAAGGAAATGACCCCGGCATAGCCAAGATTCTTATAAGGCAATTTTCGAAACTCGGGATGGTATTGCATAAAAGCGGTATTAAGAACCGCTTCCGCTCCCGCACTACTGCCTATAAGGATGATGGTATCGGGATCTAATTTCAGGGTTTTCGCCCTATCCTTTAAGAATCGGGTGGCCTTTAGGACATCTTCAGTTGCCGCAAGAAAAGTGGTTATTTTTTCTTTGGCGGGGCAATCGCAGCCGAAAGATTTGTCCTTTCGGGTCAACCTATAACTTATGGAGGCTACTGCATAGCCTTTTTTGGCCATTGTGGTACAAAACCCTTTTTCTAGGGGATTGTCCTTTTTCCCGACGGCAAAACCCCCGCCATGCACCAGGAGCAACAGAGGTTTGTCCCAGGCGGTATCCCCCGTAGCGGAATAGAGGTCTAGCTCCAGGGTATCGGAATAGGTAAACCGTTTCACCCTTATATCCTTAAATACATCCTCTGTATAGCGGCTTTGCGCTAATCCAAAAGATATCGACAGCAACAGTATACAAAAGGTGAGTCCGTATATTTTGTGGTATGGGGGCCTGCGCGCTTTTAAAAACCTGACAGGCCTTGTTTTTCCTGCCATCACTTTAAGACGAAATTGGTTTTCATTTCCGTTTGGGAACTTCCCCCTACGAAGACTTCAAATTCGCCGGGCTCTGCTACAAGGTCCAACATGGCGTTGTAGAATTTAAGGTTGTCCGGCGTTAAAGTGAAGGTCACTGTCCGGGTCTCGCCTTTTTTTAAGAAGATTTTTTTAAAACCTTTTAGCTGTCTTTTTGGAGGGGTAATGCTGCGCACCACGTCCCTCAAATACAGCTGCACCACTTCGGAACCGTCATAATCGCCTGTATTTTTTAGGGTTACACTGATTTGAATCGATTCGCCTTGATCAATTTCCCTCTTGTTCGCTTGCAGGTCGGAATAGTCAAATTGCGTATAGCTAAGGCCGTGTCCAAAAGGAAGCAAGGGCGAATTGGGCACATCCAGATAATTGGATTTGAACTTTTCAAATTCTTTGGAAAGAAAAGGCCTTCCGGTATTTTTCATACTATGATAAATGGGTATCTGACCCACATTTCTAGGCCAGGTGGCCGTAAGTTTCCCGGAGGGGTTAAAGTCCCCAAAGACCACATCGGCAATAGCATTACCGGCCTCCACCCCGGGGTGCCATACTTGTAGGATGCTTATGGGCAGGCCAAGTTCTTCGGGAATGGTCAAAGGCCTACCGCTCATGAGGACTAGAACCAAAGGTTTACCGGTATCCGCCAAGGCGTTGATCAACTTTTTTTGACTGTCCGGGATGGAGATATCGGTACGGCTGGCCGCTTCTCCGCTCATTTCGGTAGCCTCGCCCACAACGACCACGACCACATCGGATTCCTGGGCTAATCGCAAAGCTTCTCCCAGCATTTCATCCGGGGAGCGTTTGTCGATTTCCACTCGTATGCCAAAGACATTGACGTGCTTGGCCATTTCCGGGTCATCGGTAATATTTGCGCCCTTGGCATAGGAAATCGAGGCATTTGGGGCCACATTCTTAAAACCCTCCAGAATAGGGATGGACAATTGGGGGTTTCCTGTAGGTGCCCAGGTGCCCAACATATTGTTCTTGTTGTTCGCCAAGGGCCCTATAAGGGCAATTTTGTCTTCTTTTTTTAGCGGGAGCACCTGTCCATGGTTTTTGAGTAGTACAAAGGATTTGGCGGCCGCATCCCTGGCGGTCCTTCGGTTTTCGGCACCGAGGATATCCACTTCTGGGCGTTGGGGATCAATATAGCGATAGGGATCTTTAAAAAGCCCTAGTTTGTGTTTGGCCTCCAATATTCTACGGCAGGCATTTGTGATATCTTTTTCGGAGATAGTACCTTCTTCATATGACTTTTTCAAGGTTTTCAAAAAGCCTTCGCCTACCATATCCATGTCCAGACCGGCCTTTAGGGACAAGGCAGACACGGTCTGCAGATTGCCAAGGCCATGCGCTATCATTTCATTGATTGAGGTATAGTCCGAGACAACAAAACCGGAAAAGCCCCAACGTTTACGTAGCAGGTCGGTTAGCAGCCATTTATTCCCCGAAGCCGGGACTCCATCAATATCATTAAAAGAACTCATGGCACTGCCCACTCCGGCATCTATTGCTGTCTTATAGGGTGGCAGATACTCGTTGAACATTTTTAATTTGCTCATATCCACGGAATTGTAATCGCGCCCGGCCTCGGCCGCACCATAAAGGCCCAAGTGTTTTACACAGGCCAACATGGTTTTAGGGTCGGCCAGATTTTCGCCCTGATACCCTTTTACCATGGCTTTGGCTATGGCGGAGCCTAAAAATGGATCTTCCCCGGCACCCTCGGCGATACGGCCCCAACGAGGGTCTCTGGCAATATCTACCATGGGCGAAAAGTTCCAGTTGATCCCATCTGCCGTGGCCTCGATGGCCGCGATCCGCGCGGTCTTTTCGATCAATTCCATATCCCAACTACAGGAAAGTCCCAAAGGAATTGGGAAAGTGGTTTTGTACCCATGGATTACATCATAACCGAAGAGTAATGGAATCTTTAAGCGAGTATTCTTGACCGCTAGATCTTGAGCCTTGCGCATACGCTCCGGGCCGGCCACACCAAATAGTCCGCCTACTTGGCCTGCCCTTATCTTGGCCTCCACATTATCGCTTACCACCGCCCCGGTGGCAATGCCGCCCCCCGGCGTCAATAGGTTTAGTTGTCCTATTTTCTCCTCCAGGGTCATCTCGCCCAAAAGAGTCTCTACTTCCGGAATTCGGGGCTGACCATGGCCCGTGATCATAATGAGAAAAAGGAAAATGCTGTAAATAAAACGAAACATATTTATTCTTTTTAGGACTAAGGTTATTCAACAGTTATGATTTTGGAGAGCTTGGAAACCCCATTTTCATTAAAGGCTTCCACGGCAAAGTAATAGTGGGGGTCCCAGTTCAGGGATCTGAGTTGCAAAGTAGTGGCATCATATACCATCCAGGTACTATAGAGCTTGTCCGGGGCAATGCCCCAAAGGACATTATAGCCTTGGGCGTTCTTTACGGGAGTCCAACTGACTATGGCATCCCGCCGATCGGATTCTCGTTCTACGATGATTTTTTTTACGCTTTTTGGGGCCTTGCCTAGGCCGTTTCCAAAGATGCGAAATCCGGAGATGGCCAAATAGGGGGTGGGGACATGGATATTCCTAAAGCGAATGTACCGTGCCATTTCCGGGCTTGCCAGTTCCACATAGTCGTTTGGAACATCTTGTAGGCTGTTGGCCTTATCGATAAGAACGTTCCAATGTTCCCCGTCAAGCGAGCCTTCAATGATATATTGATGGTAAAGTCCGGGAATCTTACCGTACATATCCGATTTATAATCGTTGTAGTTTAGTTGTATCGCTTGTACCGCACTCGGTTTCAACATATCGATTTGTATCCATTGGCCATCATCTTTATTTTGGGCCAGCCAAAAGGTTTGTATGTTCTCGTCGACAATATTTTGAGGACCATATCCCGGAACCTGTGAGGATACCGTTACCGGTTTTTTATAGGACAATAACATCCAACCGCGGAAGGTTCCCTGTTTTTTCGAAAGGGAAGGGGTGTAATGGGGGTAATCCCCAAACCGGGTATCGCTATACAGGAGACCTTCGGCATCAAAAAAAACAGGAAATAGGCCTATCCGCCTTTCCCAGCCAATATTTACGTTGACGGCCATTGAGGACAAATGCCAATATTGACCGCCCGGCCCTTTGACCGTGCTCCCATGTCCGGCCCCGTTGATAAAGCCCCCCGGTTTGTAAGAGAATGGATTGTTGGGCGCATACTCAAAGGGGCCTAAGGGCGAATCGGAAATATAGGTTCCGTCTCCGTAAACGTTGAATTCCGTGCCCGGGGCGGCATATTGTAGGTAGTATTTGTTTTTATACTTGGTCATCCAAGGGCCTTCTATGTATCCCCCCAAAATGGTATCCGAATGATTTTCCCCAAAACGCTCCCATCCGTGCTTTTTAGGTTTTAGGTTGAAAAGCTCATGGATTTCTTCCGAAGGTCTAAACCGCTTTTTTTTATCCAGGGTCTTGACCCTGATCGGGAACTTGTTGGAGGATCCCCAGTACATATAACCTTGCCCATCGTCATCGATAAACAGAGCGGGATCTTGAAGTTGATGCAATATGGACGGGGTGGCCTGCCATTCCCCTTTTTGTGGTACCTTGGAATAGAGCACACTCATATGTCCGGAAGGATTCCCGGCCACATAAAGTATTGAATCCTTGTAATTGAATGCCGCTGGGGCATTGGATCCTTGGAAATACCACTGTTTTGGTTTTATAAATTGCCATTGGTCCATATCCTTGGAATGCCAATATCCCATAGATCGTGTGACGAACATATAATATTCGTCCTTAAACCGGACTACGGCCGGATCTGCCCCTGAACGATAGGAGAGGTCTTTGTGGGAATTGTAGATCATATATGTATAATCCAAGTTCAATGGATTGCAATAGGAGGTGGGTTTCTTTTGTGAAACTAGTGTGAAGGACGAAAAAAGAATCCATACGATCACATGGTTTGGTATTCGGTGTTTTAAGTTTTTGTGTTCTGGCTTCAAGCTTATAAAAGGTTTATACGTTTAGGAGTTTGGCAAGGAGGCATTTCTTTTTAAAATCCGAGTTTTTCTAGTCCGTTTTGCACGTCCTGGTTCTGCATAAAAAGTTCCCATAAAAGACCGGATCTATAGTTTTCGATCATGATGATCTGGGGCCCTTGGTCAATGGCCAAATAGGCCTCCGCTACCCAAAAATTGTGTTGCGGGCTAAAGGCATCATAAAACCCTGCTGGCCCCAAAAGCTCCTCTTTATTGGTATAAAAATAGCGCAACGCCTTCATGGATTCCACAGGTGTATAGGGTATTGAGCTAATTGCCGCGGTAGGCGAAATTACACCGGTATCATTGGAAGGACTGTGGGCATTGTAGCCTAGGTTCCCATCATTGTTCCGGGTATAACTTGCCGTTAGGCCCCAACAGTCTTCCCCATAACCGAGATACCGTCTTGGATTGTCCACACAGTAACGATAATTTATTTTGGCATGGTTTACGTTGACCTCCCAATAATTGGCATAGACATCGGAAAGTTGTCTGGGATCCAATCCCAAATAGGAATAATGGGCCCAGAACAGAGGTCCTCCATTGGGCGAATCTCCGGCATGGTCCACAAGTAAGGGCAGATCATAGGCCAAAGCTCCCGAGGCCATTGCCCCGTTGGAGGCCCAGCCATTGGTATAGACCTCCGAGGAAATCGAAAAATTAGGGGAAGCCGCTGCCAGGATATAGGCAATGAGTACTTCGTTGTATCCCTTGAGCGCAAGGTTGATGTTAAATCCAAAATTGGGGCTCCAATGCCAATACAGGGTATTTTTCCCTTGGGTATACCAGTCCCATTCAATGCCTTTCCATAGTACATTGGCCTTTTCTGCCAAGGCCTTTTGCGAATCGGTGCCATTTTTAAGATACTCCTTTACACAGATGAGGCCTTGCGCCAAAAATGCGGTCTCTACCAGATCTCCACCGTTGTCCTGCGCGCTAAAGGGCCGTACCTTGCCGGTATTACCGTCCAACCAATGGGGCCATGCCCCGTGAAAGCGATCGGCGGTCTCCAAAAAATCGAGAATTTGATTCAGTCTTGCCATCCCTTCTTCCCTGGTGATATAGGCCCGTTCCATAGCCACGAGTATGGCCATAAGTCCAAATCCCGTACCCCCGACGGCAACCGTATGTGGATCGTTGGAAGGGTTTCCGGGATGAAACCGTTCCCGGGCCGCACCGGAATTAGTTTCCGCAAAATCCCAGAAATATTTAAAAGTCTCTTTTTGGGTAAGATCCAATAATTCCTCGTCTGTCAGGACTGATTCCTCTACGTTCTCATTTTCTTCGGGATCTTGGGGCAGTTCGGATATGCCAATGGGAGCATTGCCATTATCGCCCGATGTACAGGCGGTAAGCAACATAAGAACCATGAAAAGGGCAATTATCCTGTTCATTTTTGGGAGACATCGGGAACATCGACCATCCGGAATCCTAATTTATCCAATCCTTTTCTTACATCGGGATTTTGCATAAAAAGCCGCCAAAAAAGACCACTTCTATGGTTTTCCACCATCACCGGAATTGGTCCTTGGTCTATGGCCAAATACCTGGGAACGTACCACTTGTGCTCCGCACTGAACGCGTCGTAAGGGCCGTACGGGCCAATAAGGCTATCATGGTCCTTATACAAATGCCGCAAAAACTCCATGCTTTTTTCGGGGGTATATGGCATGGAGGATAATGCGGCAGTGGGGGAAACTATCCCGATATCCTTATTGGGCCTATGGCTGGCATATCCCTTCATGGAATAACTGGAGGTAAGGCCCCAGCAGTTTTTTCCGTATCCCTTGAAACCGTTCGGGTTTTCAACGGCATGTCTGTAATGGGTAAGGGCATGGTTTGTATTCAGCTTCCAATAGTCGCCATATTGATCTATTAGTCCTTTGGGATTAAGACCCAAATAGGAATAATGGGCCCAGAAAAGTGGCCCAACAGGAGAATCATTGGTCGCATAGTGATCCAATTCGGTTTCTAGCCCATAAAAGGTAGTATCCATTGCAATAGCACCGTTCCTGGCCCAGCCTTGTTCATAGACTTCCTTGGAAATGGGATGGGTAGGGGAAGCGGCGCCCAGGATATACATAATGAGGGCTTCATTATAGCCGGCAACCGGAAAATTCATGTCCCAACCAAAATTGGGGGACCAATGCCAATACAACACATTTTTACCACCTTGGGTATACCAGTCCCATTCTACCCCTTCCCATAGGGTTTGGATTTTTTCCGCAAGTTGTTTTTCTTTTTCGTTACCGTCCTTAAAGTATTCTTTTACGGTAAGCAATCCTTGGATCAAAAATGCGGTCTCTACCAGATCGCCCCCGTCGTCTTTTTTACTAAAGGGGGCCGTTTTGCCATCGGGCATTAGCCAATGGGGCCATGCCCCGTGAAAACGATCCGCTTTATCCAAAAAGGATATGGCCTTTTCCAGGCGGTCAACTGCTTGTTGTCTTGTAATGAAGTTACGTTCTACCCCTACCAGGATGGCCATGAGGCCAAAGCCGGATCCCCCAATCGTAATGATGTTCTTGTCATGGGTAGGGTAAATACCATCCATATGGATCCTTTCCCTGGCAAGGCCCGAGACAGGTTCCGCTCCCTCCCAAAAATAGGCAAAGGTCTGTTTTTGCAGGGTATCCAATAAGGCATCATCGCCTATTGCGGTAGAAGGGTCGGCCAGGGCATGGCCCTTGTCCTTTTTAGGAAAATGGCCGTTGCAGCCAAACAACAAGGAGGCAACGACCATTACGGTTAAAGATAACCTCATAGAAATCAACTAAACTAACAACTCAAAAAATTAGTATCGTCACATATCGTGGTCCATAATATCCCGAACTTCTTCCTGTGACAGTGCCTTATTGTACAGGCGCAACTCATCTATAAAGCTTGGATCGGATAAGTGGTTCCATTGCGTAAACCGTGGTGCACCAGAGCCAATGGACAAAAAGTCCACACCTGTCCAGTCCACACCTCCCGCTAAAGATCCTTGTGCGGCAACTTCACCATCCAGATACACTGCCGCATCCGTCCCGGAAATGGTAAAGGCCAAATGTACCCATCCCGCTGTAGCGGGATTTATGGCGGCAGCATCGCCCCCGTCAAACCAGCTATCCGCTGTTCCGTTGCCCACATTCAGCTTAAATACCTGCCGGGTAGCATCGCCTTCCCTGAAGAATCTGAATCCACTTGTTCGCAAATTTTGTACTTCTGGGAAGCCTTCCCGTTCCGTATCTTCGGGGGCCATGACCAAAATCCCACCTCTGTCCGGATCGGCATTGACATTGTACCAAAACGTGGCACTGAACTCGTCGGTGGCGATCGGACCTTTTATATCGGCTGGGAAAGTCAAATAGGAATCGGCCACTCCCGCGTAAGCGTCGCTACCTGCAACGGCTTCCCCGGCAAAGCCCGGCGTTCCTACCACCGTAGCTTCTTCATCCCTGAACAGTTCGTTGTAATCTCCGTCAAAGGGCATATAGAACATTTCCCCAGGGAAGGTCGGTGGGTAGGAAGAAACAAATTCACCGGAATCGTCGCCAATAATCTGTTGTACCTCCTCCTGCGACAGTACGCGGTTAAAGATACGTAGGTCATCCAACAGGCTTTGATCGGACCAGTGGTTCCATTGCGTAAAGTTGGGGTCTCCGGACATGATAGAAAGGATATTGCAATCCGTCCAATCCACACCATCATATAGTCCTGTGCTCACCACTTGACCATTAATGTAGACCGTGGCCGTGTCCGCGGAAAGGGTAAAGGCCACATTGGCCCATTCCCCGTTAGGTAGGGCGGCCGCCTGGCCACCGTCGAACCAGTGTCCTGTTTCGCCGGATCCCACATTGAGTTTTACTACTTGGTTTCCGCCTACTTCCTCTCGAAATAATCGAAACCCTTTGGTAAGATCGTTCCGGGTTCCCCCTTCAGTCATTGGGGGGCTCATGACCAACAGACCTGCCCGTTTTAGGCCTTCCCTGTTAGCGGCATCGTTAAGGTTTAACCAAAATATGGCACTGAACTCGGGATTCGTCAGTTCTTCCGTAGTAAGGGTAAGATAAGAATTCAAGGCCCCGGCATAGGCACTTGGGCCATTTAGGCTTTCATCGTTAAAACCGGGGTCTCCCTCTACCCCGGCTTTTTGGAAGCTTATAAGGTCCGTATAATCCCCATCAAAGGACATATATAGAATTTCACCGGCATACTTTGGAATATAAGCGGGTTCCTTGGTGAAACTTGATGTAGTCGTAGTGGATTTACCGTCCAGATCCGTTGCGGTGACCGCGAGTTCATGGGCTCCGTCCCCTATGCCATCATAAACCAAATCGTCCACTATAAAGCGGCGGTAATCCTTAAAACTGTTATAATTGGCAACTTCCGTTCCGTCCATAACCACCCTTACCGTACCCAATTCAATGTCGTCCGAAGCTTCAAAATTAATGTCCACGCTCGTAAATTGCTCGTTAACCTTTAAAGAGGAGCCATCCGTGGGAGAACTGATCTCTATCTGTGGGGCGGACATGTCCGGTCCGGGATCCACTTCCGTGATTCCGTCTATTCCTTGGTCACAGCCGTAAAATAACATTGCGGTGAGTATACATGTAATACTATATTTTATTCTTTTCATCTTTCAACAATTTTTATCTGTTATTTACAATATCGCCCAAGATGGGAAACTCATCTATTTGATCTTGATGATAGGTAACAAAGGCCCTGTCCGCGGTAAAGTTCCTGCCTCCAAAGCTCAACTCATCATATCTCTGGAGCCTTACCATGTCAAAGAACCGTTTTCCCCATTCCATGGCGAGCTCCGCGAATTTTTCATCGACCAATTGATCCAAGGTTACCCCGCTCAGGGGTTCCATTCCGGCCCTTTCCCTAACCCTATTTACTGCTTCGTCCACACTCATGCCGGATCCGGAGGCCCCTTGCAACAGTGCTTCGGCATACATCAATAAGGTCTCGGCATACCGAAAAACGATATAATTCTTATTGCTTCCATAGGCCGTACGACCTGGAATAAGCTGATTGGTAGGGAGGTAATGCTTTCCGCTGGAAAAGATAGATCGGACCGTTGCGGTATTTTCATCACCGTCCCTAGTTGTGGGGGAAACGAAGTTGGGAAGCGTGTCCCCGGTATAAGCACTTGATGCGATGAGACTATCAATACCCCTTTGGCTGAAGAAGACCGAGGTTTCCAAGCGTACATTTTCCTCCCGATCTAGCATAAAGGTCACATATTTAAGGGTAGGTTCAAAAAAGCCCCACCCGTTGGAAGCTCCAGCAACGGTTGGGTTCCAGCTATTTGGGCCATAAGGATTGTATAGATGGCTAACGCGATCTCCCTGGCCAACCCCAAAGTCGGAATACTGGAATTCGAATAAGCTTTCGTTGCTGAGCTTGCCCGGGGTCTTGAATAGCTCATAATAATCCTCGAAAAGGCTAAACTTGCCCGAATTTATGATTTGGCCGGTTGCATCGGCGACCGCTTGATAATTTTGTAGTTCCTGATTTGCCGCTGCCTTGAGCATTAATGCCGTGTACCTTGTAACGCCTCCGGGCAGGTCGGTACGTTCATTGGGACGCATATCCGGTAAAAGTGGGATGGCCTGATCCATTTGGTCCGAAATATGTTGCATTACCTGATCCTTGGAGGGGACTTCGGTTACACCCTCGAAAGCGGAAAGGTCCGAGGATTCCGGGATAAATACATCACCATATACCTGGGATAATTGGAAAAGCAACAAGGCCCTTAGCACTTGCGCCTCAGCAATATATTGATTGCCCAGTGCAATATTGTCATCATCGGCAAACTCTATAAACCGCTCAATCTGTTCCATGCCGGCATGGGCGGCGATAATATCGGTATAATAGGTTTCCCATAAGGTCCGCGAACCAAAAAAGGAGTTGTCGTATATATAACGATCTTGGTTGATAAGTCCTTGCTGATCGCCTGCGGCATTAACGTCATCGCCTCTTGTGCCAACGACCAAGGGTTGTTCCCAACCTCTCCTGTTAATGGTCTGATAAACCCCGATTAGCGAGAATATCATTTCCTCGGTTTTCGAAAAATCGGCACCCCCGGAAAAATCGTTGTTAAGTTCCGGTTGGTCCAGTTTTTCGGAACAACCAAGAAGCATGGCCCCAAGCGCGGCCAAAAGCAACGGTAGTTTATTCATTTTTAAATGTCTCATAGCGTTATTTTTATATTTGAATATTTATGCCAACAGTATATACTCCGGGAATGGGATAGGTCTGATTGTCCCTGCCATTTGCGACCTCGGGCGAGAAACCGTTATAGTCGAACAAGGTTAAAGGTCGCTCAGCGGTAAAATAAATCCGGATTTCGGGATTAAACTTGCCCTGTAAATCTGGAAGGGTATAGCCCAAGGTAACATTCTGCAAGCGAACAAAATCCCCGTCCTCGACAAAGAAACTGTTCAGGAATTCGTTGCTCCAAGAATTTCGGATTCCCCTGGCGGATGGATAGCTGTTTGTACTTCCCGGTCCTGTCCATCGGTTTATGGCAAAGTCCCTATCCACGTTGGGATCAGGGGTCTGCCGAATGGCAAATCGCCTTTGATTGGCGATTACGTTTCCACCCTGGCCAAAAACGTTCAAGGAAAAATCAAAGGCTTTATAATTTACACCTAAATTAAAGCCAAAGGTGTATGAGGGCAAAAATGAACCAAGGTCTACCCTGTCCTGTGCATCTACGGTCCCATCACCGGTATGATCCACATATCTTAAATCCCCCGGTTCTATAGTACGGCCGCCGGCAATGGCCGCCACGGCGGCTGGATCCGCTTGGATTTCTTCCTCGGTTTGGTATACTCCGGCCACTTCAAGGCCAAAGAAATGGTTTATGGATTTTCCTACTACGGACCGTTGTGCGGTGTCTCCTCCAACGGTAAGGTTTTCTTGCCCGTCCAGATCTAGGACTTCATTGTCCAAAGTAGCCAAATTGGCCCCTATGGTATAACTAAAATCCGGGGATACCTGTTTGTTCCAATTTAGCGCCAATTCAAAACCGGAGTTTCTGATCTCCCCCACGTTCTGTCTAAGGACCCCTGCGACCAAAAGTCTGGAAACCGGAATTACGGCATCCTTGGTGTCCCTGATATAATAATCCGATTCAATGGTCAGTTGATTATTGAAGAGGCGGGCGGTAAGGCCCACGTTGGTTTCTTCCGTCCGCTCCCATCGCAATGCGGTAAAATCACTGCTGGTTACGATTCCGGAAAATGGACGGTCCCCAAATGCGGCAAGAACTTCGGATGAGGTAATTGCGCCTTCACTGGAAGCTACGTTGGCATTACCCAATGCACCCCAGCTTCCCCTTAGTTTTAAGAAATCAAAAATACCATTGTTCTGCATAAAGGATTCTTCGGAGATGACCCAACCTGCCCCAAAGGCCGGGAAATACCCCCATTTCTCTTGGTACTTACTAGTGCCATCCGCCCTAAATGTGCCGTACAACAAATATTTGTTATCGTAGTTATAAGCAACACGGCTAAAATAAGAGAGAAAGAATTCCCTTCTTCCATCGTCCCCCGTAACCCTTGTGTTGCCTTCTACATCCACAATGGTCTGGGCCAAATCCAGGAAATAGGCCTCTTCCCCTATTCCGGGACCATTGGGGAAATTCAATCCCCGGGCTTCTAATTGCTCATAGGACAGGTCCCTAAAGGATGTTCCTCCCAAAACGGTTAAATTGTGATTCCCAAAACTGTCATTATAGGTAAGGGTATTGTCCCATGTTTGTTCTGAAAAAGTCTCGTTTCGTTTTATCAATCTTGCGTTTTCCCTAAAGGCACTGCCATTTCCAAAGAAGTAGGGAAATTGTAGCTCCCTAGTTTCCGTGGTTTCCAGGTTGTGGTAATAGGCGGTTTTAAGGGTCAATTTTTCCGGGATGATCTTATAACTAAGGTCAAAGGCCATTAAGGTGTTCCGTATCCTATCCCTATTCTCGGTATTCTCCATAAGGGGGAAGGGATTTTGGGGTCCCCTGTATCCCAAATCCTGTGCATTGGCATAGGGTCTTGGAAATGCATCGGTCTTGGAGGGGTCAAGAACAGGCATGGTTGGCACGGCGGAATATGCAGAGGCAAAAGCGGCATCCTCTGGCCGAAATCGGGTAGCGTTGCTCAAAAGTGTGGAAACGCCCAGATCCAAGCGATCACTAAGTTTCGCATTCAATTTGGCTCTGATGTTAAAGCGTTCAAAGTCGTTCTTCATTCTTAGGACACCCTCTTGTTTAAAATTGCTCAATCCAAAGGAATAGGTAATGCCCTCCCCACCACCGGTAACCCCAATACTGTGGTTTTGAATCTCTGCATGCCTCAGGATAAGATCGTACCAATCTGTGTTTACATCAGGGATATTAGGGTTTATTCTACTTCTTCCATAGCGTTGTATGGCATTTTCAATGGCCTGTGCCTCTGCGGCCGAACCGGACTCCCTGGCTATGGTGGCAAATTGTTCCGCATTGGAAAGCCTTACCACATTTTGTGCCACCTGTACCCCTTGATAACCGTTATAGGTAATGCGCGGTTTTTGGTTGGTCCTTCCGGATTTGGTTTCGATCAGGACAACGCCATTGGCCGCTCGTACTCCATAAATTGCGGATGCAGAGGCGTCCTTAAGCACGGAAATGGTCTCGATGTCCTCGTTGTTCAAAAAATCAATGTCATCATAAAAGGCACCATCAACGATATAAAGCGGTGTAGAGGGGTCAAAATCATCACCTATATTACTGTCATAAGATCCAATACCACGCACCCTGATAGTGGGTGCTGCTCCGGGCGCACCGCTGGTCACCACTTGAAGCCCCGCTACTTTACCCTGAAGCGATTGCATGGCCGCCCCGGCCGGGGTCCTGGTAATGTCATCGGATTTAATTGTTGTAATAGACCCGGTAAGATCCGCTTTCTTTTGCGTACCGTACCCAACCACTACCACTTCGTCCAAGGCTTGTGTGTCCTCTTGCAGGGTAATGGTAAAACTGGTTTGCCCGTTCACCGAGACTTCCTGAGGGGAATAACCCACGTAACTTACCTGTAATATGGCATCGCCAGGCACATTGTCCAGGGTAAAGTTGCCATCAAAATCGGTTTGTGTGCCGGAGGTGGTTCCTTTTACCACCACGGATGCCCCTGGCAAGGGACCTAATTCGTCATTTACCGTTCCCGTTACGGTAATCTCCTGAGAGAATGCCATAACGGAGAGACAGAAAAACGAAATCAACAAAAAAAAGTTCTTCATTTTCATGTTTGCGCATTAATTGAGTTAGATTATTGCCAAATTAATAAAATGGATAGTCCTTGTATTATACAGGGGTTACATAAAAAATACATCAGGGTTTAATTGGCCCGCAACCCCTAATTTCAAGGCTCTTGCAGTAGTGAATAGCTTCAGGAAACTTAAATTATTAACAAAGTGATGTAGTAATGATGTAGCTGTTAAGGGTTAAAAACAGGAAGGATATGCAAAAAATGATAGGATTCAGTTGAACTTGATCAAAAAGTTGGATAAATTTTGAGAGCTGTTCATGTTTAACTTCTTTCTAAGCCGGTATCGGTGTATTTCCACCCCCCTAATACTGATGCCCATCAACGGGGCAATCTCCTTTGAGGAAAGGTTCATTTTTAGGTAAGCGCACAGCTTTAAGTCTTTTGGGGTGAGATCCGGATACTTCTGAAGTAAATTTTCAAAGAAGTCCCCATGCAGTTCCTTAAAGTTTACTTCAAAGTGCCTCCAGTCCTCGTCCCCGTTAATGGAGCGTTCCAGTTTTTTGGTAAGGGAACGGTAACGCTGCTTGTTGGAGAACTCTTTCCTATGGAGCAATAGCATTTCCTTTAGCTCCAATATAAGCTCGTTCTTTTTGGCCACGCTCATCGTAGTTCTTGCCAGCTCTTTTTGTTTTTCTTGAATTTCCTTTTCCAATTTTTCCTTCTCAAGGGCGGCCAGAAGTTCCTTTTGTTCCTGCTGTAGCTGCGTTTTTAATTTTTTATGTTTTCGTTTCAATTTTTGTTGGTTGTAATGGCGCACCAGAAAAAAGAGTCCGATCAGGCCCAGGACATAGGTTATGATGCTAAGGTTGGAGAGATACCAAGGCGGGGCTATGATAAAGCGTACTACCAGGGGAGGGGATTTGGTATTGTCCATACTTAAGGTATAAATATTGAGCCGATAGTCCCCATGAGGAAGGTTCTGAAAGTCCACGGTACCCTTGTGGGACATGTACGATTTTGGTGCCGGCCCCTTTAGTTCATAATGGTATCTGGGCTGTACCACACTGGGCGCGGATACTTGCAAATGGATTTCTTGAGAAAACCGGAACGGAATGGTGAGGGATAGGGAATCATCTAAGGGAAGCCGTCCCTTCTCGTCTTTGAAATAGGCAAGTTTGGGGCTGGGAATGGTAAATTTGGCCAAACGACGGCTCAGTTGGGCAATATTTATCCGACCAAATCCATCGCTTAGGGTAAGGAAGTAAAGGGAATCGTTCAATTTAAAAAGATTTTCGGCATCCGGTATCAAACGTTGCGCCAAGGTAGGTTCCGCTATGGATATGGTGCGTTTTTTTAGATCCGTGTAACTTAACTCTTTCCCATTCTCTCTGTCCAAGAACCAAAAATGGGAACCGTCATTATAGATAAGGTCTTTGTTCCTGTAGGGTTCAAATTCCTTAAAATCCATTATTTTTTCCGTAATGGGATTGTATTTGTACCAAAGCCCACCACTTTGGATAACAATTTGGTTTTTTACATTATACAGCTTAATGTTGTAGGTGTTGGGAATGATTTCCGTTCCAAATTCCCGGGTTTCCAAAACCGTGGTAAGAGCGTCATCAAGTGTAAATCTAGAGAGCCCTTTGTAGGGGTGCGCCGCCCAAACGGTATTGGGGTCTTCAAAGCAGAGTTGTTTTACGGGATCTCCGAGACCTTTCATCCGGGTCACTTCCCATATTCCCGTTTCCGTTTTCCCATATTTGGCAAGCCCGGTATAGGTTCCCTGTAAAAAGGTATCCTCTTTTTCGGGGACCTTGACAAGATGGTACCCCCCGGCACTGCCGTATATTTTGTCCAGTATTGTCCCGGTTACTTTAAAGGTGCCCGTGTTGTGGCCTGCGAGCAATTCATTGGCGGCAACCTCAAGATCCCATACATGGCCTTGTGAGCCCGGGACAAATTTCAGAACATCATGGGTTAGGTTATAGATGCCCGTATTGCTGCCCAGATATATGATGTTTTCGTGAACGCTAATGTCGTACACGGTTCCTAAGGTACCTGTGTAGTCCGTATAGTATGTTATGGGATTATCTATATAAAGCCTGTCCAATCCGTTGTCCAGCCCCACCCATAATTGTTCCTGAAATTGGGACAGCGATAGTACGGTATTGTTCTGGAGCCCTTTTTTTCGGTTAATGTTACGGGCTTTCCTTTGTGTTGGGTCATAGAGGTACAGCCCGTTCTTAATAGTACCAAATACATATTCCCCTGAGTTAAGCAACAATATTTTGTTCAATTGATACCGCTTTAGATCCTGGTTTATCTCCTCTTCCCAAGGCCTTAGGTTCTGGCCGTCGTAAATAAAGCAGCCCTGTAACTTGGTACCCACGAGCAACTTGTCCTGGATCACTGCCATGTCGGTCATTGTTTTATCCTCTAATGGTTCTTGGCCCGCTAGGGGTATCAAAGTGTTCTTGGACAATCGGTAGAGCCCTTTTTGTCCCCCGCCCACGATAAGCTCCTCTCCGAATACGATCATGTCGGAAACCACGAAAGAGGGGTCTAAAACGGTAATCGTCTTGTTTTTATAGATATAAAGTGCGGAAAACG
>JBCBSN010000060.1:18422-18667 GCA_039819225.1 Bacteroidota bacterium | reverse complement strand
ATAATTTTGCGCGACATGGCATCGGTAAGGGAGCCTTCTACCCCATAGCCTGTATTAATGGCAATGCGTCTGTCATCCTTTGCCAAAAGAATTAGGATTCCGTTGTCTTTTTCGCCTTGACCTATTCCCCATTTTTGTCCCCATTGGGCACCTAGGTAGGTGATGTTCTCCCCCTTAGTTGAACCAATAATGGCCACAACTATCTGGGTGGAGGTACTGTCCGAGTATCGGATCAATTTTTGTTC
>JBCBSN010000060.1:0-18414 GCA_039819225.1 Bacteroidota bacterium | reverse complement strand
GGCAAAAGACCAATGTAGTCATATACGCTGGTCTGCTTTTTAGGTTTTTCGGGAATTTGGTATTGCGCCAGGGAAAAGCCAAAGCAAATAAGGGCAATACATAGCATACTAACCCTTGGAAACCTCATTGCTCAGCTCGTTTACATCGCCGCGTTGCCACGGAAAATGGGACTTTAATTCTTTACCGGCCTCCAGTATACCGTTGATAATGCCCTGTTTAAAATTACCCTGCCTAAATGCCTCTTGGATGCTATCCCTGGTGCTGTCCCAAAAATCTTTTGGGACAACCTTATCTATGCCCTTATCGCCGTAAATAGCAAATTTTTTATCATCTACCGCTATGTAGAGCAATACCCCATTGGCTTCCCTGGTGTTATCCATTTTAAGTTGGTGGAAGACTTCCTTGGCCCTATCCAGGTAGTCCATTTCGGTATGTGCCTCAATATGCACACGGATTTCGCCAGAGGTATTCCTTTCGGCCTCCAAAATGGCCCGCACGATTTCCCCTTCCTCCTCTGCCGTTAGAAAATCCTCTACCTTGGGCATGGAATCAGTTAAAGTCGAAATCTACATCCGGGGCCTGTTCGGAACCGGGATCGGCCTTGTACCTTGCCATTTCTTCGAAACCAAACATTCCTGCCAATAATTTACCGGGGAATTTTGTAGTATGGATGTCGTAGGCATTGACTTTTTCGTTAAAGCGGTCCCGTGCCACATTGATCCGATTCTCAGTTCCCTCCAATTGGGATTGCAGCTCCAGGAAATTTTGGTTGGCCTTAAGATCGGGATAGCGCTCCACTACCACCATTAGTTTGCCCAAAG
The DNA here is from genome assembly GCA_039819225.1 of Bacteroidota bacterium. Taxonomy (GTDB): domain Bacteria; phylum Bacteroidota; class Bacteroidia; order Flavobacteriales; family Flavobacteriaceae; genus Ulvibacterium. Next base: position 17,592 of record JBCBSN010000060.1, on the reverse strand, counting down.
CTCCGGAAAGCCCGCTTTGAGCTTCCTGGAAAGCGGCCATTTTCTCGGGGGTCAGGTCTCCGGCATCTATGTTGGTGGCCGTGGCCTTGGCCCTTGCTTCAATGACATCCTTAAGGGTGCCACGCTCAAAATCCGCGGCTCCTTGTACCGTCTTTACAAGATTTCCTATCAAATCGTTCCGGCGCTGGTAGGAACTTTCTACATTGGACCAGGCCGTCTTGGCATCGGCCTCTAACTCCACGGCCGTATTATTAAAGCCTACTCCCCATTGGTATAGGGCAAATGCCAATATCCCCAGAACTATTAAGACGATTATTCCTTTTTTCATGATTTGTGTTCTTAAAACGGTTATTTATTGTCGCTACAGTGAATTCTTTATTTTGGTCAGTTCTGCCTTTACACGTTCCAATTTCTGTATAATCTCAAAATTGGACAATGTTTTTTTCCTATTTTCTTTTAGATGTAGTTTGGCACCTTCCAAAGTAAACCCCCTTTCTTTTACCAAATGATAGATGAGTTTGAGGTTTTCAATATCATCAGGGGTAAATTTGCGATTGCCTTTTGCATTTTTTTTAGGCTTTAAAGCATCGAATTCCTTTTCCCAAAAACGAATCAGCGACGTATTTACACCGAATGCACTGGCTACTTCACCAATGGCATAATACCGTTTTTCGGGAAGCTCTACATGCATTAATCCAGGGATTGATTTTCTTGATTGGCGTATTTCAGCATGTTTTCGAATTCTTCTGCCGACAAGCTTCCATAGTAGAAATTGATGGGATTTATACGGTTTCCATCCTTCCATACCTCATAATGCACATGGGGTGCCTCCGAACGACCGGTATTACCTACAAAGCCAATAAGATCTCCACGTTTCACTTTCCGTCCCCGTTTAACATTGTACTTGCTCAAGTGCGCATAGAGTGATATATAACCATATCCATGATCTATGCGGATGTGTTTTCCATAACCGGAAGAATTGTTGTCCGCGCGGGTCACTTTTCCATCTCCCGTAGCATAGATGGGAGTCCCTTTTGGTGCCGTGAAATCCATGCCCCAGTGCATTTTCCGAGCTTTGGTAAAGGGGTCGGAACGCCATCCAAATCCAGAAGCCATTCTTGTTAAATCCTCATTGTTGATGGGCTGTACAGCAGGGATAGCTGCCAAAAGCTTCTCTTTTTCCTTGGCCAATTTGGTAATCTCGTCCAAAGACTTGGATTGTATGGCCATCTGTTTTTTAATGATATCCATTCGTTTGGTGGTGGCGATGACCATTTCCGAGTTATTGAAGCCTTCCAGGGATTTGTAGCGGTTTATCCCACCAAATCCAGCACGGCGTTGTTCCTCAGGAATTGGATTGGCCTCAAAATACAGACGGTAAATATTGTTGTCACGATCCTCAATATTGGCCAAAACTTCCTCGATCTGCTCCATGTTCTTGTTCAGAAGTTCAAACTGGAGTTCGTAGTTCTTTACCTCCCGCTGCAGGGAAAGCTCCCTTGGGGTATTAATAAGGTTCGTGTTCAATAAAAAAATAAGGCATAATAATCCAAAAAGAAGCGATCCAAGAAAGAATAAGGCGATGTTGCGGTAACGCTTGGACTTTTTGGGCTCTATTTTCCGGTAGGACAAAGTATCCGGATCGTAATAATATCTTACCTTAGACATAAAGGGATTTTATCCTATTTTTGGGCCTCGTTTTTAACAGAACAAGCAAATATAAAAATTGTTTTGAACAAACTGTTAAAATTTGCAAAACCTTAGCAATTTGTATGACTTCCAAGGATATTAGAACCAACTTTCTCAATTTTTTCAAGGAAAGGGAACACAAGATTTTGCCCTCTGCGCCCATGGTGGTCAGGGATGACCCCACACTTATGTTCACCAATGCAGGAATGAACCAGTTCAAGGAGTTTTTTCTGGGAAATACCGTTCCCAAATACCCAAGAGTGACCGATACCCAAAAATGCCTTCGGGTAAGTGGCAAGCACAATGACCTGGAAGAAGTGGGAAAGGATACCTACCACCATACCATGTTCGAAATGTTGGGCAACTGGAGTTTTGGCGACCCGAACAGGCCCAAGGAGGGCTATTTTAAAAAAGAGGCCATTGCTTGGGCCTGGGAATTCCTTACCAAAATCTGTAAAATAGATAAAGATCGTCTTTATGTTTCCATCTTTGAGGGAAGTGATGATTCCGATATGTTGGAAAAAGATCAGGAGGCCTTTGATTTTTGGAGGGCAATAGTTCCGGAAGATCGCATTATCCTTGGGAATAAAAAGGATAATTTTTGGGAGATGGGGGACCAAGGACCCTGTGGCCCCTGTTCGGAAATCCATGTGGATATTCGCCTTGAGGAAGAAAGGGCAAAGGTGCCTGGGGCCTCCCTGGTGAATCAGGACCATCCTTTGGTGGTAGAAATATGGAACCTAGTATTTATGCAATACAACCGCAAGGCCAATGGCGTTCTTGAGGAACTGCCTGCAAAACATGTGGATACAGGGATGGGTTTTGAACGCCTCTGTATGGTTCTGCAAGGCGTTAAATCCAATTATGATACCGATATCTTTACACCGCTGATTCGGGAAATTGAGACCATTACCGACTCAAAATATGGGGAAGGGGAGGAGACGGACATTGCTATCCGGGTCGTTGCAGATCACATTCGTGCCGTAGCCTTTTCCATCGCAGACGGGCAATTGCCCAGCAATACAGGGGCCGGCTACGTTATCCGGAGGATCTTAAGACGTGCCATCCGCTATGGTTTCACCTTCCTAGGAGCGAAAAAACCCTTTATCTACAGGCTGGGCAAGGTATTGGTAGAGGTCATGGGCACTACTTTTATAGAGCTCAAGGAACAGCGGCAGTTGATCGAAAATGTAATCAGGGAGGAGGAAAGCTCCTTTTTACGAACCTTGGACCAGGGCCTCATATTACTGGACAGCGTTATTGCAAATAGCAAAGGCGCCCAAATGGACGGGCGAAAAGCTTTTGAACTGTACGATACCTATGGTTTTCCCATAGACCTCACGGCTCTTATCCTTAACGAGAAAGGATTTTCCTTGGATGAACAGGGTTTTGAGGCCGCCATGAAGGAACAAAAAGCCAGATCCAGGAGCGCTTCCAAAGTGTCAAAAGAAGATTGGGCCGTCTTGTTGGATGATAGGCAGGAAGAATTTGTAGGCTACGATACTTTGGTGGCCAAGGCGAAAGTGGTGAAATATCGCAAAATTATCTCTAAAAAGGAGGGGGAGCATTATCAATTGGTACTTAATATCACCCCATTTTATCCGGAAGGGGGAGGACAAGTAGGGGATAAGGGCTACTTGGAAGAAGCGAATGGTGATGTTATCTATATTTTGGATACAAAAAAGGAGAATAACGAAATTGTACATTTCACAAAAAACCTGCCTAAAAATATTGGGGCTCCCATGACCGCAACTGTGGATGAAAAACAACGTCGTAGAACCGAGGCCAACCATACGGCTACCCATTTATTGCACCAGGCCCTTCGGGAAGTTCTGGGTACCCATGTGTCACAAAAAGGCTCGGCAGTGCACTCCAAATACCTAAGATTTGATTTTTCACACTTTGGCAAATTGTCGGTCGACGAACTTAGAGCGGTAGAGAATTTTGTAAATGCGCGGATAGATGGGCGGCTACCTTTTGAGGAGCAGCGGAATGTCCCGGTCCCGGAGGCCATGGCGCAGGGTGCCATGGCCCTGTTTGGGGAAAAGTATGGAGATACGGTGCGTACCGTCCGCTTTGGACGATCCATTGAGTTGTGCGGGGGCACCCATGTGGGGAATACCAGTGATATCTGGCATTTTAAAATTGTTTCCGAAGGTGCTGTGGCGGCTGGTATCCGGCGTATCGAAGCGATAACTGGGGACGCCGTACGTAATTTTTACTTTGAGAACAACCGTATGCTGTTTGAAATCAAGGACTTGCTCAATAATGCGCAGGAACCCGTAAAGGCGGTTGAAGCCCTAAAGGAAGAGAACTCCCTTTTAAAAAAGGAAATGGAACAATTGTTGAAGGAAAAGGCCAAAAACGTAAAGACCCAATTGCAAAACGAGCTTCAAAGCATTAATGGTGTGCGGTTTCTTGCCAAACAATTGGATCTGGACGCTACCGCTATCAAAGATCTCTGTTTTGAAATGGGTGGTAACCAAACAGATTTGTTTCTCTTGTTTGCAACGGAACAAAAGGGAAAGGCTTTGCTGAGTTGCTATATTTCCAAGGAACTCGTTGCCAAAAAAGACCTTAACGCAGGTGCCATTATACGTGAACTGGGGAAATACATCCAAGGCGGAGGGGGCGGACAACCCTTTTTCGCTACGGCAGGAGGGAAAAACCCTGCCGGGATACCGAAGGCCCTGGAGCAGGTAAAATCCTATTTGGAATAACGTAGCAGACCCCAAAGGTCTCTAAGACCTTTGGGGTCTACAGCCCATCACCTATGAAACTCATCACCCAAATTCCGCAACAAAAGGCCCAAAATCCCATTGACTACGATAGCCGGGTTTTTTTGACGGGCTCTTGTTTTTCCGAGAATATGGGTAGGAAACTGGACTATTTTAAATTCCGTTCCTTTCAAAATCCATTTGGGATTTTATTTCACCCCAAGGCCATTGAAACTTTGGTCGTTAGATCGGTAACACAAGACCACTACCTTGAAGAGGAGGTGTTTTACCACAACGAACGCTGGCACTGCTTTGACGCCCATTCCGATCTGAGCGATGTTTCAAAAAAGGATTTGATCAAAAAGCTGAACAACCGTTTGATGCATACTCATGAGCGACTTAAAAATGCCACTCATTTTATTTTTACTTTAGGTACGGCGTGGAGCTATAAGCACAAGGACGGCAATGCTTTTGTGGCCAATTGCCATAAGATTCCACAGAAGGAGTTTTCAAAAGTACTACTTTCAATCACCGAAATAAAAAAAAGTCTTGGCGCAGTGATGGAAAATATTCGGAAAGTCAATGAACAGGCCCAAGTCATATTCACGATTTCGCCTGTGCGTCACCTCAAGGACGGTTTTAGGGAAAACCAAAGGAGTAAGGCGCATCTGATCGCCGCAATCCATGATATGGTTCAAAACACGTATTCTAAATCCCATATTTCGTACTTTGAAAGCTACGAGCTCATGATGGACGAGCTTAGGGACTATCGATTCTACGAGGTTGATATGGTACACCCCAATGAACTGGCTGTTGATTACATTTGGCAAAGATTCCGTGACATCTGGATTTCGGAGAAGATTTTTCCAATGATGGATCGAGTGGAAGCTGTGCAGAAAGACTTAAAACACAAATTCTTCGATCCCGGATCAGTGGCGTCCCAGAAGTTTAGGGCCGCGCTCCAAGAAAAAATTGCCTATCTTCAAAAAGAACATCCGTTTATGGAGTTCAGTGAATGAGTCATATGGTAGGCAGGATATTACCTATTAAAGATGAAAAGAGTATTTATTGGTGTTATTATCACCCTGACCCTAGTTCTTGTATTTCGATCTTGCGGGGAGGATAAAAAGGACAAAGCCATCCTTAACGAAAATACCGCACTCATACAGCAAGAGATCAGGAATGTTTCCAAGCTTGTTGTAACGGAGGGCCATTTTGCCGAGGTGTACAATTACAAGGATTCACAAGAACTGTTCGGTCCCTTGATCACTGCGGATAAAAAGGCCCTGGTAGTGGTGAATGCCGAAGTGGCGATTGCCTATGACTTGGCCAAAATCGATTTTGAAATCGATACCGACTCTAGAACCTTGCGCATGGCACATATTCCGGAACCGGAAATAAAGATCAATCCGGATTTTGAGTACTATGACGTCTCAGCGGATTACTTAAATCCGTTCACCGCATCGGACTACAATCGCATAAAAAAAAGCGTAAACAACTCTTTGCTTAAAAAAGTTGAGGCTTCCTCCTTAAAAAGTAATGCCCAAAACCGTTTGGTGAGCGAACTGCAAAAATTCTATATTTTGACCAATTCCATGGGATGGACCTTGGAACACAAGGGCAGACCTGTAAAGGATCTTGAGAAATTTAGAATTCAGAATTCAGAATGGAGCGAATAATATTTTAACGTGAATAACGGATAAGCTTTTTTCACTCGAAAATCTTATTTCCCTGACCCGCCATAGGCGGGCAAAGATTTTCTCAATTCGATTACTTTTTTAGGGATTTTTCCACCCTTTTAGTCCCGAAGGCTATCGGGAGGGGAGCTGAAAAATCCAGCTTTTGAAGCTTATCCATTATTCACGTTATTTTATATACTTCTCCGCCCATTTTATATACTGCTCCCAATCATAGTCCGTAACGTCATGTTCTCCGGTTCTTATGTGATAAGCGACCGTACCGTGGATAGGCTTGTTCACAGATGGCATTTTATCGGTGGGAATTCCTTTTTTTCCATAAAGTCCATATACCTTGGAGGCATGGTAGGCCGAAAGAAATTCACCTTTGGGGTCTGCCCATTCATCTTCTTGTGCGCTGGCCACATAAAGTGGTCTTGGTGCGATCAAGGCCAATAATTGATGCTGGTCTGCGGGAAGTTCTTCCTCTTTTTCGTTAAATCGCTTGAAATTATCACAAAACCAGTGCGGAAAATTGGCATTGATACGCCCTAGGGTTTCCCCGAACCTGCGCTTGGAAAGAGCTGCACCCCCGCAACCTGAATTGTTGCTGATGACTCCGGCAAAACGTTGGTCCAGTGCACCTGCCCAAAGGGCCGTTTTTCCCAATCGAGAATGGCCAAATACCATCACCTTGGAGGCATCCACGTGCGAATCGGTCTCCAGATAATCCAAGGCTTTGCGCAACCCCAAGGCCCAAGCCGCAAGACTTCCCCATTCATTTGCCTTTGGCCCTAGTTGCCCGTCTGTATAAAAAAGTGGGTGTAGGCCGTCCGAAAAATCGTTTTTATCCGGATCTACCTCCCCGTAGTAGAGGGTTGCCAGCCCATATCCGGCATCAATGATCTTCCCAATAGACCAACGATAGGCACGCACCCCTCTGGAAGTGGACACGGGCCTGTTCTCGGTAACCCCAAAATCCTCATTGTTCACACTCCATGCCTTGGAAACGATAACCATGGGATCAAGGGTAACGGTGTGGTTTCCGTAAAAGTTATAGCCCAGGAATAGGGGAACCTTGTCCGTGCTTTTGGGCATATACAACAGCATCGTAAAATTTAAGATCCGCCCCTTTTTCTTTAGACGTATTTCAATTTGTTTGCGAATGGATTTGCCACCCAGCGCGTCATGGGCCTCTTCTATTATTTTAAATGAAACGTTATCCAACGTTCCCGGGACCTTGCCGTACATATTTTCAGCAAAGAACGCTAGTAGTTCCGGTCTGCGCTTTTTCTTCCACCTGCGCACGTTTTTTATCTTTTTCCCCTTAAACGTGGTCAACGGGTCTGGAACTTGAAATTGGGGAACACGGGTTTCGTCATAGTTGGGCTCAAATTGTGCGGAAAGGTCAAGGCTCATCAAAATAAAGGCGATATAATATAGGTAGAAGGGTTTCATAGTTAGGCCACAAGGCTCTTATCCACCAGTGCCGTACCATCATCGACAAGGCGCCCCAGCTTGGGATTTTCCCTCTTTACATCCTCTAAATGGTTTAGGATATCGGTTGCAAAATCCCGATCGCCATTAGTCTTTGCCAATTCATATAGCTCAACGGACAATAACCAATCCTTAGGATGTTTTTCCTTGATTTCTTCAAAAACCTTATGCCGGGATATGGTTGTGTTTGTACCTTCCCGAAATTGACGGATTTGTTCGTATAATCGCTCTAGGCTTCTTTTTTCTTCGGATACTTTGGGTTTAATGGTGGTGGATGTAATGGTATGGGTGATCAGATCAAAGCTGTTCAAATCCGCAGGGCCGTTAAAAGCGGAAACGATTTCCTGGCCAATGGCCATATTATAGGGTTCATCCTTTGCTTGGAACAACACCTTTTTTCCATATAATACCGTACAATTTTTAAAGGTGATCAATAAAATTTTTCCCTGAAGATTTCGAGTGCCGGTGATTATTTCGCCGGAAACCGTGATGTTTCCCTCAAATTCCAGGGTAACGCTTTGGCCTTCATAGATGTTGTAGGCCTTAAGATCGCGCGGGCCCATATCCTCAATGGCAAGATTGATGCCTTTTAACCTTCCTAGAGGAGATCCAAAACCCGAAACATGTTGTCCGTTATCCTGCCCTACCAATTCTTTTTCCCGGTAGGCCAGGGCCGTCTCTCCACAGGTCTGAAAGTAAACAGGTCTTCCCTTGTGCTCGATAACCGATTCAAAATTTCCAGAAATCTGTAATCCCGTACTCAGCTCTATGGTGCCCAGTTCCTTGGAGCCTATCAATTTTTTAAGGCCGGAAAGTCCACCGGTGCGCAAGGCCATGGTATCGGCAAAATCTTCCAGTACTTGGCTTAGAAAAGCAAAGTCCGGGCTAACAAAAAGTTGAGGCTGTGGTTTTGTGATATCAAAGGAAGTGTTTACGGCCGCCAGGGAATAGGGGACCTTTTTAACGGCTTCGGTCATACACCAGGTACTTTCACCAATGGAGGATAATAGTCCGGCCCCATAAATCTTAGGATTTTCCAAGGTACCTATGAGCCCATATTCCACGGTCCACCAATGTAAATTGCGGATAAGGGCCATTTCACTGGGTTCGCCCATGGTATTCTGCAGTTGTTCTATTTTTTTTTCGGCGGCGGTTATGTCCTCTTCGGGGGTTCCGTCGGCTTCCTTGATTATGGATAAATGCCTAACGGCCTCGTACAATTCGTAATCCTTGGCGCTTGAAATGGCCTTGGCCCCGATTTCCCCAAACCGCCTTAGATATTCGGCATACTCCGGATTGGCAATGATAGGGGCATGGCCCGCTCCCTCGTGTATGATATCGGGGGCAGGTGTGTATTCAATATGTTCCAATTGCCGGATGTCCGAAGCAATGACGAGCACGTTATAGGCCTGGAACTCCATAAAGGCCGAGGGGGGAATAAACCCGTCCACCGCTACGGCCGCCCAACCGATTTCCTTTAGAATTCGGTTCATGCCGTACATGTTCGGAATGTGGTCTACGGAAATCCCTGTTGCCCGTAGCCCATCTGTATAGGACTTATGGGCCACCTGGCTCAAGTAATCCACATTTTTGCGCATTACATAACGCCAAACGGCCTGATCAATAGGGGTATAGGCCTCATAGTGTTGTGGTTTTATAAACTGCTTTAAGTGAAGGGGCAGTTTGTCCAAAATGGGATTGCTTTCGTAGGACATTGCTTTTGGCTATACCGCTAATTTACAAAACACCTTTAGGCCTTCAAAACGGGAAAGTAAATACCATTCTCGATGGTTCTTTACAAAAAATCCCTCTCCTAGGAGAGGGATTTTAGGTGGGAAGCTTTTTAAACCGGCTTCTAATTTGCGGCTACCGCATTGGGCGGGTATTGCTGTAGGATTTCCGAAACAAATTCCCGGATCCGTGCTTCTTTTTTCTGGATATCCTTAATATTATTGAGATTGCCAATACCCTTGCCCTGCCAAACCAATTCTTTGGATTTTGCATCAATAAGATCGATATAAAGGGAACCTTCCGTCCTTGTGCTTACCTGGGGGCCCCAACCGGCTCCCCATCCTGGGCCCCACATCCAGGGGTTCCAACCCCAGCCCCAGCCCCAGCCGCCCCAGCCGAAGTTGTTGTTAAAAACATCTACCTCTTCTTTTTCCTTAGTGAAGATACTTACCAAAATATCGGGTTGGCCCGATTTTACAAAGCCGCGGTCGTTCATTTCGTCCTGTATGGCTCGCAGGATACGTTTTTTGTCCAAGTCGGAAATTTGAGCCCTATCTATGCCCGTCTTATAAAAGGCATAGGATCGGTACTGATTGAAATTAATGTTCTGGTCATAGTCCGAAAGGACTTCGACCGAGGAACACGAACTCAAAAAAAAGAGGGCTACTGCCGGAATCAAAAGTATTTTTATATTTTTCATAACAACATTTTTTTCTTTAAGCGAGGCTTTGCTTTTCAAACTTCAAAAATCATGCCGGAAAAGCTTTAATCATTTGAGATTTATTTTAGAATCATAACCGTAGGGACAATGCCTACAGCCACTTTCGCAACAATATCCCCTTTTTAGATGGTACTGTTCTGTAAATACTTTATACCCTTCGTCGGAAAGGTAATAGTCACCTTCTTCCAGCGGAATTCGCTCTTTCATCTATGGTCAAGGACAAGATATTGCTACCTATAAAAATACGGGAATTTTGTGAATAAATTGGGCTTGTTCTTGGCCTAACCCCAAATTTTAAGGGAGTTTTGGCATAATTTTACCACTTATCGTGTATGTTGGTAACAAATCCTGTTTTCATGAAAACCTATTTTTTTAACAATTATCTTTGTCGTTCGCCGTTTTAAAGCTGATTTATGATTCTAGTATTCCGACATTTTTTTTACAAGAATTACGTAGGATTATCCCTGTGGCCCTTTATTTTTCTAAAGCACAACGGGCTTAAGGAAGATGCAGCACTTATTAATCATGAGCGGATCCACCTAAGGCAGCAATTGGAACTACTTATCCTTCCCTTCTATTTCCTCTACCTAACGGAATGGCTGCTAAGGACAATGCTATACCTGGATAGCTATAGGGCCTATCAGAACATCAGTTTTGAACGGGAGGCCTATGCCAATGAACACGATCCGGATTATCTAAATCAAAGGAGTCCCTTTCGTTTTATAAAATATCTTTGGCGTGCCTAAGCCATTGATGTGCATCCCATAAACCAAGAAATACAACTCCCCGTCCTTGAGGAAAAAAAGGTAGCACTCTACCTGAAAAGGGAGGACGAAATCCATCCCTTGATTTCCGGGAACAAGTATCGAAAACTGAAATACAATCTCATTGCCGCCAAGGAAAATGGTTTGGATACCTTGCTTACTTACGGTGGGGCCTACTCCAACCATATTGCCGCCGTGGCCTACGCAGGGCAAAAGGAAGGATTACGGACCATAGGTGTCATAAGGGGAGAGGAACTTCGTCAAAATTGGTGGGACAACCCTACCTTGGCCATGGCCCGGGAACATGGAATGCAATTTACTTTTGTCTCCCGGAAAAGATATCGCCATAAGGGAGACAAAAATTTCCAAGAGGAACTGCTAAGGCAATTTGGCCTGTTTTATGCCATGCCCGAAGGGGGCACCAACCTCTTGGCAATCAAAGGTTGTGGGGAGATCTTGACCAAGGCCGATGTTGATTTTGATGTCATTTGCTGCGCTGTGGGTACGGGCGGTACCTTGGCCGGATTGATCAATACTTCCAAGGCCCATCAACACATTCTTGGCTTTCCTGCACTCAAGGGCGATTTTTTACACGAAGATATTCGTAAATTTGCGCTATCACAGAATTGGAGCCTACAAACGGCATATCATTTTGGAGGTTACGCAAAAGTATCCGATAACCTTATTGAATTTATCAATTTTTTTTACCGGCAGACCGGTATTCCCCTGGATCCTGTCTACACGGGCAAAATGATGTTTGGGGTCTTGGCCATGGTAGAAAACGATAGGTTTAAGCCAGGAACTAAGATTTTGGCCATACACACGGGTGGATTACAGGGAATAAAAGGGATGAATAAGCTGTTGACCAAAAAAGGAAGGCCGCTGATAAGCGTAACGTAATAGAGGGGCGTACATGGTTGGAAAAGGATTTTGGATTTTGGTCTTGGGCATATTTCTGATAGGGTGCAAGACGAAGAGAACGGTTGCCCGTAAAAGCAAGGCAAAGCAATCCGTGAAGACCTCGCAGATCGGGAATACCCATGAAGACGGGATGTATCCCCTCCCCAGGGATACGGGAAAGTTTATCCGATTTGAAATCTCATCCATTCCCGAATACATCGATACTTTCGCGGAAATTGCCCAATTTGAGATGAAGGCTTATGGCATCCCGGCCAGTATTACCTTGGCCCAAGGGCTTTTGGAAAGCGGTTTTGGAAAAGGGGAACTGGCCAAGAAGACCAACAACCACTTTGGGATCAAATGCCATACGGGATGGCAAGGCGACTATGATTTTCACGATGACGACGAACGTGGGGAATGTTTCCGAAAATACAATCATCCCATGTACTCGTATCGAGACCATAGTATTTTCCTGGCCAACCGATCACGCTATGCCTTTTTGTTCAACCTGCCCCAGAACGATTACAAAAGATGGGCCAAGGGATTGCGCCAGGCAGGATATGCAACAGATAAAAGATACCCCCAAAAACTAATTGAGCTTATAGAGCGATACAAGCTTTACGAATACGATAAGGCCGTGCTGGGTCGTGGCTTAGGAAATCGTAAAATTGCACAGCATTCCGGGACTACGATTCACACCGTCAAAAAAGGGGATACGCTCTATTCCATTTCAAGGAAATATCTGGTATCCGTTGACGATTTAAAACGATGGAACGGCATACGGGGCAGTACCATTTCCATAGGCCAGGAAATTTTTATCAAATCCATGCAAAGCGACCATTAATGTTATATCAAAGGAGCAGTGCCTTGTTTGCAGAGGCTAAGAAGTACATTCCCGGCGGCGTGAACTCTCCCGTACGGGCATTCAATGCCGTGGGCGGTACCCCCATTTTTGTTAAGGAAGCCAAGGGGCCTTATTTATATGACGAGGACGGGAACAGACTTATCGATTATATCGCTTCATGGGGTCCTCTGATCCTTGGCCATGCGCACGGACCCGTTATAGAAGCTGTGGTTGAAAAAGCCAAAAAAGGAACCTCCTTTGGCATGCCCACTGAGATAGAAACGAACTTGGCCCGTTTAGCCGTATCCATGGTGCCCAATATTGACAAGATCCGCTTTGTAAATAGTGGTACGGAAGCCTGTATGAGTGCTATTCGCTTGGCTCGGGGTTATACGGGAAGAGATAAGATCATTAAATTTGCAGGCTGCTATCATGGACATTCCGATTCCTTTTTGATACAGGCGGGCAGTGGGGCCGTTACCTTCGGGGCGCCCAATAGCCCTGGGGTGACTCAAGGTACGGCCAAGGATACCTTGTTGGCACGCTATAACGATTTGGAGGGCGTATTGGCATTAGCCCAAGCCAATAAAGGAGAGATTGCCGCAATTATCATTGAACCCGTCGCGGGCAATATGGGATGTATAGTGCCCCGGGAGGGTTTTTTGGAAGGCCTGCGCGAACTTTGTAACCGGGAAGGAATCTTGTTGTTGTTCGATGAGGTTATGACCGGATTCCGTTTGGCTCTCGGTGGGGCGCAGGAGGCCTTGGGCATCAATGCGGATTTGGTGATGTTCGGAAAAGTGATAGGAGGGGGCTTGCCTGTAGGTGCTTTTGCCGCTAGGGCCGAAATTATGGCCCATTTAGCTCCTGAAGGACCAGTATACCAGGCGGGAACGCTAAGCGGAAACCCCTTGGCCATGAGTGCCGGTTTGGCCATGCTGACCGAATTGAACGATCATCCCGAAATTTTTGAAAGCCTGGCAGACAAAACGGAACATCTACATGAAGGGTTCGACAATGTGCTGCGCAAAAAAGGAATTCCATACCATATCAATCGTTTGGGGAGCATGCTTTCCGTACATTTTACGGATAGCCCGGTTACCGATTTCGAATCTTCCGCCAAAGGCAATAATGCCACTTTTAAGACCTATTTTCACGGAATGCTGGAACAAGGTATCTACCTTCCGCCCAGTGCCTTTGAAAGCTACTTTTTAAACGATGCCCTTAGTTATGGGGATTTGGACGAGACGATTGCGGCCTTGGACGGGTTGGAGCTTTAAGCTTAAGAAGGAATTCAAGTTTTTGTATTAGGACACTTTCTTTTGTGCTACAATGGCATAGGTCATAGGGATTCTATTGCCTAAATGCCTAATTCTAAATTTTCCCGGAGCAAACTCCTCGGTATGCCTAAAGCAGGCATAGGGCGAATAGTCCAGTTCGTCCAGGGAGCTAAGGTTCAATCCATTTTGTAGTAGACTGTTTACTACTTCCCCAATACTGTGGTTCCATGTTACGGATTGCTGTTCCAAATCGGCCCCGGGATCCGCATAAGTGCCCTTTTCGGTCTCTACTATGGGTCCGGAATTGAGATAGGGGTAGACTACCTGCTTAAAATCGTCATCGAACATCCAGACCACGGGATGGAATTCTACAAAGACCAATTTTCCACCGGGATTTAAATAATGGGAAACCACCTTGGCCCATTTATCCATATCCGGCAGCCAACCAATGGTGCCATAGCTGGTAAAGACTATATCGAAGGTTCCTTCCAAATGTTGGGGCAGATCATAGAGGTCACAGCAAATAAAGGTGGCATCCGCATCCTCCTTAAGAGCAAGTTGTGTTGCAGTTTGGACGGCCCTATCGGACAGGTCTACTCCGGTGGTATGCGCGCCCATCCGGGCCAGGGATATGGTATCTTGTCCAAAATGGCACTGTAGGTGCAATACGCTTTTATGGGCCACATTCCCCAAAAGCTCCAATTCAATGGTATTTAAGGACGATTTTCCATTCTGAAAACCTTCCTGGTCATAAAAATCCGAGCTAAGGTGTATGTCTACTTTGTTGTTCCAGGATGCTCTGTTGATTTTCTTGTAGTCCATTTTTCGGTTCTTATATTATGGTGTCCAAGACCTCGTGTACCGGTCACATTTTGGAAATCCGCAAATATCCAAAAGAACAAAATGAAATAGAAATGATCTGGGGCATTTTTCTGGAAAAGCCTCGTCAAACCCTGCCTCTTTTACTTTTCTTAACCCACCGGCCCAAAGCATTAACATTGGTTAATCTTCAATTAACCCAAAAGGAACGTTGCCCCGATACTTTTAGGAAAAAAATAAGATGGAACGAAAACCACTATCCAGAAGAGCCTTTTTGGCAAAATCGGTAATTGCCTCCGGCGGCGTTATTCTAAGTTCGCAAATGCTGGCATGCGTAAAGGATTTTCATGGGGACGGCAATCCCCCTGAAAGAATCCCTCGATTTTTGCACGGGGTGGGCAGCTTTGACCCCTCGGCATCGGCAGTCATCATATGGACACGCTTTACCCCTACTACGGAGGAGGTAAACTCCGTAATACCCATTACTTGGCAAATGGCAACGGATTACGGTTTTTCCAATATTGTGCGGGAAGGTACCGTATCGACTTCCAGGGAAGACGATTTTACCGTTGTGGTAGACGTTACCGGATTGTCTTCCAGCGGAAAGTACTATTACCGTTTTACGAATGAGATGTTGGAGGAAGAATCCATCATTGGGGAGACCATTACACTACCATCCAGCGGCGATGCCCTATCCCATTTAAAATTAGCGGTGTGCTCCTGTTCCAACTATCCTGCGGGGCTGTTCAACGTATACGATGCTATGGCAAAGAGCGATGCGGACGTAATCCTCCATTTGGGGGATTATATCTATGAGTATGGGGAAGGGGAATATGGTACAAACGAGAACACGGAACCCCTAAACCGCGTACACGATCCCAGGACCGAAATCCTAACGGTGGAGGACTATCGTCTACGTTACCGGCAGTACCGGACGGACGAGGGACTACAACTGGCCCACCAAAAAAAACCGTTTATCGTAGTTTGGGACGACCATGAGATTACCAATGATGCTTATATGGACGGAGCTGAGAACCATGATGATTCCGAGGGATCTTACGAGGAACGAAAGCGAAGAGCCATTCAGGTACATGGAGAGTATCTTCCCATCCGAACCGGGGATGGAGCCCTAATTTATCGAAGTTTTGAATTTGGCAATCTCGCCAATCTGATTATGTTGGACACCCGAATTATTGGACGTGACAGGCAATTGAGCTTCAACGATTTCTTTAACATGGACGGCAGTTTTGATTTTGGTGGTTTCCAAACGGCCCTTACAAATCCCGATCGTAACCTTTTGGGCCCGGACCAATTGAGTTGGGCTGCCAGTACCATTTCGGGCAATAACGCCAAATGGCAAGTAGTAGGCCAGCAGGTACTTATGGGCACCATGACGGTGCCCGCTGAACTATTGATTTTAATTGGTCAGGTAGCCGCAGGGGATACCTCCCCTGAGACCCTTGGAGCCCTGCAAACCGCAATTGTGGAACTTTCTACCCTAAAAGCAAGGGCATTAGCGGGAGACACTTCCCTGAGCGAGGGAGAATTGGCCAGACTTGCAGCGGTTGTCCCATACAATCTCGATGCCTGGGATGGATATCCGGTAGAACGGGAACGTTTATATGCTTTGTTGCAGGGCAAACCAACGGTGGTATTGGCGGGGGATACCCATAATGCTTGGAACAATAGTTTAAAGGATGCTTCCGGGAACGGGATTGGGGAGGAGTTTGCCTGTTCTTCGGTTACCTCGCCGGGTTTTGAGGGAATTTTTGGCAGTGACCCGGAAACCATTCAGGGAATAGAGCAGGCCTTTACCCTTTTGATAGACAACCTTAACTATTTTGATGCCTCCCAGCGAGGTTATGTATTGGTAGAGCTTACCCCCAGTGCCGCCAACGCTTCATATCAATTCGTTGACAACATCTCTTCTCCTTCCTATGCGGTAATCGACGGAAAGACAATTTCCCATATCGTCTAAAAAAGAAAAGCGCCATGGGATTCCATGGCGCTTTTTATCCTTAGGGTCAAAGGAAAAACTATTTTCTTGCTTTTCTTTCCCCCTGCCGCTCTTGTTTATGCCGCTTTGCCTTATGCATGGCCAATTTCTCCCACCTCTCATATTGCTCCGGGGAAAGTATTTCCTTCATTTCGGCCTTATGGGCAATTTGGCTGTCCAAGTGCTCCATTTGAAGGGCATAACGCTCCTCGGCAGATGGCCTGCCCTCCTTGTTTTCCTTTCTTTCCTTGCGTTCCTCCATTTTGGCCTTTCGCAATTTGGCCTTCTCCAAATGCAGGGAATGCACTTGTTTTTGTTGAGCTTCGGTCAAGTCCAAGGCCAGTGTCATTTTTTTGGTCTGTAGGGTGGCTATCTGTTCCGGGCTAAGATCACGCATGGCGCCCCTGCGTTGATTTTCTCCTCTTTCCTGGGCCATCATGGTGGTCATTGCCATAAGGCACACCGCTAAAATTGTTTTTTTCATGTCTATCTGTTTTTTAAAATTTATTATAGTATGACCTTTAAAAGAGAGACAGGTTTAATTGAAGACAGTTGATTTGGGATTTTTTTAACGATGAACCCTAACACCGATTTATTTAAGGAAAAGCAAAACGTAGGTACGAGGTGGCGGTAAGGACATAACAAATGATGCCATTTCAGGATGGGTCCAACACTAGAGAGCATAAAAAAAGGTGTGGAAAAGTCCACACCTCCGGTATTTGGCTATCAATTTAGGTTTGGCCTTATTTTTTGATGTTCTCAAAGAGTTTTACTTCGTTGGAGGCATGTTCCGTTTCCGCTTTTACCAATTCCGCAGTCTCTATAGGCAGTGTAGAATCTTCGGGGGTAGTGGTCACTTCATAAAATATGGCGGAAGCTATAAAACAGCTAAGGTAAATTAGGCTTTTGATTTTTTGGGACATGATTTCTGTTTTTTAATTCTTCTCCAAAATTAGTC